>JBMNNX010000042.1:0-31850 GCA_050942745.1 Myxococcales bacterium
CTGGACCACCTTTGTCGCCTCGAGCGCGCTGCCCTGGTCGCTGCCGCCCGGCGACGGCGAGAAGACCGTCTACGCGCGCTTCAAGGACGCCGCCGGCAACGTCTCCGCACCGGTCAGCGGCACTATCCGCCTGCTCGCGACGCCACCGACCGGAGGCTCGGTAACAATCGAAGGCGGCGCGCCGGTAACCAGTAAATCGACGGTCTCGCTCGACATCTTCGCGACCGGCGCCAAGAAGATGCTGGTGCTGGTGGACGGAGAGCCCGACGGCGACTGGGTGGATTACGGCACGTCTGCCGAGGTGTCCCTGGATGCCACGCAGGGCAACAGGGTCATCTCGGTCCGCTTCCGCAACGAGGCCCTCGTCGAAGGCGGAGGCGCTTCGAGCTCCATCGTCTACGACACAGAGAAACCGCCGACCCCGAGGCTCGTCCTGCACGGCACGCGCGGCGACGGCCTCCCGAGCACGGATTGGGCGACGAGCAACGTCGTGCTCGCTGAAGTCTCGGTCGACGAAGCGTCCGAGTCCGAGAACGACGCGGTGGCGATGGCGTTGTGGGAGCTGAAGGAGGACGAGGCCGACTGCGCCTTCCCCGAAGACGCTCTCTGGCAGCCCTTCGCGCCCACGACGACCCTGGTGCTGACCGACCGCAACGGCGGCAAGACCATCTGCGTTGCCCTGCGCGACCAAGCGGAGAACATCAGCCTGGTGAGCTCCGCCGGTATCAAGCTCGACACATACGCGCCGAATGCACCGGCGTTTGCCGATCTCAGCAACGGTGTCACCAACGATTCGACGGTCACGGCGCGGCTCGTCACCCCCTCCGTCGATCCGTCGCCCGGGTCTACGGTCAGCTACGAGTGCTTCTCGACTACCCAAGGCGGCTGGCAGGACTGCGATCCTTTCTCCGAGGACCGCCTGCGGTTCGACCTGACCGCCAACCGCCCCAACGTCATCGCGGTGCGCGCCCGGGACGATGCCTACAACCGCTCCGACGCGGCACAGGTGTCCATCCTCCAGGACTCGACCCCGCCCTTCCCGCCGAACCTCGTCGAGCTGCGCACGACCTCCGACTCGCTCAGCTTGGACTGGCAGCCCAGCGCCGACCCCGACATCGACTCGTTCCTCGTCTACTACGGCAACGCCGCGGGCGACTACGCGGGCAGCGGCGCCGCGCAAGGCGCCTCGCCGATTCGCGTCGCGGCCAGCGGCGCCGGCCTGCAGAGCTTCACGCTGACTGGCCTGGGGATGGGCCGGCCCTACTACGTCGCGGTCGCCGCCGTCGATAGCGCCGGCAACGACAGCGGCCCGTCGGGCCAGCGCTTCGCCGTCCCGAACAAGGTCAACCCGCGCGCGCTCTCCTCGATAGGCGGGCGCCCGCGGTCGGTCGCGGGAATCACCAGCGCCGCCGGCGGCAAGACGTTCGCGTACCTCACCGAGAACCAGGCCATCGTGCAGCTCGACGTCACGAGCGACTGGAACGCTGCCGCAAGCTCGGCGCCCGCCCCTGTGGTCGTCGGGCGCGCCACGCTCCCCGGGCTCGTCCCCGATCCCAAGGCGCAGCCGGCGGTCATGAGCTGCAGCAGGCGAGAGAGCGACGGCTCCACGGTCGAAGGCCACTGCGTCGTGGTGGCGGGCTCCACGCTCGAGGGCGACTTCCGAAACGACGCCGACCGCTTCCGCGCGCCCACACCCGTCGTCTTCTTCCCGCTGGACGGAACCCTGGAGGCGCCCGCGCTCGGCAGGGTCGAGAGCGTGCTCCCGGTGCGCGCTTACCGGGTCTTCGCGGTGGCGCTCGGCGAGGCGTTTGGGATGGAGGAAGCCCGCGTGGTCGTCGCGCTCGAGCGCGACCGGGTGTCGGTGTTTTCCCTGGAGGGCGGGGTGAGCTTCCCGCACAAGCTCGCGGAAGCCGCGCTCCCGCAAGGCTTCGACTCCATCGTGGCCGCGGGGATGGTCGAGACCACGCTCTACTTCCTCGCCTTGCCCACGAGCGTGTACGCTGATCCCTATCCCCCTGTTCTCTACTCGGTCGATGTCGCCGCCCCCGCGGGCTCGGTGCAGTACCTGGGGACGCTCGACGATCACCGCGGCATCACCCTCGGCGAATACGGGTACGGCGGCGTCGAGCCGATAGCCGCCTTCTTCGGCGGCCTGTTCGTGGGCTACGTCGTGGATGACGGCAACGACCAGATCCTCTATGTCGCCCGCTACGCGCCGGGCTATGCCCAACCGGTCGAGTACATCGAGGCGATGAGGGATCCGGATGGGCTGCAGATCACGGGCGTCGCCGGCGCCGGTGGCCGCCTGTATTTCGCCGGAGCGCGGGCGATGGGCGAGGCGTTCGTCCAGCAGGTCACCTTCGAGGACGGCGAGCTCGGCGTTGGCCTCTACTCCACCGTTCCGCGCGACCTGCGCAGCGCGCATGTCGTCGCCAAGCCCGGGGCCGATCTCCTGCTCACCGTCTACGAGAACCTGGCCAGGGCCAGCTTCGGTCTCGACCGGCACCGGGTCAGCGGCTCGAGCATGGAGACGCTGGGCAATCGGTACGTGGAGGTGACGCCTGGCCCGCTCGCCATCAAGGACCACCTGCTCTTCGTCGCGCAGGGCGACGCCATCAACACCATCGACTTCTCCAACCCGCTCAACCCGCGGGTGGTTGCCGGCTTCTCCCTCGACTCGGACTCGGTCACCTACCGCAAGCTCGTCGTTCACGGCCGCTACCTCTTCGCGGCCGCCTTCAGCTACCAGGTCTCCCAGGGGATCGACATGTTCGAGATCCAGTCCACAGGCAGGCTCGAGCACCGCAAGCGGCTGACCCCGGCGGCGTCGGTGAACGACTTCGTCGTCGTCGGCCACTGGGTCTTCGCCGCGGTCAACGCCAGCTCCGCGTCGCTGGTCGCCTGGTCGGTCGCGGACCCGGCCGCGCCTTCGCCAGCCGGGGCCGCGAACGTCGGTGGGATTGTCGAAGCGCTCGACGCTCGATTCGCGAGCTCCGGAGGCGTCGGCGACACCGCGATGATCTACGCGGCGTTCCAGAACAAGCTGCGCACCTACCGCTACCAAGCGGCGACCCAGACCTTCCTCCCGCTCTCGCCGGAGGTGCCGCTCCCCATGCCCGCGGGCATGGTGCCTCATTCGGTGCAGACCGCAGGAAGCTCGGCGCTGGTGAGCTTCGGCTGGTCCTCGTCCGGCTCCGGCAGCTCCGGCACCGTCGCCCTGTCGGTCGAAGACCCTGCGTATCCCCTCGTGTTCGCGGACGGCGGCCTCTTGCCGGTGGCCGGGACCGTGCTCCAGCAGGGCGGCTACGCGGTCGGGTTGGGGCCCAGCGGCTCGCCCCACGGGCCGCTCTTCGCGACCTTCGCCGGCGGCGACAACAGCGCCAACGGAGCGATTGACGGCACCTTGCTCTATTCGACCTGCACTGAGTCGAGCGGGCAGGGCGGCCTGGCCCACGCCAACGGCGTCTACTTCGCGAGCTGCCGGCGCAACGGCATCATCGCCCTCGCGGTCCCGGACCGCGACGGAGGCAGGCTCCTCAGGCGCCACGACGTCTCCGGGCGTTGGAGGGACGAAGGTGCTGCCCTCGCCGGAGATGGCACCTTCCACGCCTTCGGAGGAGCAGAGCTGTCGGGCTCGGCCAACCGTCTCTACACGGTCATGGAGATGGACAACACCGGGCTCGCTCCCGCGTCGCCCTCGAGCTCCAACTCTGTCGAGGTCTCCTACTACTACGACCGCTTTGCGGCATGGATGCTCTTCACCGACGGCATCACCTGGGCCTTCACCGACGAAATCGGAACGTCGCGCCTGGGGCTCGAGGCCTATGAGACCGCCAACCCGACCGCCGTGTGGCCAAGGCGTGCCTCCGTCACGCTCGCGACCGCCGGGCAGAGCTTCGCCGCCGAGCCGGTGACCGACGGCGAATTCGCCTACGTCGCCGGTTCCGCCAACAGGATCGACGTGTACGACCTGCGCAACCCGGCCGCGCTGAGCGGGACGCCGGCCGCCTACCTCACTGTGACGGGCGAGATCTCGGCGCTCGGCCTGGGCCGCGACCGGCTCTATGTCGGCAGGCGGGGCAGCCCCTTTGTCCAGGTCTACACAGCCGCGGGAAAAGCGCTCGCCACGGACTCGACCTTCAGGGTCGAGACGGTTGAGGCCATCACGGGGATTGCGCTCTCCGGGCGATACTTCTTCTACACCTACAAGGCGCAAGCGCCCGACACCTGGGGCATGGGAGTGGTCCTTCTCGCCGAGTCGCTCGGTGTCCCCGCCACTCAAGTCGGCACCTACACCACGTGCTTCCCGCTGGCCAACCCCATCGTCTCGGGAGACACGCTCTTCGTCTCCCACAACCTCGGCGTCGCCACCTTCGACCTCGGTCCGCTCTTCCGCGAAGGAAGGATGCCGGTCGCGATCTCCAGCTCGGCCGTCGTCGACGTCGTAAGAACCGGCAAGGTGAAGCTCTCGATCGAAGGCCCCTTCGGCTACCTGGTCGGCGGCGGCTACCGCGCCTTCGATCTGCGTTAGGGCGAGTGGCGATCTGCACGAGCCAGGCCCTCTCCGACCGCGAACGTCTGCGATCCGAGGGGGCCGCTGCTCCGCCAGGCCACTCTTTCTTTGGCGGGCTTTCGGTCCCCTCCAAACTCGGCACACGGATCCGAGCTGCGCTTCGGTCCGCCTTCGTCTTGCGGCACGCCAGGCTGTGAGAGTCGCTTCCATCCCGGCAGACGGCTCTAAGCCGTGCTTCAGTCCGCCTTCGTTTTCCGAGCACTAGGCTGTGAAAGCCCCCTCCCCGTCGGCGCGCTGAGCTCGCCGCGGCGAGTACTCGCTTTGAAGGCGCGCCGACGGGGAGGGGGTTTGGGGGTAGGGCTAAAGCCGGGGCGCACTTCAAAGTTGGATTTCTGCTACTCCGCGCGAAGACGGCCTGCCTGATAGCAGCCAGCCTGGATTCCTGATCGAGGCTGCCCGTGCTTTCGATGCGGTTGAGTGCGGCCAACCCCTGGCGGCTACCCCCGCCACCCTGCCGCACGGCGCGCACTCAACTGCTGGGCACAAGCGGCGTCCTCAGCGGGCTGTGCAGGAGGGGGCTTTCACCGGGTGGCGCACGCACGGGACCGGGAGAGGGGCGCTGTGGAACCGAAATGCCAAGTTCGATGCAAACTCGGCCGTAACTTCGCGGGCTCGTCTCAGCGGGCGTATTCTTCTTAAAACACTCGGAACAAGGAGTATTCGTGAACCGCTCATTGTTCGCCCTCGCGGTCGCCCTCTGCGTCACCTTTCTCCTCACCGCTTGCGGCGCTCCTGGTCCGCTCGCTTCGACGGAGACCGGAGAGCCCGGCACGCTCCGACAAGCGCTCACCTTCCCTGCCGGCACGACGATGACCGTGCATTCGCGCCGGGTTGTCTACAAGGACGGCTCCGGCAAGTACCACGCGGCGGCCGGCTTCGAGCAGTTCCGCGCGGCCGGAGCGCCGGACGCCGACCTGCACCTCATCCGCATCGCCGAGGTGGACGCGCCCGCCACCCGCGAGGCGCTCGTCTTCATCTCGGCCGGCCAGATGGTCTCGAGCAGCAGCGACCACGAGAACGGCCTGACCGGCCAAGCCGCCGGCTGGTACTCGACCTGCGACAACGTCTCCTGTCCGAACGTCACCCTCGACGGCCGCTCGCTGGCGATGAAGCTGCGAGCCCAGGGCTGGTTCCCGCCGGCGACGACCTGGATGGCGGTCGCCAACGACAACAACTTCGATCACCTCTTCAGCAGCTCGAAGAAGCAGCAGATCCTCAACGGCTTCGTGCACTGGCTCGAGGACCAGGTGCGGCCCGAGACGAGCGCCATCTACCTGGCCGGCAGCTCGCGCGGCGGCTGCCTGGTGATGCTGATGGCCCAGGCGCTGCGCCAGAACACCGCGCTCGACGGGATGGAGATCTACGTCTCCTCCTTCGACGGGATCTGCAAGTACACCCAGAACGAGCTGGGGACCTTCGGGACCAAGATCAACAACCCGGTGCGCCCCTGGGGCACCGCCTACGGCGGCTGGGCGACCGATCTGACCGCCCAGTACCCGCGCCGCGCGCTGCTGCACATCCACCACATCGTCGGCGGCCAGGAGGTCGCGCCGCTCACCGGAATCCGGGCCTTCTCGGCCTACTCCGGCACGCCTCCCAAGACCGGCAGCAACCTCGACTGGGGTTGGTACAAGCAGACCTGGGTGCGCTGGAAGCACAAGGAGATCGGCAACCCCTACACCGAGCCCAAGTCCTCGGACCGGCCGCAGGCGATCGCCGAAACCATCGACGCGCAGCTCACCTGGCTGGGCAACCTGCTCTGAGCGCCGCCGGAAGCTCGACGCCCTCGAAAGGCACGACCGGGTAGATGGCCGCGAGCGCCGACGGCTTCGCAGCGCGGCCATCCCACTCCAGCGGAACGGACTGCCCCGGATCACGTCGAGGTGGGCGTATTTCAGCAGCAGCCCGACGTCGTGCCCCCACCGCTCGCGCGCCGGGCCCACCGCGACCGAGGGCCTGTAGTACGGCTCGAGCACCAGGTAGTCGTGGCTGGCGATGAGCCCCTCCACTATCGGTACCTCCTCCTCCCGGGATGCGCGGGGGCAAATAGGCCGTCGAATTCGGTGTGCTTGAATCGCCTGACTTGCGACACCAAGTTCGCCCCCGCTGCTGTTTCGAACCGAGCGGGGCTCCGCCTATCTCGATTCCGGCGGAACCGGGGGATGCTTCATGGTCGATTACGCGATGAAGAACATCGAGCGCTGCCAGTGCGGCAAGTGCCCCGTGTATCAGTCGAGCGACTGCGCCAAGGCGAAGAACGCGACCATCGACTGGAATTCCGGCGAGCTTCCACCGGCCAAGGTCATCGAGGGGATCTACTGCGCTGCCGCCGTCGGCAAGTCCCGATGCAACGACCTCGATAGGAGCAAGAGCTGCCTGTGCCCGACCTGCCCGGTCTGGGAAGACTACGACCTTCGGGGCACCTACTTCTGCGCCAACGGCCCGGCGGAGTAGCGCACCAGCGACGACGAGCGCGGCCGCAGTCGCCGTTGGATCCGACGCCTCGCCGTTCCGGCGGCGCAGCAACTCTCCCCAAGCCGCTCGCGCCTGCGCAACCTCGCGGGCGCCGGCGCGCCTCACCGCTTCTCCACGGTCTTGGGTCGCTCTCAGGCGGCCGCCGGAACGACCGCCTCCCGTTCGCTCTCGATCTCCGGCAGGAGAGAATTGGTTGAGGCATCGCCCCCGGCAAGCCAAGTGCCCAACTGCCAAGCATCGCGATGCGCACCGCGCCCATGTTCGCACTCGGGGAGGCGCCGACGACCACGGCGGCCCCGATCTCCGAGCAAAGTCGCCTCTTCCGGCGGTCACTCGCCTGCCGGGACTCTGAAGAAGGCCTCTGGCATCCGCCAATCGTCTTCTGGGAGTCAGAGAACGGCTCTGGCGCCCGCCAATCGCGTTCTGGGAGCCGGAGAAGGCCTCTGGCGCTGGCGGAGGGAGGAACCGGGCCGGCGGGGCGGGAAACCGGGCCGGTGGAGGGGGAAACCAAGCCCGTGGAGGGGGAAACCAAGCCAGCGCGTGTGCCGTCCGCCGCGGGAAATCGCTTTCTGGGAGCCAGAGAAGGACCGTGTCTCCGACTCAGCCTCTCGGCAACCGCGTCCCCGCGAGCGCGAGCACCCTGACGAATTGAGCCCCGGTCACCAGCGCCACCGGCAGCCGCGTGCGAGTCACCAGCGCGAAATCCTTCAGCGCCCCGTCCGCCTTCACCTGCGCCAGTCCGACCGGACGTACGAAGCCGACCAGCGGCGCCACCTCGACCGACGCCCAGTCGCCCTGCTCGGTTCGAGGTGCAGGCTCGCCTTGGCCGCGGTGACGCGCCGCTTGTCGCGGCTCACCCTGCAGAAGCAGCAGTGGGCGTACCACGCTCGCCGGCCTTTGGCCGCGCGAGGTTTGCACGTCCGGGCCAAATTCGCCGGGTGCGGCCGGTCAGGACGTGTAGACAGCGCAAGGCTTTGACCATGACCTGCGGCCGCGCCAGCGGCCGTGCGTCGCGGCTGCCCTGCGCGTGGATGCTCGACGCGCTTGATGGCTTCCCAAGCAAACGCTGGCCTGTACGCAATTCCCGCGCCGAGCAAGCTTGGATCTGCGAGCCCCGGCTGTCAGCCCCATCGCCTACTATCCTCCGCCGACCCCGGAGGCCCCGATGGCGAAGACCAAGACCTTCTACTCCTGCCAGTCCTGCGGCCACAAAGAGCCCAAGTGGCTCGGGCGCTGTCCCGACTGCGGCGGCTGGAACACGCTGGTCGAAGAGGTGGAGGAGCGAGAAGAGAAGCGCGGCTGGGGCGCCACCTCGTCCAGCGGCAAGCCGGTGCGCCTGCTCGACGTCACCGCCGTCCGCGAAGACCGGATGCTCACCGCCATCGGCGAGCTCGACCGGGTCCTCGGCGGCGGGGTCGTCGCCGGCGGCCTCGTGCTCCTCGGCGGCGATCCCGGCATCGGCAAGAGCACCCTGCTGCTCGCCGCGCTCGCTCGGCTGTCGCACCACGGCCCGACCCTCTACGTCACCGGCGAGGAGTCGCTGCGCCAGACGCGCATGCGCGCCGAGCGGATGGGGATCGACGCCGAGAACCTGCACCTGATGGCCGAGACCGACGCCGACAAGGTCATCGCCGCGGCCGAGAAGCTGCGCCCCTGCGCGCTGGCGGTCGATTCCATCCAGACGCTCTTCCTGCCCGAGCTGGGCAGCGCGCCGGGCACCATCAGCCAGGTGCGCGAGGTCGCCGGGCGCCTGATGGCCTACGCCAAGCGCACCGAGACCCCCACCTTCATCGTCGGCCACGTCACCAAGGACGGCGCCATCGCCGGGCCGCGCGTGCTCGAGCACATGGTCGACACCGTCCTCTACTTCGAGGGCGACCGCGGGCATCCCTACCGCGTGCTGCGCGCCCACAAGAACCGCTTCGGCTCGACCAACGAGATCGGCGTCTTCGAGATGAAGTCGAGCGGGCTGAGCGAGGTGCTCGACCCCTCGGCGCTCTTCCTGGCCGAGCGGCCGGTCGACGCCTCGGGCTCGGTGGTCACCGCCTCGGTCTCGGGGACCCGGCCGCTGCTCGTCGAGCTGCAGGCGCTCGTCGCGCCCACCGGCTACGGCACCGCGCGGCGCACGACGATGGGCGTTGACCACAACCGCGTCGCTCTGCTCGCCGCGGTGCTCGAGAAGAAGGAGGGCGTCGATCTCGTCGGCTGCGACCTGTTCGTCAACGTCGCCGGCGGCATCGAGCTGTCCGAGCCGAGCGCGGACCTGGCCATCCTCGCCGCGCTCGTCTCCAGCGTGCGCGACCGGCCCATCGACGCGAAGACGATGGTCTTCGGCGAGGTCGGCCTGGCCGGCGAGGTGCGCGCGGTGGCCCAGGTCGAGCCGAGGCTCGCCGAGGCGGCCAAGATGGGCTTCAAACGCGCCGTCTTGCCCGCAGCCAGCGTGCGCAACCTCGAGAGGCCGCCGCTCGCGCTGGTGCCGGTCTCCACGGTCGGCGAGGCGCTGGAGAAGCTGTTTGAGCGTTAGGCCGCTTCCTGACTTGGACTCGCCTGGCCTGGGAGCACCGCTTCCCGACCTCGAATCGGCGGCGCGAGCGCGCCGCGAGGCCGCGGCCCCAGGGGCTCCGCCCGCGGGATGACGGGAAGAGCGCTCACAGATCCCGGCGCATGCAGACGCGCGGCCAGCGCGGGAACAAGGCCGCTTCCCTCTGCCACATGGCGCGCAGCTCCGGCGTGAGCTCGCTCTCATCGAGGACGCGAAACCCGCAGCGGCGATAGTACGGCGCGTTCCACGGCACGTCGGCGAAGGTGGTGAGCGTCACCGCGGCGAGCCCTCGCGCCTTCGCCTCTTCGACGGCGCGCTCGAGCAGCCGGCGCCCGACTCCCCGCCGCGCGGCCCTCGGGTGCACCGAGACCTGCTCGACGTGGAGCTGGCCGTCCACCAGCGCGGCGACGAGGTACGCCGCGGGGACGCCTTGGGCATCGACCGCGACCCAGGCCAGGCCGGCGGCTTGATGCTTCGCCAGCTCCTCGATCGGTGGCGGCGGGTCCTCTGCGACTTCGGTCATGCCGATCTCCGCGAAGCACAGGCCCGCGGCGCGCTCGATCTCCTGGAGGACCCGAAGGTCCTCGGTTCTGACGGCTCGAATGCGCACCCTCGCTCCCTCGGTTCCTGCGACCACTTCACGATCGAGCCCGCGGCCCGCCTCGCGCTCCAGGCCTCGTCGTCGCGACCCGCCGGCGGCGGAGCGAAAGCGCGCCAGCCGATGGCGAGGCGGGCCGCTCGCGCCCGAGGCGCAGCGCACTCCACTCCGAACGCGGAGCCGTTCGCAAGCGTAATTCGAAGGGCCGACGGCACCGGGGAGCACGGGCCGCTGCTGCTCCGCTCTCGACCGACGCCCCGTCCATCCGCACCTGCCGACCGCCGTCTCGGCAGCCAGGAGGGCCGCCCTCCTCGCGTCCGCATTCGCGGTTTCCGGGGCCGGCGCGGCCGGGCGCGCGGCCCTGCGCCCCCCGCCGGCCGCCGCCCGCCTTCAAATTCGCCCGAATCGTGCGAAACTGGACAGCCTTTTCCTTAGGGGAGACTGGCATGGGAGCGTGGCTTCGGGTGCTCCTGCGAGCACCCATCGCTCTCGCATGGACGCTCGCAGTGCATTGGTGGGCGCGGATCCGCGCCGTCGTCGTCTTCTGGCGCTGGCGCAAGCGGAGACCGCTCGACCTCATTTCGCTCTGGGCGCGCGGGCTCGCCTGGATCATGGGCGTGCGCGTCCAATGCCCCGGCCGGCCCGAAGGCCCGATGGGCGACCTCATCATCGCCAACCACATGGGCTTTCTCGACGTCCCGGTGATGGGCTCGTTCTTCCCCGCCGTCTTCGCCATCAAGATGGAGATGCGGCGCGTGCCCTACTTCGGCTCGGCGCTCGCCTGGCACGGGCACGTCTTCGTCGAGCGCGAGAGCGCCGAGTCCCGGCGCGCCGCGCGCGAGGAGGTGCGCCGGGTGCTCGCCGACGGCGACCGCATCATCGTCTTCCCCGAAGGCGGCGCAAGCCCCGACGCCCAGCGGCCGCCCTTCATGCCCTTCTGCTTCCACGAGGCCGCGCGCCAGGGAAAGCTCGTGCAGGCCTGCGTCATCGACTACCTTCCCGACCGCCGCATGCTGCGCTGGGACACCAGCCGCGACATGCTGCCCCAGCTCATCGAGCTGTTTGGCCGCCGGCGCACCGAGGTCAGCCTCGAGATCTTTCCTGCCGAGCGAATCGACGACGGCGCCTCGGCGGCCCAGCGCTACCACGATCTGATAGAAGTCAGACTCTTTGACCACGACCGCCTCGCCGGGCGGGCCGGCGCAACCTCAAAGGACGATCATGCAGCCGAACAAGCCGCATAAACGCAAGCCGGGTTTCATCAGCCGCTGGATGGCCCGCAACCTCGAGACCATCCTCGCGATCCCCGGCTCCAAGCTGTATCGCCGCTTCGTCGCCGCCACGCGCGACACGCGCGCCACTCAGGAGCGGCTGCTCCGGGAGATCCTCCACTACGCGGCCGACACCGCCTTCGGCCGCGAGCACCACTTCGGCTCCATCACCACGCCCGAGCAGTACCGCGCCAACGTGCCGGTGCGCGACTACGAAGGGCACTACCCCTACATCGAGCGGCACCTCAACGGCGAGGCCGGCGTGCTCTTCCCCGGCAAGCCGATCATGTTCAACCAGACGAGCGGCACCACCGCCAAGGCGAAGCTGCTGCCGGTGACCCCTTACGCCTTCGAGCGCACCATCAAGAACCGCGGCAAGCTGTGGCTCTACGGCCTGATGCGCGACTTCCCCGGCGTCTACGCCGGCAAGGACTTCACCGTCGTCTCGCCCTCGGTCGAGGGCTACACCGCCGACGGCACCCGGTTCGGCAGCCTCTCGGGGCTCGTCTACCAAAACATCCCCGAATTCATAAAGCTCGTACACACCATCCCCTACAGCGCGATGACCATCGCCAACTACCGGGCCAAGGTCTACACGCTGATGCGCTGCGCGCTGGGGGCCAACGTCACCATCATCCTCACCGGCAATCCTTCGACGGTGCTCAACTACGTGCGCCGCGCCGACGAGTGGAAGGCCGACCTCATCCGCGACATCCACGACGGCACGCTCGACCCCAAGCTCGAGATCGACCCGGCCATCCGCGCCGAGGTCGAGTCGATGCTCGAGCCAAACCCCGTGCGCGCCGCCGAGCTCGAGCGGATCGCCAGCACCGCGGAGCGCTTCTCGCCCGCGCACTACTGGCCGAACCTCAAGCTCGTCCACACCTGGACCAACGGCAACTGCGGCCTGGTCATCCCCAAGCTGCGCGAGTGGTTCACGCCCGGCACGCCCGTCCTCGACTTCGGCTACATCGCCTCGGAGCTGACCGCCACCGATCTCATGGACAAGGAGACCAACGGCTCCATCCTGCAGATCCAGAACGGCTACTTCGAGTTCTCGCACGAGGACGAGGGCGACTCGCCCGACCGTCGCTTCCTCGGCGCCCACGAGCTCGAGGTGGGGCAGCGCTACTTCATCTACATCACCACGCTGAGCGGCCTGTACCGCTACGAGATGAACGACGTGCTCGAGGTCGTCGGCCGCTTCAACACCGCGCCCATCGTGCGCTTCCTCTACAAGGGCAAGGGCATCACCAGCATCACCGGCGAGAAGCTGTCCGAGGCCCAGCTCATCGAGGCGATGGCCACCGCTGGGCGCGAGACCAGCGTCGGCTATGAGTTCTTCGTGGGCTACGCCGACGTGGAAAACCAGCGCTACAGCCTGTACGTCGAGTTCGCGCCCGACACCAGCCCCGAGCGCCAGCACAAGTTCCAGCGCGCCATCGACGATGCGCTCTGCCGCGTCAACGTCGAGTACCGCGCCAAAAGGCAGAGCGAGCGGCTCGGAGCGCCCGAGCTGGTGCCGCTGCGCCGCAACTCCTTCGAGCGCTATCGGGCCATGCGCCTGGCCGAGGGCGCCCACGACGGCCAGTTCAAGTGGATGCATCTGTCCGGGCTCGCCCACACCCGCGAGCGGATGGATCAGCTCGTCGACAACGCGATGCGGAAGGCGTCGTGATCCCGAGCGACATCGGGGGCGTGCTGTTCGACCTCGACGGGACGCTCTATGCCCACTCGAGGCGGCTCAAGCTGTTCATGGCGCTCGCCTGCGCGCGCGACCTCGGGCTGCTGCGCCGCCTCTCCTCGGTGCGGCGCGAGCTCGCCGGCCGCGCCTTCGCGACCGAGGCGGCGTTCTTCGAGGCGCATCACCGGCTGCTCGCCGAGCGCTGCGGGGTCTCGCCCGGGCGCGCCCGGCGCTTCTACGACGAGCGCTTCCTGCCCGCGCTCGTCGAGCTGCTGCGCCGCCACGCGCGGGCTCGCCCCGGCCTCGTCGAGCGGTTTCGCGAGCTCGGCGCGCGCGGGGTCGCCTGCTGCGTGCTCTCCGACCACGGCCGAATCGAAGAGCGGCTCGAGGCGCTGGGGATCGCTCCCCGGCTCTTCGCCGCCTGCGCCTCCTCGACCGAGAGCGGCGCGCTCAAGCCTGCGCCCGCTCCGTTTCTGCGGATGGCCGAGCGCCTCGGCATTCCCCCGCCGCGCTGGCTCGTCGTCGGCGACCGCGCGGACACCGACGCGGCCGGCGCCGCGGCGGCGGGCATGGCCTTTCTCGGCATCGGCGATCGGGCAGCGGCCGCCGGCTTCGAGCCGTGGCCGCGGGTGCTCGAGCGCCTCGCCGAAATCGGGCGCGAGGCCAGCCGAAGCGCCGAGCCCGCGGGCGCAGCGGATGCCCGCGCGCCGCGAAGTGCCGACGCCGGGTGAGGCCTGCCCGGCGCGAAGGAAGACACCATGCGCGAGACACCAGACGATCGGCCCTTGCCTCCCGTGGGCGCCGGCGCCCGCCGTGCCCGGCGCCGTTTGCTGCACCGCGGCCTGCGCAGCCGCCCCGCCCGCGCGGCCCTGACGCTGGCCGGGGTCGCCGCGAGCACCCTGCTCGTCCTCGTGCTGCTCGCCGCCTACCGCGGCCTGGGCGCGAGCGTCGCCAGCTACACCGGCCAGCCCGGCATCGACCTTTGGGTCGGCCCTCAGGGCGTCGACAACCTCATCCGCTCTTCGGCCATGCTCTTGCCCGAGCAGGTCGACGACGTCATGGGGATCGAAGGCCTGCGGGCCGAGCCGCTGATCCGCGGCTTCGTGCCGGTCGAAGGCGCGCCCGACGAGAGCGGCAAGCCGCGGGCGATGCTGCTGCTGGCCATCGGCTACCGCATCCCCGACGGCCTCGGCGGGCCGCCGCAGGTCGCCCAGGGGCGACGGCCATCCGAACCGCAAGAGGTGGCGCTCGACCGCGCCGCCGCATACCGGCTCGGCCTGAAAGTGGACGACGAGATGAAGATCGGCGGCCAAACGGCCAAGCTCGTCGGCCTGACGCGGGAGACGAACCTGCTGTCGACGCAGCTCCTGTTCTGCGACGTCGAAGCGCTGCAGCAGGCGATGGGGCTCAAGGGGCGCGCCTCCTTCGTCGCCGTGCGCATCGAGGACGGGCGCGACCCGAAGGCGGTGGCGCGGCAGATCGAGGAGGAGACGCCGGGCGCGGCGGCCTGGGAGCGGCAGGTCTTTTCCGACAACAGCGTGCGCGAGATCACCACCGGCATCGTCCCGCTGCTCGTGCTCATCGCCGCGCTGGGAGCGGCGATGGCCGCGGTGCTCGTGGCGCTGCTCGTCAACGGGCTCATCGAGGAGCGGCGGCCGGAGATCGGCGTGCTCCTCGCGATGGGCGCGCCCGCGGTGGCGATCGGCGGGGCGGTGCTGCGGCACATTCTCACGCTGGTGGTCATCGGCGCCCTGAGCGGCACCGCGCTCGCCCTGGGGCTCGACGCCGCGCTCGACCGCTGGGTGCCGACCATCGAGCTGGCGAGCGCGCCCTACGATTGCGTGTTCGCCGTGCTGCTCTTCTCGGTCGCGGGCACGCTCGCCGCCCTCGCGCCCGTGGCCATGCTGTCGAGGATCGATCCGTTGGAGGCCTTCCGCTCGTGACCGCCGCGCTCCTTTTGAAGAACGTCTCCAAGGCGAGGGGGAAGGGCCCGCAGGCGACGCAGGCGCTCGTCGAGGTGTCGCTGCGCGTCGAGCCCGGCGAGGTGCTCGCGCTCCAGGGGCCGAGCGGGGCGGGCAAGACGACGCTGCTGTCGGTCGCCGGAGGGCTGCTCGAGGCCGACGCGGGCGAAGTGGTGCTCGCCGGCCGGAAGCTCGGCGGCGATCGCACGGCCGATCGAGCGCACCGGGCGCGATCGGTGGGGTTCGTCTTCCAGCGCCCGAACCTCATCGCGCGGCTCACGGTGCGCGAGAACGTGCTGCTCGCCGCCGCGGTGGCGGGGCTATCGACCTCGGAGGCCGAGCGGGAAGCGACGGCGCTGCTCGAGGCGCTCGGGCTCGACGGGCTCGCCCATCGACTCCCCGAGCAGCTCTCGGGCGGCCAGGAGCAGCGCTGCGCGGTGGCGCGGGCGCTCATCCATCGACCCGCGGTCGTCCTCGCCGACGAGCCGACCGGCAGCCTCGACTCCAAGTCGGGCGCGCGCGTCGCCGAGCAGCTCCTGGCCATCGCCAAGGAGCGCGGGGCGGCGGTGGTGATCGCGACGCACGACGCGGGGCTCGCTGCGCGCTGCGAGCACTGCGTGCGCATCATCGACGGCAGGCTCGAAGAGGTCGAAGCGCGACGGCCCGAGCAGGCGCCGGCGACGGGGACCACGGCGTAGGCGAGCGAGCGGGTATCAACGGGAGCGTCAGTCCCCCGGTCACCCTGAGCGTAGCTCCCGCCGCTCGAGCGGCGGGAGCGAAGTCGAAGGGCTCCCCGACCTTGCCCAGTGCAGTGACCGAACCACATCCGGCGGCGGGCGCGTTGCCGTGCGCCCCAGCCGGCCAAGGACTCGACGCCTTCGAGCGCATTGGCGAGGACGTCACCGAGACCGTCGAGCGTCGCCCCGCTTCGCTGGTGGTCGTCCGTACCCACAAGCCGAAGTTCGTCCCCAAGGGCCGCGACCGGCTCGCCGAGACCACGGTGCTGCAGGCCTCGACGCCCGAGTTGCCCATCGAACGAGGGCTGGCTGGCCCCGGGTTGCTCGCCGACACGATCGTCCGCCGCTGGCAGGACCATCTGCCGCTTCACCGGCTCGAGCGCATCTACGGGCGTGAGGGACTCGAGCTGGCCCGCTCGACCATCTGCGGCTGGCACGAGGAGCTCTCCCATCTCGTACAGCCGCTCATCGACGAGATGTGGGCCGACGCGCGCAAGGCGCCCTACCTGTGCGTCGATGCGACCGGGGTCCTCGTCCAGGCGCTCGACAAGTGCCGTCACGCCCACTTCTTCGTCGTCGCCGCGCCCGACAAGCACGTGCTGTTCGGCTACTCGCCTCGACATGACGCGAACGCGGTCGATCGGCTGCTCGACGGCTACACGGGCTACTTGGTCGCCGACGCGCATGCGGTCTACGACCACCTCTACAAGGACGGCCGCGTCGTCGAGTCGGGCTGCTGGAGCGACGCGCGGCGCTATTTTTTCAAAGCCCTCGGCTCGGATCCGCAGCGGGCCAACGTGGCCCTCGAGCTCATCAAGAAGCTCTTCCTGACCGAGCGGACGCTGGCGACCTCGCCACCAGAGGTGCGGCTCAAAGTACGCCAGGTCGAGGCCCGGCCCATCGTCGACGCCTTCTTCAAGTGGTGCGACGAACAGGCAGGGTGTGTCCTCAGCGAGACGCCCATCGCCCAAGCCATCGGGTACGCGCCTAACCAGCGCGAGGCCCTGTGCCGCTTCCTCGAGGACGGGCGGCTGCCGATCCACAACAACTTCAGCGAGCGGCAGTTGCGCCGCGAGGCCCTGGGGCGCAAGAACTGGCTGTTCGTCGGCAGCGACGAGGCCGGCAGCGTCAACGCCAACTTCGTCTCGCTGCTCGCCAGCTGCGAGCTGCACGGCATCGAGCCGCTCGGCTATCTCCGAGACCTGTTCTGCCTGCTGCCGTCCTGGCCGCGCCGGCGCGTCCTCGAGCTCGCTCCCGCCTACTGGGCAAAGACTCTGGAGGACAAAGACGCTCAACAGCGGCTTGCCACCAATGTCTTTCGCCAGGCCAGCCTCGGAACCCTCGGGGAGCATCAGCCGACGCAGTAGCACCGGCCCGAGTCGCTGTCAGTGACGCGATCCGTCGAACGGATACGTTCTTGTAGGGTGACGCGCTCACGAATCTGCGGCCTGTCGGGTCCTCGAGCTCCAACCGCACCCCGTCGCTCGGCACGCTCGCCACCGTCAGGTCGCCCACCGGCTCCGTCACTGCGCTGCTTCGCACCACAGGACCGCTCGGCTGCACGGGTGGAGGCAGCCCCTGCGCCGGGCGCGCCGAAGGCGCCGCGGCTCCCGCGCCAGCGCCGCCCAGCCGAAGCCCCTTCTCGAGGAGCTGTTTCGCCGCGCCCTTCAGGCTGCGAAACACCTCCAGCTTGCCCTCGCCCTCCGCGGTCTCCATTCCCAGCAGCGCTCCGCTCGCCGTCGCATACAGCTTCAGGGTGACCACGAAGGCCGCGTCGATCTCCACCACCGCGCCGGTGATGACGTAGTCGGCACCGATGTTCCGGCCCGTCTCGACCTCGCACTCGCCTTCGGTGCAGGTCCCCTGGCCCATGTCCTTCAACAACGCGAGCATGCTCTCGCGCGTCATCACCAGGTACTCGGCGCCTCGAGGCGAGGTCACCTCGAGCACGCCGGCGCGCGCGCTGTCCGCCATCGCCTCCAGGACCTGCGGCTTGAGCCCGACGCCCTGGAACTCCAGGACCGCGATCCGCTTCTGTGCCGACGCCACCTCGGGCAGCGCCAACGCGGCGACGATCAGCGCGACGAAGGTTCGATGTCTCATTGCTGTGTTTCCTCGCCGACCGCGTCGTTGCCGGCGAGGCGCTCGCCGGCTGTTCTCGATTCTGGATGCGCCCCTGGCTCTTCGTAGCCTACGTGCTGTTGGAGGCTGCTCGCACGATGATGCTTCGCCGCGCGGGCCAGCGGGCCCTTCGCGGACACCGACTTACCCGGGTCGCGGGGGCGTTGTTCGGGCCTTGGCCGCGTGCCATCCGGTGCCTTCCCGACTCGGCGGCGTGGGCAGCCCCACGCGTCCCAGCCCAGGGACTCGGGTTACGCAGATGTCGAGCGCGCTTCCTGGACTGCCAGGCGCCCTTGCTGCGCGCTCTTCCAGCCCGGGCCACGTTCCGCCTGCCCCAGCCGCAGCGCGAAGCCGGCGCCCTTGGCGTCGTCCTGTCGACACTGGCGACCGTCGTGCGCACCTCGCGCTGGCGCGCCGCCCGCCCTGAGCTGAAGCTCGGCGCGCACCGTCACCTTCGCCAGGAGGCAAACATGGCCGGATACGAAAAGCTGCTGGCTCCCGGAAAGATCGGCTCGCTCGAGCTTCCCAACCGCATCCTGATGAGCCCGATGGGGACCGAGATGTGCGCCCCCGACGGCAAGTCGACCCCGCAGGAGGCGGCCTACTACGCCGCCCGCGCCCGCGGCGGGACCGGCCTCGTGCTCAGCGGGGTCACCTTCGTGCAGGACGACCTCGAGCCCATCGCCGACGGCCTGGCCCGCCTCACCACCGACGCGCACATCTCCGGAGTCAAGGCCATCGCCGACGCGGTGCACGCCGAGGGCGGCCGCTTCGGCGTGCAGCTCACCGCGGGCCTGGGGCGCAACGTCAACACCGTCCGGCCGGGCACCGCGCCCGTCTCGCCCTCCGACAACACCTGGTGGGGCGACCCGAACGTCAAGTGCCGGCCGATGACCCTCGACGAGATCCACCTCGTCATCCGCCGCTTCGGCGAGGCGGCGCGCCGCGCCCATCAGGCCGGGGTCGACGTCATCGACATCCACGGCCACACCGGCTACCTCATCGACCAGTTCTGCTCGGCGGTCTGGAACCGCCGCACCGACGAGTTCGGCGGCTCGGTCGAAAACCGCGCCCGCTTCGCCGTGGAGATCGTCAAGGCGGTCAAGGCCAACGCGCCCGGCCTGCCGGTCACCTTCCGGCTGTCGGTCGACCACCTGTTCCCCGCGGGCCGCAAGGCGCCCGAGGCGCAGCAGCTCGCCCTCGAGCTCCAGAAGGCGGGCGTCGACTTCATCCTCGCCGACAACGGCTCCTACGAGGCGATGGACTACGTCTTCCCGCCCTACTACCTCGGCGACGCCTGCATGGTCTCGGCCGCCCGCGCGCTCAAGCAGGTGCTCTCCATCCCGGTGGGCGCCTGCGGCAACCTGACGCCCGAGCTCGCCGAGAAGGTGCTCGCCGACGGCGACGCCGACTTCGTCGCGCTCGGCCGGCCGCTCATCGCCGACCCGGACATCGCGCGCAAACTGCGCGAAGGCCGGGCTTCGGAGGTGCGCCCCTGCATCCGCTGCAACCAGCTCTGCACCGGCAACGCCTTCTTCGGCAAAGCGCTCGGTTGCGCGGTCAACCCGGAGGTCGGCTTCGAGGCGACGCGGAAGATCGAGCGGGCCGACAAGCCCAAGAAGATTGCCGTCGTCGGCGCCGGGCCGGCCGGCCTCGAGGCGGCGCGGGTGGCGGCGCTGCGCGGGCACGCGGTCGAGGTGTTCGACAAGAACAGCTACCTCGGCGGCGTGCTCTGGCCGGCAGCGACCCCGGACTTCAAGCGCGAGCTGCGCAAGATGATCGGCTGGTGGGAGCGCGAGCTCGCCAAGCTGCCGGTCAAGGTGCACCTCGGCGCGGAGATCACCGCCGACTCCGAGCAGCTCGCGGGGTTCGACGAGATCGTGGTCGCCGCCGGCTCGCACCCGTTGCGGCCTCGCAACGTCGCGGGCCTCGACTCGAAGAACGTGGTGGACGTGATCGACTTCCACCTCGGGGCGAAGCTCGGCCAGCGGGTGGTGGTCGCCGGCGGCGGACTCTCGGGTTGCGACGCCGCGCTCGAGATCGCGGAGAAGGGCGGACACGACGTCACCATCGTCGAGATGCTCGACGAGATCGCCCGCGACATGCTCATCGTCAACCGCATCACGCTGCTGCGCCAGCTCGCCGAGCGCGGGGGGAAGGTGCTGACCGGCCGGACGATCACCGCCATCGAGGAGAACGCGGTCATCGCCCAGGGCCCCAACGGCCGGGAGGAGATCCCCGCCGACACCGTGATCGCCGCCTTCGGCGTCTGCCCGGCGACCGAGCTGACCGTCGCGCTCACGCAGCGCTACGGCGCCAAGGTCCACCCGGTCGGCGACTGCGTCCAGCCGCGCAAGGTCGGCGAGGCGGTCAACGACGCCTACGCGCTCGCGCTGACGCTGTGAGGTCTGGCGAGTAGCGAGACGAACGGCTCGATCGCAGACCGGCCGGGTGACTGTCCGTTCACCCGGCCGGTCTTCTATGGCGACCGATTCGGCGAAAGGGCGCCCGACGGAGAACCCGGACGCGTCTCTCCTCGGAACGACGCTCGCTTCGGTTCGAAGAACGTTCGAACGACTTCCTCGCGAGCATGGCCGCGTGCGGTGATGGGCAGCGAGCCCTCGCTCGAACTTCCCGCACGCCCCACTACGGTCGGGAGCTTCTCGAAAGCGTCCACGACTTCAGGATCGAGCGGCTTCGGCTCTTGCGGCTTGCCAATGCCCGCTACCGCGTTGGCAATGGGGCGAGGCGCGTTGTCCATGATCCAGCCTTGAGTCCAGGAGCTTCCCGATTGGCATGTCGCTACCCTCCTCCGCAGGTCCGGCCGTCAGAGCACGCGACCAGTCCTAACGCCGAAATCCCGAGCGAGGGAGTCCGTCAGCGCTCGCCAACGGATCGCCGAGCGGCCATAGTGAGCCTCACCATGATCCCTATTGAAAAGCTCATCCGTTCGAAGCTCGCGCTTCTTCTCTGGTCGGAGAATGAAGCAGGAGAGGACGAAGCAACCGTCTTCGTCGGCGCGGTCGTTTGCGAAGGCACGCGCCTCCTTTTTCGGGGCCAGGGCGGGTCTTCGCTCGAGCTTGACGGGGAGTGGCTGGGCCGCATCAAGCCTGTCGATGCCGAGCTGGCCGACATCTTCAGAAGTGCGGATTACTACCTGCCGTTGTCCGTCGGCCCGCTCCCTCCAGGCGAGGCCGCTTCCGACTTCCTGCGCACCGGCTTGCGCTGGCCCGACCGAAGCGGGTGAGCCCGAGCCGCGCTCACCCCTGCTTCAACTCGGCCACCAGCGCCTGCAGCACCTTCTTCGCGTCGCCGAAGATCATCGACGCGTTGGGTGCCTCGAACAGCTCGTTCTTGATCCCCGCGTACCCCGAGCCGAGCGAGCGCTTCACGATGAAGACCGTCTTGGCGTTGTAGGCCTGGATGATGGGCATTCCGTAGATGGGGCTGTCCTTCTTCGTCTCGGCCGCCGGGTTGACCACGTCGTTGGCGCCGATGATGAGCGCGACGTCCGTGTCCTGGAGATCCGGGTTGATCTGCTCCATTTCGACGAGCTTCTCGTAAGGCACCTCGGCCTCGGCGAGCAGGACGTTCATGTGCCCCGGCATCCGGCCGGCGACCGGGTGGATGGCGAAGCTGACGCGGGCGCCGTGCTGCTCGAGCAGGTCGGCGAGCTCGCGGGTGGCGTGCTGCGCCTGCGAGACCGCAAGCCCGTAGCCGGGGACGATGACCACCGACCCGGCCGCCTCGAGCACCACCGCCGCCTCTTCGGGCGTCGCCGCGCGCACGCTCTGGTACTCGTCGGTCCCGGTCGGCGCGACCGCCTCTCCGCCGAAGCCCCCGAGCACCACGCTCGGCAGCGAGCGGTTCATCGCCCGGCACATGATGCGCGTGAGGATGAGCCCGGCCGCCCCGACGAGCGCCCCGGCGATGATCAACAGGTTGTTGCCGATGACGAACCCCGTCGCCGCGGCGGCGACGCCCGAGTACGAGTTGAGCAGGGAGATGACCACCGGCATGTCCGCGCCGCCGATGGGGATGACGAGCAGGATCCCAAGCACCAGCGAGGCGCACGACAGGCCGATGAGCAGCTTCGCGCCCGGCTCCGCGGCGCCGGCGGAGTACGCGAAGTAGGCGATGGCCCCGAGGCTCGCGAGGAGCAGCGCGAGCGCCACCAGGTGCAGCTTGCCGAACGCGACGAGGCTGCCAGACAAGGTGAGCGCGCCGACGAGCACCGAGATGCCCGCGGTCGCCGCCGCGGCGGGGTCGAAGGCCGCGGCGGCGCCGGGCGCACGCAGCGCGACGACGCCCGACCAGTAGACCGACAGCGCCACCAGCGCCGAGGCCGCGCCGCCAAGGCCGTTGAGGAGCGCGACCAGCTCCGGCATCGCGGTCATCTTCACGCGGACGGCGGCCACCGCGCCGATCGCCCCGCCGACGACCGTGCCGGCGATGATCCAGCGGGAGTCAACGCGCCCGAGCTCGACGAGCGTGCCCACCACCGCGAGCAGCATCCCGGAGGCGGCGATGGCGTTGCCGCGGTGCGCGGTGCGCACCTTCGACAGGCGCTTCAGGCCGAAGATGAAGAGCACCGCCGACAGCAGGTAGACGAGCGCGATGACGGTGGCTCGGGCGCTCATCGCTTCCTCCCGAACATGCGCAGCATCCGGTCGGTCACGAGGAAGCCGCCCACGACGTTGATCGCCGCGAGGGCGATGGCGAGGGCGCCGAGCAGGTTGCCCACCGTCGCCTCGGCCGTGCGCGCAGCGACCAGCGCGCCGACGATGGTGATGCCGCTGATGGCGTTCGCCCCGGACATCAGCGGCGTGTGCAGCGTGGGCGGAACCTTGGTGATCACCTCGAAGCCCACGAACGCCGCGAGGACGAAGACGTAGAGGCCGACCAGGTACGGGCCGATCATCGTCCGCCTCCTCCGAGCGAGGCCGCGACGGCGGCGTTCTTCACCTCGCCCCCGTGCGTAAGCAGCATCGCGGCGACTATCGGGTCCTCGAGCTCGAGGCGCACCTCGCCCTCGCTCGTGACGAGCAACACCACCTCGAGGACGTTGCGCGCGTAGAGCGCGCTCGCGTCGGCGGCGACCGTCGCCGGCAGGTTGGTGCGGCCGATGATGAGCACCCCGTCCCGCTCGAGGTCCTGCCCGGGGACGGTGAGCTCGCAGTTGCCGCCCTGCTCGGCCGCGACGTCCACGATCACCGCGCCGGGGCGCATCGCCTCGACCATGTCTGCGGTGATGAGCTTGGGTGCGGGCTTGCCGGGGACCTGGGCGGTGGCGATGACCGCGTCGGCCTTGGCGAGGTGCGCCTTCAGGATCTCGCGCTGGCGCCGCAGGAAATCGTCGCTCGCCTCGCGCGCGTAGCCACCCGCGGTTTCGGCTTGCTCCATCTGCGGCAGCTCGATGAAGCGCGCCCCGAGCGACTGCGCCTGCTCCTTGACCGCCGGCCGCACGTCGGAGACCTCGACGACCGCGCCCAGGCGGTGCGCGGTGGCAATGGCCTGCAGCCCGGCGACCCCGGCCCCGATGACGACGACGCGCGCCGGCCGCACCGTGCCGGCGGCGGTCATCATTAAAGGAAGCTGCTTGTCGAGGTGCGCGGCCGCGAGCAGCGCGGCCTTGTAGCCGGCGATGCTCGCCTGCGAGGAGAGCGCGTCCATGCGCTGCGCGCGGCTGATACGCGGGACGAGCTCCATTGCGAGCGCGCTCACCCGGCGCCGCGCGAAGGCGCGGACGGTGTCGAGGGCGCGATACGGGTCGAGCAGGCCGACGACGACCGCTCCCTCCTTGAGCAGGCTCGCTTCGTCGCCGAGATCGTCGCTGCGAAACGGCGAGGAGACTCGCAGCGCGATGTCGGCGGAGGAGAGCGCGGCCCGCGCGTCGCCGGACACCGCCGCGCCCGCCTCTTCGTAGCGCCGGTCGGGGATGTGCGCGCCCGCACCGGCGCCTGCCTCGACCACGACTGAGAGCCCTTCTTTCACCATCCGCCGAACCGTCTCGGGGGTCGCGGCGACCCGCCGTTCGCCCTGCCGTCGTTCCCGGAGAATCATTACGCTCGCCATGCACAGAAGTTGGGGCTCGCCCGCGCGGATAGAAGGACCGCAGCGCGAAGGCGCGAGCGGGACGTCCCGGGCGACGAAGAGGCTGTGCGGCGGCTGCACACGCCACGTCGCGCGTGAATAGAGCGGGGAATCGCCCTTCCGGCCTCAATTCGGTTCCGCTTACGCCAAGGCCTTTGGCGCGCCGGGGCGAGCCGGAGTCGGCGGGCGGGCACCTCCGCTCGTTTCCCGGAAGGCCCGGGGTGGGCAACCGGGGTCGAGTCAGGCAGCGTCGCGTCAGCTCGAAGTGACGAGTTGTTCGCCGGCGGCGCGGCCCCTGGTCGAGCCCACGATGGGATTCCCCCGAGATGACGCCCACATCGGGGAGCACAAATGCCCTGTGAATCCGCGCTGCCGGCTCCTTAGATTCGCCTCGCACGAAACGGGGGCGACCGTGGACGAGAAAGAGAACAAGGAAGGCAAGCCGGGCGAACCCGACGCGCTCGAGTACGGGTTGCAGCGCAAGCTGGTGCTCGTGGTTGACGACGATCCGGACCTTCGCGAGTACGTCCGTCAGGTGCTCGAGCTCGCCAACTACCGGGTGAAGACCGCGCCCAACGGCGCCCGGGCGCTCCAAGAGCTCGCGCACGAGGCGCCCGACGTGGTGCTGCTCGACATGCGGATGCCGGGGCTGTCGGGCGAAGAGGTGCTCGACCTGCTCGCGAAGATCAAAGGTCATCCCCCCATCGTCATCATGACCGCGGCCGAGACGGCGCGTGACCGGGCCCTGGCCCATCGCAACCCGTACTACCTGGCCAAGCCCTTCGACCCGACGCTGCTGCTGGCCACCATCGAAACCGCGCTCGAAGGGCCAGGGGAGCCCGAACGCGAATTCGACGCCTGAGGATTTCTCGAAGAGCGCTGAACTGCTGAGCGAGGGCGACCAACGGTCGCCCCCGGGGCGTGCTCGAGTCCAGCGAGGCCTTCGACTCCGCTCCCGCCGCTTTCGCGTCGGGAGCTACGCTCAGGGCGAACGGCGGGCCCGCTCGCTGCGAAATCGGCGAGCCTTTCGACTCTGCTCCCGCCGGTTGCGCTCCGGAACCTCCGCTCTCGCGGCAAGCGGCGAACCCAGAGGCCTGGCCCCTTCTGCCCTCGGGTTTATGGCACAGTACGCGCCCCAAACCGCTTGTGCGCCCCCGCGGGCGCAGGGGTATGCGTCCTCATGGCCGAGCTGCTGGCCTTTGTGGGGGTCATGGTGGCCTCGGGCTATATCCTGCGAAGCACCGCTCTGGTGCGCGCGGAGATGGCCAAGGACCTGAGCACGGCGGTCTTCTACTTCACCCTCCCGCCGCTCGTCTTCCTCGAGATCCACCGCGCCGAGCTCTCGTGGTCGCTGCTGACGCTGCCTGCGGTCGCCTGGGGCGTCTCGATCTTCGGCTCGATCGTCGGCCTCGCGCTCGCTCGCGCGTTCAAGCTGCCTAAGGTGCTCGCGGGCTCGCTGGTCATCGTCACCGTCTTCGGCAACACGACCTTCTTCGGCTACCCGGTGCTCCAGGGCTTCTACGGCAGCCGCGGCCTGACGCTGGGAATCTTCTACGACCTGCTCGGCGCCTCGATGGCCACCAACACCGTCGCGGTCGTCCTCGCGAGCACAGCCGGCGGCGACGGGCGCGTCGAGGCCAGGCAGATCGTTCGGAAACTGCTGCTGTTCCCGCCGATCTGGGGCCTCGCCCTCGGGCTGGCGCTGCGCGGGGTAGCGCTGCCGGAGCTGCTCACCGAGATCCTGACCCGCATCGGCAACCTCACGACCCCGCTCATCATGCTGTCGATCGGGCTGTCGCTTCAGCTCTCGGCTTGGAAAAAGGACCTGAAGTGGGTCGCGGTCGCCGCGGTCGGCAAGCTGCTGGTGGTGCCGCTCATCGTCTTCCTTGTCCTGGGCGCCATCGACCTTTCGTCCGAGATCCTGCAGGTCTCGGTGCTCCAGGCCGCGATGCCGACGATGTTCTTCTCGCTCACCCTCGCGCTGCTCTTCGGGCTGAGGCTGCACCTCGTCGTCAACGCGATCATGGTCTCGACGCTGCTCAGCTTCGCGACCCTGCCGCTGTGGCGTTGGCTCGTGGGCTAGCGTGACGACGCTCCGTTCGCCCACGAGCGTGGCTGCCGCGCGGGTAGGGGCGCATGGCAACGGAAGTCGAGCTGAGCCGTCGTTCAGGCACCCGCAAGTGGCGCCGCGCGGAGATTGCCGTCGTTCGCCGCTTCAAATCGATAGGGCGAGCCTCTCCGTGAGGAACTTGCGGGCAGCTCGATCGAGGGAGGCCCGCGGACGGCGAGGGGGCTCGACTTCGCCACCCCGCGTTCCGCGGGAGGCTGCGCAACGGCTCCATCGTGCGAGGTCCTAGCTGCCCAAAGAACCCGCGAAGAGCTCGGGGGCGCCCGCGACAGGCCCTCGACTCCGGCCTCGCAAGCTCGGCCTATGCTCGGGCTGACCGGTGATGGTTCGAGGTCACAGCCGGCCAATGCACCGTTACGAGCTCGGGGGGCGCCGCATCACCCGTTCGAGCGTCTGCTGATCTGCGTGACCTCGTCGCCGGCCGCGGAGGCGAGCTCGGTGAGCCGGCAGTCGGCCCATCGCAGGCGGCGACACAGCTCGCGGTTGATGTTCTGCACCACCATGACGTAGGCCTTCACGTCCTCGCGATAGAGCCGGTAGAGGTCCATGTTGGCCAGCTCGAGGAGCACCAGATCTGTCTCGGCGTGCGCGGTGACCGGCCGCGGCTGCATCTCGATGAGCGTCGTCTCGCCAAAGAAGTCGCCTTCGCGCAACCGCGCCAGCCTCACCCGGTGACCCGAGCAGCCGTTGCGCACGACGAGCACCTCGCCCGACTGGATGATGTACATCGAGGCGCCGGTGTCGCCCTCCATGAAGATCGTCGAGCCCTCGGGGTAGCTGCGCACCTTGAGCATCTGGCTGATGCGCTCGAGAGCCTCGTCGCTCAGGCCGCCGAAAAACGGCGTCTTCATCAGGAAGCTTTTCAGGGACTTGCCATTCATCTCGGGTGCTCGCGCAGGTTGTTTGAAAGCGAACGGATAGCATGTCTGATGCGCCGCGTAAGCAGCGATCGCGAGCTTCACCGGGCGCTCGCTCGTTCGGCTGCACGCGCCGATCCAAGGCCTCCCGTGTCCTGGCCGGCCGCCCTCTTCGCCCCGGTTGGCCCGAGGAGGGCTCTGTCGCGGCCGTGGCGTGTTTTTCGCCCTTCAGGCTTGCTCGAACAATGCGACTGCCCGCTCGCTTCAGCCCGGGCCAATCCTGAACCTTCCAACAGGCCTCCCTAGGCGCCGATTCCTGGCGTAACCGCTCACGCCAGCAGCGTTTTTCCCTGTCATGAGCCCGTGACTTGCTGTCGCTACGAAAGTCGCCGCCCCGGCCGCCCGACTTCAGAACAAGCGCTTCTTACCTAGCGCGCAAAGCGCCGGCCGATCCTCCAGGCGCCATGCATCCGAGCGGCGCCTGGGCAGCCTCCCGACCTCGCAAGCCCTGCAACGCCAGCCTAGCAAGCACGTCCGCCTTCGGGGCGAGCCCGACGGGCCGCTCAAGCATCCCTCGGCCGCCGACTCAGAACTCAGAACTCGTCACAACTGCCTCCAGCCATAGCTTTGCGCCAACGGCGTGGCGGCCGTCTCCGGCCTTTCGGGGCAGGAAGGGTCCGATGAGCTTGCGCGCATTCTTCGCCTCGAGCGTGGCTGTGCTCGTCACGCTTGCCATCATCGCGGCCGCGAGCCTGATCGCGATAACCACCTTCCTGCACACCGCCTCGCGCGATCTCGGCGCGGCTCTCCTGCGCGCCGACGCCGCGGTGCTGCTCGAATACGCGCTCGACGCCGCGGAAGCCGACAGGCTCCGCGAGCGGATCGGCCTGCCGCGCCACTCGACGGTCGCAGAAGACGACGCGCGCATCTCCCAACGCCTTGAAACCCTCCGCGGGCTCGTCACCACCGAGCGCGGCAAGGAGCTCGTCTCACAGCTCGAGTCAGTGATAGCCGAATACCAGTCGCCCGCGGCCAGGGGCCCGGGCCTTGCGGCGCACCAGATGCGCTTGCGCCGGCTGGAAGAAGCGCGGCAGATCACCGTGCAAATCCAGGCCGACAGCCGCGAACAGGCCGAGGCGACGATGCGAAGGTCCCGGCGGCTCGACGCGCTCTCCAACGTCGTCGGCATCGCCGTGGCGGCCCTGCTCTTCATCGCGGTCGCCTTCTTCGCCGTCCGGGTGCGCCAGGGCGTCTACCGGCCTCTGGTCGCCATCCGCAGCGCCATTGAGGAGTTCGCGGCGGGGAACCGCCGTGCGCGCGCCCCCGAGGACGGACCGTCGGAGCTCGCCGCGATAGCCCGCTCCTTCAACTACGCCGCCGAGCTGGTCGAGCGTCAGCTCAGCTCGATGGCGACCGTCGCCCACGATCTGCGCAACCCCTTGGCGGCGTTGAGCACCGCGATGGCCGCCGTGCGCGAAGACAAGCCGCTGCCTTCCAAGGAGCAGGTCCGACGCCTGGTCGCGCTCGGTCGGCGTCAGGTGCTTCGGCTCGACCGGATGGTCGGCGACCTGCTCGACGTCGCGCGCATCGAGGCGGGCCGGCTCGAGCTCAAGCTCACCGACTGCGATCTGGGCGTCGTCACCCGCGAGGTGGTCGAGCTGTTTCGGACCGAGTCCATCTACCATGAGCTCGTCTTCGTCGAGCCCGAGGCGCCGGTGCAGACCCGCTGCGACGAGGGTCGCATCGAACAGGCGCTCGGCAACCTGATCAGCAACGCCATCAAATACTCGCCCGCTGGCGGAAGGGTCATCGTGCGGGTCTTTTCCAAGGGCGACGAGGCGATCTTCGAGGTGACCGACGAGGGCATCGGTATCCCGGCGGCCGAGCTCGAGCACATCTTCGAGCCGTTTCGCCGCAGCCCCACCTCACGCGAGGCGATGCCCGGCACCGGCCTCGGGCTCTCGATAAGCCGGCGCATCGTCGAGTCGCACGGCGGCCGCCTTGAGGTCGAGAGTGAGGTCGGTAAGGGTTCGACCTTCCGCGCGCGCATTCCGAAACAGCCGCCGGATTGCTGAAGGGTCCTCGACACGTCAGGGCAGCGAAATCGAAGGGCTCGTCGGTCCGGCACGGCCCACCCGTTCACCCTGAGCGTAGCTCCCGACGCGCCAGCGGCGGGAGCGGAGTCGAAGGGCTCCTCGAACTGGCCGTCACCCGCGGCTTCGTAGGCACGCTCGACCGCTGCACAGGAATGCTGACTGCCGCCGGCGGCGTGCCGGGCTGCTCGTGCTACTTGCCGAGCCACTCCCGGGCCTTCCCGAAGGGGCGCCGCAGCTTGTCGGCCGGCCCCAGCGGCGCTTGCCCGACGGCGCACGGAGCTTGCCGGACGGCTCCCCGGGCTTGCCGGAGCGTCGGGCATGCCGATAACCCCGCATGGCAACGGGCTCTCTTGGCCCGGCTCGCCCGAGCTGCCGCGCGGCAAGGCTACGGACGCGCGCCGGCATGCTTGCAACCCCGAGAAGTAAGGCCCCTTTTTCGTCCGGCAAGGCTGTGTCGCTGTCCGGCAAGCTCCGTGCGCCGCCTCGCAAGGCTTCCGCAGGGCAGCGCACCGAGCGCGCGGCCTCCGCCCACCCCGAGCGTTGCTTCCCGCGGAACGCTGGAGTCGAAGTCGAGGGGCCGCCACCGAAATCGACCGAGCCTTCGACTCCACTGCCGACGCTAGCGTCGGCAGCTACGCTCAGGCCGAACGGAATTGGCTTCGCCGCAACTTGAAGGCGGCCATCGGTTCTGCCCAGGTCGCTCGGCCCGAGCTCCCGCGCCTACTTCAGCGCGATGTCCCACTTCACGCGCTTCCAGCTCACGCGGAACGCCTCGGCATCCCCCTCGACGGCGCTGCGCGTCTTCTCTCGCCCGTCGAGGAAGGCCACGAAGTCCAACTGCCGGTCTTCGCGGCCGAATTCGCTGTCGAAGAGCTGGACGAGGAGGTTCGCGGGCAGCGTCTTCCTCCCCGCCACGTCCACCAGCTCGATCCTCAAGCCGTTCTTCCCCGTCGCCGGCGCGTAGCTCTTGTAGACGAGCTCGGTGCAGACGAGGGTCGAGTCCGAGAAGAAGTCGAAATTGAAGTCGTAGGGCCGGCCCTGGTACTCGAAAGCGCGGACGATGGCCTGGGCCTTGGCCGCCTTCGAGAGCCGCGGTCGCATCACGCCGAGGTAGTCGACGCGCATTCCGTGCTCGATGCCGGTGAAGGAGACGCCCTCGCTGATGGACTCGATGATCCGCAGCGGGTCGCCGTGGGCGTCGCGGCCCTGGTAGGCCTTCCACTTCTCCGGGAACCGCGCGGCGAGATAGGCGCTGAGCTTCTTCGTGCCGCCGATGGCGGACACGAAGGCCTGGACCTCCGGGTCGGCGTCGAAGCAGGCGGCCAGCTCCTCGGGGGTTCCCAGGTAGATCTCGGCGTGAGGCCAGAAGCCCGGCAGCCCGACGTTGGACAGGTACCAGTTCTGCCGGGCCACGATAATGTCGCCCGGCTCCATCCGCTCGAGCAGCCCGAGCGCCTGCTCGCGGCTGATGAGCGGCTTGCCCTTGCGATGGACGCGGGTGTCGCCCATCCACTCGGCGACGTTCTTCTGGACCGGGAAGAAGCCCTCCATCGCGCTGTCGGCGAGAATGTCGAGCGCGTTGGTCGCAAAGAGCTTGATGCCCCGCTTCTGGAGGATCTTTCGCGCGGCCTCCGAGCTCTTGTGCATCTGCTGCAGGGCCCAAAGCCCGTCGGGCGAGTCGAGCACTCCCAGCTCCTTCATCGCGCCGAGGATCTGCTTGCGATACTCGTCGCCGGTGAAGAGCTGGGTCGCCGTCGAGACGTGGATGACCTTGAGCTTGAAGTCCGCGAACGCGCCGTTCGGGATGCCGAGCTCCGGCGACGGCTCGTCGAGCAGGACCTCGAGCTGCTTCTGCCCGGCCGCCGCGTCGGCAAAGGCGAGGCCGTGAGCGAGCTCGGTGGTGAGCGCCGCGTGCGTCAGCACGAACCCCCAGACGTGCTGCGATCGTTTGTGCGGCAGCTTCACGAAGTCCCAATAGCGCCGGCGGATCTCCTCGATGGAGAAGACGTAGTCGTAGATCGCCGCCCAGGTGCTGAGCAGCACGCGCTTCTCGTCAGGCGTGAAGAGCCGGTCCTCGTTCTTGAAGAGCGCGGCGTGCGGCGCGAGTTGGCTCTGGATCCGATCGAGCCCGTCGGCGAAGAGGCGCAGCGCGCGCAGATCTTCGCGAACCGCCTCGAGGAACTGCGCCTCCGGCAGCGCGAAGACCTGTGAAGCCTCCGGTACGGCCGGAGCTGCGGCGAGGGTGATTTGAAGCGCAAGCAATGATGCGAACATGCGGCCTCCGGAAACGGGGAGCCTCATCGGCGAGACACAGGGGGCGATCTTCGCCCAAGTCGCCTCGGCGAAGAAGGGCGCGTGGAGCGAAGGAGGATGAAGCTTCGGCTTTGTCACCGCGAATGAGGCTCGGTTTGTCCAAGCTGGGCTTCGACCTCCAGCTCGTCGCCGTCGCCCGCGAACGACGGCTTGAGGGCGCCGAAGCGGCGCTCCGGCTGCGGCGGCCGCAGGTCCCTTTGGGGCTTCCAGACCGAGCCACCAGCCACATTCTCCCTGGGTCTTTCCTCCGGCCAATCGACGCCGGTTTCGACGGCGCGCGACCCCTTCCGCGACGCCGCAGGAGCCCCCCGATGAAGACGCTCGGACTCGCCTTCGCGCTCTCGCTACTCGCCGCCGCCTGCACCGGTCCCGAAGGTCCTATCGGTCCCGTGGGTCAGGTC
>JBMNNX010000324.1:0-6673 GCA_050942745.1 Myxococcales bacterium
TGAGAAGGGTGAGCCGGGCGAGCAGGGCGAAAAGGGCGAGCAGGGCCTGCCCGGCCCCATCACCGACCCGCCGGCGATCGAAGAGCTCTCCCCGACCTGGGGCTCGGGCCGCACGCGCGTGACCATCCGCGGCGCTCGCTTTGCGGAGACGCCACTGGAAAACTTCGTCACCTTCGACGGTTACCGCGCCACGGTGCTCGAGGCGAGCGCGGAGGAGCTGCTCGTCGAGCCGTCGGTCAGCGTCGCCGCCGCGCGGTTGGTCGCGGTGTCGGTCGAGGTGGCGAATCAGGTGTCGAACGCCGCGCTGTTCGACCTCGTGCCGACCGGGACGGCAAGGGCGCTCGACGTGGCCTTGCCGGCCGGGCCCGGCGACGTCGTCGCCGCCAACGGCGAGGTGTACGTGGCCGGCACCGATTACCTCAGTCCGAACGCCGGGTTGTACCGCGTGGAGGCGGACGGCCGGACGACCCGCGTCGTCGCCGCCGAACGCATCGAGCTTCCTTCGTCCGGCATCGACGCCCCGCTCTTCGACGCGCCGCTGTCGCTCGCCACCGACGGCAACGACGTCTGGTACACCACCGCCTCCGGGCTCGTGCGCCGCTACCGCGCCGAGAACAGCTCGGTCTACGACGTCCTCTCCCTCCTGCCTGCGGACACCGTCTTCCCCGCGCGCACCGGCATCGCCCGCGACCAGGCCGGCAACCTCTTCGTCGTCGATCGGACCATCGAAGGCGGCGGCGGGCTGCTCTGGCTCGACTCGGAGGGCGCGCTCGAGTACGTGCCGCTCCCCGATGCCATCGCCGTCGTCGCCGACGGCGGTTACGTCTTCGTGCTCACCTCGGTGGGGTCAGTCGCGCGGGTCAGCTTCGCGACCGGAAGCGCGGTCATCACTCCGGACTTCGCGACCGGCGCGGCGGGGGCGACCGACCTCGCGGTCCTGGGCGACCGGCTCCTCGCCTCGCTGCCCGACGCGACGCTCGCCGCCGTCAGCAAAAGCGCGGGCGGCGCCTTCTCGCTCTACGGTGATCCGGCGGGATACCTCTACACGGCCCGAGGGCTCTCCGCGGACAGCAGCGCGCTGCTGCTCGCCCAGGCCGATGGCGGCGTGGTCCGGCGGCTGGCCGCGCCCGGCGCGCCGACGATCATCGCCGCGGGGCTGCGCCCGACGCAGGCAACCGACCGGATCGACGAGACTTTCTACTTCGCGACCGTGGGCCCCGCCGGCCTCGAGGCCCCGACCCACATCGACGACTCGGCGCTCGTCGAGGTCCGCGCCGACGGCAGCAGCCAGGTCGTTCTCCAGGCGCAGCTCATCACCGGCGTGGGCGCAGCGCCCGGGGGCGGGCTCGCGCTCGCGCACTGTCGCGGGTCGCGGATCGAGATGTTCGATCCGGCGACGCGGAGCACAGTGCCGCTGCTGACGGCGGCCGACGGGCTCTCCTGCCCCGGCGGGCTCTTCTTCAATGCCGACGGGCACTTGGTCTATTCGAACGTCGAGCAGGGGCAGGCAGCCCCGCGCACGCGGGTCGGGCGCAAGACCCCCGCGGGCAACGACCAGAACTACGTGACCGGCCTGCCGCCCGACTCGGTCTTCGTGGGCAGCTCGAACCGCCGCCTCCTCGGCATGGCGCGGGCGCAGCTCGAGCCGGTGGCGCTCCACACCGCCGACGCGACCTACGGCGGCCTGGCGAGCCTCTTCGCCCCGGCGACGGCCATCGGGATGGCGACCGCGTTCGGCGTCACCTCGAACGGGACGGTCCTCATCACCCGATTGGGGGGAAGCATCGCGCGCATCGAGACCGCGCAGGGCCAGGCGATCCCGTGGGGGCGCACCGTGGTCGAGGAGCTTGGCTACACGCGGGCGTCGGGTCCTTCGTCGATCGGCTTCCGCGAGGACGGCACGCTGGTGGCGGTCGATCACCTGCAGGGCGTGGTCGTCGAGGTGGCGCCTTAGTGGGAGAGCGGGCAACTGCACGGTAGGTCACTCGGTTGGCCCCCTGATGGGTGATCGCCCGGTGCTCCCGAGCACCGCCGATCGTCACCGACCATCGGTCCTCGGTCCTCCCGAGCACCGAAATCGTCACCGACCATCGATCCCCGGTCCTCAAGAGCACCAAGATCGTGACCGACCATCGATCCCCGGCCCCTCTCGAGCACCGAAATCGTGGCCGACCTTCGATCCCCTGTCCTCCCGAGCACCGAAATCGTCACCGACCATCGATCCCCGACCCTCCCGAGCACCACCGAACCTCGCCGCAGTGGGCGCTGCCATCGCGCAGCCTTGTGGGCGGCATCCCCCAGTTCGCGCGCGCCCCCCGTGAAAGCCCCCTCCCCTCGGGCGCGCTGAGGGGGTCGCGACGAGCACGTGCTGCGTTCGCGCGCCCGAGGGAGAGGGGGTTTGGGGGTGGGGGCGGCGCCCCGGACTTAGTGACGTCCGGATGTGCGCCCGCCGGTACGAGTGCCGCGTCGCCCAGAAGCCAGGACCGGCGAGCGAGCGACAGTGTGTGCCGCTATCGCGCAGCCTTCTGGGCGGCATGCCCCCAGTCCGCGCGCGCCCCCCGTGAAAGCCCCCTCCCCTCGGGCGCATTGCCATGCGCCCCTACCGAACAGGGAGGCCTACCCGCGCCTCACGCGCACCGCGCAGCCGTCCGACTCGAAGAGCGTCTTCTCGACCTCGAACCGCGCCTCCGGGTCCATGCCGCGGATCATCCCCTCGATGGGATCGAGGCAGTAGATGCGGCACGGGCTCGCCGCGCCCATCCGCTTGGCGAGCGCGCTGAGCATGCAGCGGCTCGCCTGGGCGCGGAACCCGTTCGGCTCCTCGGTGATCTTCCAATCGGCGCACTGGAACAGCTCGGCGGTCCGGGTGAACGCCTCCTCCGGCCGCAGCAGCCCCATCTGGGCCGCGCGCATCTTCCCGCCGGCGAGCTGCTCCTGGCGCTTGGCCGCGGTCACCTGCTCGAGCACACCCGCCCTGGCGTACTGGCGGACGGCGTCGGCGAGCGCGCCGGCGTAGACTTTGCGAACGATTTCGAGGGTTTCGGCTGGCTGCATGGGGCTCTCCTTTGGATGTTCGGGCCCGCTCTTCGGGCCTTCTGCATCCATGAGTGCAGCGAGCCTTCAGGTTGTGACAGCAGCCGCGCCGCTCTCGAGCAGCTCGAGCCAGAAGTTCTTGGGCGGCAGCACCTGCTCGGACTCCCAGAACAGGCGGGCGAGGCCGGTCGAGCGCCGCAGCTTCGCGTATTCCTTGGGCAAATCCACGTCGTCAACGTGTCGGCGCATGCGGCAGCGGCAGGTGCCGGCCGGGTTGTAGAGCACGCACTGGTCGGCGAGGAACCCGTTGAGCTTGCGGCGCGAGCGGCTGACGTGTTGGCGCGCCGTCGCCTCCTCGCACTCGAGAACCCGAGCGATTTCCGTGTAGTCGACCTCCGCCATCTCGCGCAGGATGAAGGCGAGCCGCGCCTCGGGCTCCAGGCACTGGAGCATGCCCGCCAGGCACTTGTCGCACATCGACTTGACCCAAAGCCGCTTGTCGAGGTCCGCCTGCTCGGGCAGCGGAAGGTCCGGGCCGCTGAAGTAGGCGCGCAGGAACTCTATCGAGTAGCGCCGCTCGTCCCGGGTATGGCGGCGGACGACGCGCCAGGTGAGCTGGTAGATCCAGGTAGACAGCTCGGAGCGCCCCTCGAAGCGCGGCAGGCTCTCGAGCAGCTCGACCCAGACCTGCTGGGCCGCCTCGCGGGCGCGCTCCTCGTTGCGCGTCATCCGCCAGCAGATGGAGGAGACGAGACGGCCGTACTTTTCGACGAGCTCGCGGTGGTCGCTGGGGGCGGACATCGGTACCTCGGGCAAGGCCGAACCTTGGTCACGCAAGGCGTGCACCGGCCATCTGGAGCGTGTCGAGCGACCGTTTTCCGCGGAAAGTACTCGTGTTCCTTGCAGCAATCCACCGGGGCCAATCCCTTGACCGCGCGCGCGGGCACCCTTCCGCCCGTTCCAGCTCCTCGCCACCACGAGCGGGCCCAGTATGCCCCCTCCCCTCGGGCGCGCTGAGGCGGTCGCGACGAGCACGCGCCATGTTCGCGCGCCCGAGGGAGAGGGGGTTTGGGGCGGGTTTGGGGGTGGGAAGCGGCGCCCCAAAGTCCGTGTCGCCCCAATGTCCGCCCGCCGGCACAGGTCCTCGCCTCGCCCAAGAGCCCAGGCCCACGAGCGAGCGACCACCGTCCGTGAGGCTGCTGGCTACACCGTCGGACCGGCCTCGCTTGCAGCAAATTTCTCCAGTACATACACGCGGTTGCAATTCGCACGAGAAGGCACCCAGAAGGCCCCTGGATGGCCCTAGGAGCCGCGCTCGGTGGGCGGCCGTATTGAAATAGGCCTGGAGGGTCAGAATCGCTCCACGGGCCAGCCAGGCACGTTCCTGGGCCTCTTCGGCTCGAAAAGCCCTCGGATCCAGGCCCCGCGCGGTGCCCGCGGACCTTCGCCTCCTCGCAGCCGAACCTCACGTCAGGCATGGCCGAGCGCGGTCCAGCGGGCCAGCTGGCGGCAACACCCTCGGACACTGTCGGTCGCTCTTCGCTCTCGGCTTCGGGGCGACGCGGCGCTCGCGCTGGCGGGCGCGCATCCGGACAACACGGAGGCCGGGGCGCCGCTCCCCACCCCCAACCCCCCTCTCCCTCGGGCGCGCGAACGGAGCATGTGCTCGTCGCGACCACCTCAGCGCGCCCGAGGGGAGGGGGCTTTCACGGCGGGCACGCGGGGACTGGGGAACGGCGGCGCACGTCCTCGGCCGCCGTAGGGCACGTGGCTTTCAGTCCAGGCGCACGCGAGGACTGGGGAACAGTGGCGCACGTCCTCGGCCACCGTAGGGCACGTGGCTGTTCAATCCGGGCACAGCGTGAACTGAGGCGTGCGGCACATCCCGCAAACCAAACCATCCGCCCCTACGGCGGGCACGGCCGCGATGGCTCCCCGGGGCGGAGCAGCGGCTTGTGCGACAGCTCCTCGCGGAAGCACAAGGTCAGCGACGGATGAATCTCGACCGGATGGTAGGAGAGCTTCGCCTGGCGCAGGCCCGGATCGTCGAGGTCCTCCTCGCGATTGATGAGCTCGAAGCCCTCCTCGAAGATGACCTTGGCCGTCTCCTGGTTGACGATCTGATAGAGCCCCTTGTAGTCGCGCAGTGCCCGCTCGTAGTGAACCACCGCGGTCGTCGGGTTGAGCGTCTCGTAGATCGAGAACGCGACCGGCTTGCCCTCGACCCGCAGCAGCGTGCCCCGCTGGCGAAGCTGCGCAAAGTGCTGGAGCGTGTAGTCGAGCGTGAGGAGCTCCTGCTCGAGCGTGCCGCAGACCTCGAGCTGCTCGGTGCGGCGAATCTCCTCGATGATCGCCCGGCAGTCGGCGAGGTGCTCCTGCCGCAGCGGCTCGACGGTCCACTGGTAGAGCCTGCGCGCCTGCGCGATGAGGTTGCGCTTCTTCGAAAACCGCTTGCCGGCGAGCGTCGCCAGGTCCTGGGCGCGGTAGACGTAGTTGGCCGCGGCGCGGTTCTCGGTGACCACGAATGCTTTAGCAAATTCGGGCTCTTCCTCGATGAAGTCGGGGCTGACGCCGACTACGCGCAGTCGGTACTCGAGGTCGGCGATGCGCTCGATCAACGTCCCGGCCAGCGCGCGCCCGATGGGGCCGACCGGCTGCAAGAGGTTGCGGTTCGGCTCCGAGTCGCCCTGATAGCTGATGAGCAGCAGCTCCGGAGTCGGCTGGGCCCAGCCGTAGTGAAAGACGCTGTTCCAGGCCGCCAGCGTGGCGAAGGTGAAGCCCGACAGCGGCTGCGGATGCCGCTCGAGGATGGGCACCAGCCGGCCGGCATGCTCGAGCGCGAGCGACTCGAAGTGAACGCCTAAGAAGTCGAAGCCCATCTAAAGGCCCTGGTCCTCAGAGGTCAGCGCCGTCGCGGCGAAGGTCGGCGGTTGCCCGTAGCGTCGCTCCCTTTACGTCCCCGGCGCTTCCCTCTCGAGTGTGCGGCGAAATCATCGTTCGCGCTGCGTCCCGTAAAGCATCGGCTTGAAGCCCTCGAGCGCGCGAAAACCGATGGACTCGTAGAAGGCTTCAGTCCCGGGCTCTGCCACCAGGCCGATCCATCCGATGCCGCGCTCCGCGCAGTACTCGGCCAGCCGCTTGACCAATTCGCGCCCTATCCCGCGCTTGCGCATCTCCTTGAGCACCACGACATCCTGGATGTAGGCATCGCTGACCCCATCCGAGATGGCACGGCCCATCCCGACGAAGCGCCCGTCGCGGCTGCGCGCGACCATGAAGCAGAAGCTGCCCCTGATCATCTGCGGGATGACCGCCCTCCACTGCGGCGACTCCTGCCACCAGCCTCCGGCCTCGTAGAGCGCGACGATGGCCTCGACCGGCGCCTCGGAAACGACCTGGTATTCGATCTCGTCCATTGGCCCTGGCTCGCACAGTGTTGGTTCCGGCACGCTTGATAGTCCAATCGGCCGCGACAAGCACCTCGGAAGTGCCCCGCGGTCGGCTCGCGCCCTCGGTTGAGGCCTCTAGGTGGCTGGTGTTTTTCTGTAGACGATGCGGGCGGCATCTGAAAGATGCCGCCCCATGAGTCTTGGCCGTACGCCTGCTGGTGCTGACCTGTTTCGGAATCCGGCGCGATTCT
>JBMNNX010000221.1:0-11397 GCA_050942745.1 Myxococcales bacterium
TGCGGGACGGGGCCGCGGCCCCTCCCCGCAGGCCCCACCCCGCCAGACCGAAACGACACACCAGCGACCGATAGGCGGTCGCTGATCACCGGGGCCAGGAGGGGGTCAGTTTTCGTGACGTAAGGGGGTCAGAAATTGCTGTCGCTTGACACCAGTCCCATCGAAGCCTCAGCGCGTCGGCTCGCCTGGGGTGTGGATACGGCTGTGGATGAGGAAGAGCGCGAGAGGGAGACTCGCAACCTGTGGATTTCTGTTGATAGCCGGCTGGTAGCAATCCGAGCCGCCATCCAGAAGAGCGACTGGTTTGAACGGCGAGCTTCGTGCCCGCTCAGAACTAGCGCAGGGCCCTCGTTGCCCTGATGCTTAGGCAGGCGGGCATGGTGCCCGAGAACGAGGAGAGGCCCGAGCGGTTGCAGCCACTCGGGCCTCGGTGGCGTGCAGTCTCGGTTACCGTGCCAACTGACCGCCGACGAGTACACATCGCAGCGATTCTGGGAGCAGGCAAGTCTTCAGTCTTGCCCGCTGCATCCGGAGGGCGGCTGCGGTTTCTGCCGCCATACGCCCTACGAGCGGGTCGAGCCTCCTGGCACTCGCATCGCGCGGTGGCGCTGCCCTCGTCAGCGCGTGACCTTCAGCCTGCTGCCCGATTGCCTGGCCTCGGGCGTCAAGGGCTCGCTGCGTGACATCGAGGCCGCCGTTGATAAGGCCGAACGCCGCGATGGCTCGCTTGAGGAGCTCGCAGCGAATCTGAGGCCGTCGTCGGAGGCCGACCCGGATAGCGACCATGTCGCTGGCACCCTGAAGTGGCTGCGCCGTCGGCGTCGCGGGGTGACGGCGGCCCTGACTCTCGCTTTGCCCCTGCTGCGCACCAGGCTCGCCGGGCGGGAGCCGACGCTGGACGACTTCCGTGCGGCGCTCGACGTCGAGCATGTACTCGAGTCCCTACGGTCTCTCCTCGAGGACCACTTGGCTCATCTGCCGCTTCCCTTTGGATTCGGCCCCCGCTCGTCCTCCCGGAATTGCAGCGCAAGCAGCCTCCAACAGGGAATGGGCCCGGACCCTCCGCCTCCCATCTCCTAGCGTTCAAGGCGCCCGAACGAGCGGGCCGAAGACGCCAAAGAGCTGGTGATGGAGCCGGTCGAGGACAGATCGAAGGAGCGAGCCGAGAAGAGTGACATCGTCTGGCACGTGCTCCTCGGGGAGCTTGTGTACTTGGTGCAGTACCTATGGACTTCCGAAGAGCACGCAGGTGGCGCTCTTGCCGTGATCGTGCGCCAGAAGGCGCGGCGTGAGTGCCAGTCTACGCGCATCGCCGAGAAGGCAGTCTGCGACTGGCGCCAGGCCTGCTGCACGTGCGGCCTCGCGCTCTCGATGGAGAGAAAGCCATGACCCGCCTCTGCTGCGGCCTATGGCCGACTCCCCGTGGGCTTGTCGCCGCGGCGGTGGACCCCGGCGCAGCGCTGATCGTCTGCGAGCGTCTGCCCGAGGAAGACGACGAGCAGTTGCTCTGGCTCTCGCGCCTGGAGCTGCGCCACGGCTGCGCTGGGGTCGAGTTGGTGATGATCGAGCGCACTGCGCGCCAGGAGCCCCTCGCGCCACGGGCCCTCGAGATCGGCTACAGGCTCTCGGTCGCCGACGAGGTGATCGCCCAGACCGTCGCTCGCGCTGCCTGGTACAGGCCCGCCCCTCGCCATCTGGCCACCGTCTTGGCGCGCATGCCGCGCGTCAGGGCGCTCAGCCGTTCTCTTCGGCGCGCACCGCTTCCGCCGATTCCATCGCAGTTGCGCCTCTTCTAGTGACCTTTCCCTTCAGCCGATCGATCGACGTCTCGGCCCGCCGTCGCGCCACGAAGAGCGCAGCACTGTCTGTGCCTGCGTGTGCACACCGGAAGGGCGCGGGCTGGAGAACCTGCTCACGAAGCCAATTGCCCACATGTGCCGCCGCAGATCGATGGCCCTCAGGCCCGCTGATGCGAGGCCGTAGTCGAGCTTGGATCGCGGCGGCCTTTTCCCCGGGGTCGTTCCAGCCCGAACAGTTGCCTGCGCCGCCAGTCCGCGAGCGCGCATCCTGCAAGAACGGGCGATACGACCGTGTTTGGGAGCCCCGATGTGCTTTGTTGGTATTGACGTCTCGAAGGCACGGCTGGATTGCGCCTTCTTCCCTGGTCATATCTGCTTCAGCGAGCTGAGAAACCCCGAGGGCCTGACGCGCCTCGCGACCAGGCTTCTAGCCCAACCGGTAACCCTCGTTGTCTTGGAGGCGACCGGTGGACTGGAGCAGCCGGTCGTCGACCTGCTCGCGGACAACTCGATTCCCTACGCGGTCGTGAACCCGCGACAAGCTCGCGACTTCGCCAAGGCCACCGGACGCATCGCCAAGACCGACCGCATCGACGCAGCCGCTCTCGCACACTTCGCCCAGGCGGTTCGTCCCGCGCCGCAGACGAGGCATTCGGCGGCACAGCGCCAGCTCGCCGCCCAGCAGGCACGGCGTCGCCAGCTCGTCTCCATGCTCGTCGCCGAGAAGAACCACCTCTCCTCGCTTCCGACGGACGCCGGAGCCGAGGTCCGCAAGGGGCTCGAGGCTCACATCAAGGCCATCGAGAAGCTGATCAAGAAGGCCGACGCCGCCATGGCCGCGCAGTTGAGCTCCGACCCCGAGTGGGCCAGACGCATGGCGCTCTTGCTCACCATCCCGGGCATCGGCCCGGTTACCGCCCGCGCCTTGCTCGCCGGCTTGCCCGAGCTCGGCAAGCTCAACCGCAAGAGCATCGCCGCTCTGACCGGCCTGGCTCCCCTCAACCGCGACAGCGGCTGCATGCGAGGCCGCCGCTCGACGTGGGGAGGCAGGGCCGACGTGCGCACCGCCCTCTACATGAGCTCGCTGGCCGCCATCCGCTCCAACCCCGCCATCGCCGCCGTCCATGAGCGCCTGATCAAGGCTGGCAAGCCCAAGAAGGTCGCAATCACCGCCTGCATGCGCCGCCAAGCCATCCTTGCCAACACGGTGCTCAAGTCCGGCGAACCCTACAGACGCCCACGCGCTTGACGTGCGACACAGTTGCTCGACTTCGGCCTCGCAGGCTCGGCCTACGCTCGGGCTGACCGGTGTTGGTTCAAGGTCACAGCCAGCCACTGGACCGGTCTCTCGCTCGGGGTGACCGGGGCAACCTCTCTTGGTCTTCCAGGAAAAGTACTGCGAGCGCCGGCTCCGGCACCTATCGTCTGGTCTACAATGTGCCCAATGGAGCCTTCCTCCGCGCCGCAGCGCTCAGTCCTTGTCGTCGAGCCGCACCCGCCGACTCGTGAGCTGCTCACCTCGATGCTCAGCCAGCACGGCTATCGCGTCCTCGCCGCCGACGAGCCGAGCCGCGCGCTCGAGCAATGCATCTCCGAGTGCCCGGACGCGCTCCTCGTCGCCGTTGATCTGCCGCGCTACCAGGGCGCGACCCTCGGCAAGCTCGTCCGGGCGACCGAGGCCGGCGCGCGGGTGCCCATCCTCGCCATCGACAAGGCGCACCTCGGCAAGGCGAAAGGCGTCGGGGCCATCCTCGACCTGATGGTCAACGGCTACCTGCCCGACGCGAGCAAGGAGCAGGAGGTGCTCGCGCGGCTCGCGCAGCTTATCGCCTCCGCCGCCCAAGCGCCCCGGCCGACTCGAGGCATCGCGGCCACGCTCTCTCGCGCGCCGTTGCTCACCGGGGAGCTGCGCGCGCGCACCCTGCCCGCACATCTCTACTCGTGCTACCGGCTACAGCGCGACGGCGTGCTCGTCATCGCCCACCGGGAGCTGATCCGGCGCGTCTATTTCCTCAAAGGCGCCCCGGTGAACTACGACTCGAACGCGCGCCAGGACAGCCTCGGGGTCTGGCTGCTCGAGCGCGGCGTGCTGACGAGTGAGTCGCACGGCGAGATGCTCGGGCTGATGCGCGACGCCGCGCTGTCGCCCGGCGCCGCGCTCGTTGCCATCGGCGCGGTCGAGCCGGGCGAGCCGCTGCTCGCGCTGCTGCGCGACTACGCCCGGGCGAAGATTATCGAGGCCTACGCGACCGCCCAGGGCCGCTACGGCTTCCACGCGGGCAACGAGTTCTGCGCCGAGATCCCCTCGCTAGAGCTCGCCGCGCTCGGCCCGCTCTACCACTCGGCGCGCGCGACCTGGCCGGTCAAGGCGTTCGCCGGGCCGCTCGCCGCGCAGATGAAGTGCTACCCGTCGCGCAGCCCCGACTTCGCGCAGCTCCTCCCCTCGCTCGGCCTGAACACCGGAGATCTGAAGCTCGCCCTGACCATCAACGGGCGCCAGACGCTGCGCGAGCTGCTCGCCAACAGCCGCGACCTGCGCCACTCGCTCGCGCTGCTCTGGTACCTGTCGCTCGTCGAGGCGGTGCGCTTCGAGCGACAGCCGACCAGCTCCGATCCGACTGCGGGATTCGCGGTCCAAGACTCGGCTCCGGCCCGGCGGCGCAAGCCGCTGCCGGAGGAGAAGGCCAACGAGCTGCGCGAGGAGGCCATCCGCATCCTCACCGCCAGCTACTTCCGCGTGCTCGGCCTGGACATCACCGCCGACGCCGAGGCGGTCGAGAAGGCCTTCCACGAGGTCGCCACGCGCTTTCATCCCGAGACGTACGCCGAGTTCGACCTCGGGCCGATAGAGGACCTGCTCACCTCGGTCCAGGAGCGCGTTTCGGCGGCCTACCGGGTGCTCTCCGACGACGAGAGGCGCAAGGCCTACGTGGCCTACGTGCTGTCGCGCGCCGAGGTCTCGCGGGCGGGCAGCCCGCACGTCGGCGCCGAGATAGAGCTCAAGCGCGGCGAGAACCTGATGAAGAAGGGCGATTGGCGCGGCGCGCTCCACTCGTTCGAGCAGGCCGTCGCCCTCAACCCGCGCGAGCCCGAGTACTACAGCTTTCTCGCCTGGGCGACGTTCAAGGCCGGCGTCGGCAGCAAGGCCGACCGGGGGCGCGCCGCGCTCAAGCTGCTCAAGAAGGCGGTGGCGATGAACCCGACGCTCGAGCGTCCGCAGGTCATCCGCGCCATCATCGAGGACGATCTCGGCGATCCCGGCGAGGCGCGCCGCACGCTGCTCAAGGTGCTGAAGGCCAACCCCAACTCGGTGCTCGCCAAGAAGACGCTGCAGGGCCTGTCGAAGCGCCGCGGGGCCGGGGAGAAGTTGTAGCCGGCGAGGCCACGAGAGCCGGCTCCGGTTTCGGACGGGCGCGGCCGGGAGATGAGAGCTGCCTTCTCCACTCCCGAGGGCCGATGGCGGAGGCTGGCGGCCTGTCTTGGGAGTGAGCCTCGACCCGCCTCTCCGTCAATAGGTGTCCGTGGCCCGAGCGTCGAGTAAGCGACTAAAGTATGATCATACGGAGCCCGATATGGCGACGAGCCCCTGCGCCAGGAGCAATCGAGGTTGACGCTCGAGATTCTTGGCGAGGCGAGAGCAAATCGCGCGCGGTATTCGCGCGTGGAGCATCACCGCGAGGCCGTGCGCGCGACCACTGCTACTGGACGCCCGGCGTCGGCGCTGAAGCCACTTGATCTCCGAGTCCGAGGAAGAGCGCCAGCCCACTATCTACTGCGCTCATCTCGTCGGAGGCGATCTATCCGAAGACGCGCAGCACGCGCCGAGAGGGTGCGTGCCTCCGTTCGCTTCTTGACCTCGCCTAGCACTTGACGGTCTATGACCGCCGCCATGACGCCTCGCGCAGCCTCCGCCCCCGACGATCGCCGCCGCTACGGCCGCTATTACACGCCACGACCGATGGTGCGCGCCCTCTATCGCCTGCTCACCTCGGCGCTCGAGGCCAACGGGCTCGATCCCGCCGCTTGCGCGCTCGTCGATCCGGCCTGCGGAGACGGCGCGTTCCTTTGCACCCCGGAAGCCGAGGCATTCGGGCGGTCGCTGGGGCTCGACCTCGACGCCGCGGCAGTAACTGCAGCGCGCGCGGCGGCGCCGGGGGCGTTGATCCTCGAGGGCGACGCCTACGGCGACGGCCTGACCGCCCTCACCAACGAGATCGCGGGACACGGGTCTCTCATCGTCATCGGCAACCCGCCGTACGTCGGAAACTCGGAGCTGCTGCGCAACGGGAGGCGCTATCGGCAGGTCCGAGACACGCTCCTGCCCTTTGCCCGCGACGTCGCCCGCGGCACCAGCATCCGCGACGACTACGTGCTCTTCTTCGGCGTGGCCGACCGCCTGATCGAAGCCGCCGGCGGACGCGGGGCCATCGCTTTCGTCACCAGCGCCTCCTTCGTAGACAACTTCCTCTACGCGCCGCTGCGCCGCTGGCTGCTGTCGCGCTACCGGCTGAACGCGCTCGTCGAGGCGGGAGAGCGGCTCTTCGACGGGGCGCGCGTCGCGACGGTGCTCTCGGTCTGGACGCGGTGCGAAGGCGACCCGGGCCGGTCCTACCTTCACGCGCGCCTAAGCGGCTCGGTCGAGGAACGCCTCGCGACGCTCGAGCGCGGACCGAGGCTCTCCGAGACGCGCCCGCATGGCGAAGCGCTGCTGCTCAACGCGCCCGCGGAGAAGGCCGCGAGCGCCGCTGCCAAGATGCGCGAGAGCGGCGCTCCCATCGGCTCGGTGCTCCGGGTGAGCTTCCCCGGGCTGAAGACCCGCTTCGACGAGCTGCTCACGGCCGACACGCGAGAGGCGCTCGCCAAGCGCATGCGCGCCTTCTTCGAGGCGAACGATCCCGACGAGTTCGCCGAGCGCCACCGCATCCCCGAGCGCGCGCGGAGCAAGCTCGCCGTGGCGTTCGAAGCGCGGGCGCGGACGCGCTTCCGGAAAGACGCGATTCGCCCTTTCGCCCGCTACGCCGGGACGCGACACCGCTTTCGCGTGCCGCCCCAGGCGATGGCGTTCGCCTACGTTGACCGCGAGCTCATCCCGCGCGGAGACCACCGCTTCCGCGGCACCTACGACCCCCACCGTGACGGGCCGAAGCTCGTCTTCAACGTGCGCGAGGTCCCGCTGTCGGCAGCGGTGGTCGAGGGTCCGGTCTGCGTGCACGACTATCGCCACTCGCGCTTCGCACCGCTCTGGGTGCCGCCCACCATCGCCGAGGGCTGGTCGCGGCCGACCGGGCACGAGTTGCCGTTCCGAGAGCTCAACCTCTCGCGCGCCTGGGCTGAATCCGCGCGACTGCTGCGTGAGCCGGCCGACCTCTTCTACTTCATCTGCGCGGCGTTCAACTCGGCTGCGGTCCAAGAGCTGTTCGCGCCGGCGTTCGGCGCGTCGGAAGAGGCGCCCGTCCCGCGCTTCGACGGGCGCCGCGCCAAGCTCGTACAGGCCCTCGCCGACGAGGCGCGCGAGCTCGAGCCGGGCGGGGCGTTGAGCGTGTCTTCAGAGCGAGCTATCCGCGCGCTGTACGGCCTCGACTGAGGAAAGCCCTGAGACACGCTCGCCGACGGCCGCGACAGGCGAGCCCGACCGCTGGGCAGTCTCGGATTGTCGGTGGGAGGACGGTCTTCGCCCGAGGTGCTCGGTCCGTCTGGCGGACGATCGGCTCTTCTCAGCGCGAAGACTGGCCGGTACGTGGCGCACTCGGAGGCTCGTGCTCGATTTCAGGCCGGGCGCACTGCCGTGCGCCACTACCATTCGAGGGAACGCCCCCGAGGAGACCCGCAGAGGAAACGCCCGCCACTCCGGCCATTCACCTTGAAGACCGCCCTGACCGGAGCCGAACGGCTTCTTTCCGGCCGAAAACTTCGACCGACGGGTGAACAAGTCCGGCGCCCACCGATCCGGACTCGGCGCCACCGACCTATCGGGCGACGACCGCTATCCCCGCCTCGTCCGCGCGCCTCACCAGCTCCTCGACATCGATCACCACGCTCCTGCCCGCCTCGATGGCCAGCACCCGCCCCTTCGCGGCGGCAATCGACTCGATGGTGCGCGGCCCAATCGCCGGCAGGTCGAACCGCTCGTCCTGCCCCGGCTTGCAGCGCTTGACGACCACGATGCCCTCGCCGGCGAGCTCGCCCGCGCGGCGAATGCACGCGTCGGTGCCCTCGGCCGCCTCCACGGCGATGACGCTGCCGGCGCGCACCACGACCGTCTGGCCCACGTCGGCCCTGCCGATGAGCCCGGCGACCTCGCGGCCGAGCGCGATGTCGCGCTCCTCGTCCGCCGTCGGCTTGCGCCGCGTCAGCGTCCCGGGGACGGCGACGATCTCCGAGAGAAACTCGGTCGAGGGGATGATGCGAACGCCTTCGCCCTCGAAGAAGCCGGCGATGGCCCGCAGCAGCGCGTCGTCGTTGAAGCTGCGCAGGCTCGCCGCGAGCTTGAGCGTGCGCAGGTCCGGCCGCGCGTTGCGAAAGGCGTTGAGCTTGCCGATGCCGCCGACCATCGCGGCTTCGTGCGCGCCGTTCTCGCGAAGGAAGTCGGCGATGCGGCCAAACTGCCCGATGTGGAACCAGGTGAAGACGTCAACCTCGGCCTCGAGCGCGGGATCGGTCTCGCCGCGCTGCGCGGCGGCGACGACGCGGACGCCCGCCTTGCGCGCGCCCCGCGCGAAGAGGACGGGGAAGCGCCCGTTGCCCGCGATGAGCCCGACTGACCGCACCTCGCTCAACGCGCGACTCCCCGCTCCGAACCCTCGAGAAATGCGAGGAAGTGATCGACCTCGGGATTTCCGCCGTGCTCGGCGCGCACCTGCGCTATCGCCTCACGCAGGCCCAGGCTGGTGCGAAACACCGTCTTGTAGGCCGCCCTGATGTGCGCCATCTGCTCCTTGGTGTAGCCGGCGCGAGTCAGGCCGACGGTGTTCAGGCCGGACAGCTTGGCGCGATCGCCCTGCACGGTGCAGTACGGTGGCACGTCCTGGGTCACCAGCGAGCCGGCGGCGACGAAGGCGAGCCGGCCCAGGCGCACGAACTGGTGCACGCCCGCGAGCCCGCCCACGATGACGTGGTCCTCGAGGATCGCGTGCCCGCCGAGCGTGCCGCAGTTGGCGAGGATGCAGCCGTCGCCGACCTGGCAGTCGTGGGCGACGTGGCTGTAGGCCATGAAGAGCGACTTGTTGGCGACGCGCGTCACCCCGCCTCCGCCGGCAGTGCCGACGTGCATCGTCGCGAACTCGCGGATCTGGTTCTCGTCGCCTATCTCGAGCCGCGTCTCCTCGCCGCCGAACTTGAGGTCCTGGGGTATCGCCCCCAGCGAGGCGAACTGGAAGATGCGGTTGCCGCGGCCGATGGTGGTATTGCCCTCAATCACCGCGTGCGGCCCGACGCTGGTGCCGGCGCCGATACGCACCCGCGGCCCGATGACGGCGTAGGGGCCAACCTCGACGCTGCTGTCGAGCTCGGCGCTCCGGGCGACGACGGCGGTGGGATGGATGGCCATGGTGTCTCCCTGGCTCGGCCGCCTGGTCTCGGCCGTCGCTCGTGCGAGCATCCAACCGCCGGCAGCGCCGGAGGGGCGGCACTCTAGCCGCTGAGTTTTCGATTCTCAACAGGGAGAACAGGCGGTCAGAAGCTCTGCGAATGAGGCGGCCGAACGCGCGGCTGCCTCCGTGCTCCGAGCGGGCGTTTGCGGGCGGCCGAGTCGCGCCCTTCGCGCGCGGTCGCAGGGCGCGCCGAGCCTGGTCGGAGCCGCGTTTTCCGGCGGTTCGGCCGCGCCTACTGCGCCGGCCAGGGCATCGTCACGACGACCGGCCGATGGTCGGAAGCGATGCGTTCGGGCACGTGGGCCTCGATGGGAACCGGCAGGGCGCGGTCCCGCAGGATGAAGTCGATGCGCATCGTCGGCGCGTCGGCGGGGAAGGTGAACCCGGCGCCCTGCCCAGCCTCATCCCAGACGTCGGCGAATTCGGCGGTCAGCGTCCGCACCGAGCTGCCGGTCGGGCCTTCGTTGAAGTCTCCCATCAGCAGCACGCGAGGCCGGCCGCGCAGCGCCTCGACGATTTCGGCGGCCTGCGCGCGTCTCTCCTCCGCGGTGAGCCCAAGGTGCGTCACCGCCACGGTCGCCATGCGCCCCGGCTCGAGCTCGATATCGACGATCAGCAGGATGCGCGGCTGGGCGCCGGAGGTGAGCACGAGCTTGTCGGACGAGACAATCGGAAAGCGCGAGAGCACAGCGAGCCCGTATTGGCCCCCGCTGTCCGGATAGATGATCGAAGCGCGAAACAGGCTCGCCCTCCCCACGAGCTGGCCAAGCCTGTAGGACTGATACACGTTGCCGCTGCGCTCGAGGTAGTAGTCCACCTCCTGGAGCCCAACGATGTCGGGAGCCTCGGCCTTGATGACGTTGGCGATCGCTCCGAGGCTCGCCTCGGCCGCGTGCCGGATGTTGAAGGTCATTACGCGAAGCGTGCGCTCCGGCGCCGGGCACACCGGGCACTCGCAGGGCGGAGGACACCCTTCACCCGCGTCTGCCTGCGGGCACGCGGGAGGGTCGGGGCAAGCCGAACACTCGGGAGGCTTCAGGCACTCGGGCGGCACGGCGGCGCCCGCGTCGGCGCAGGCCGATTCGGCCGACTGCGCCGGCCCGGGGACCGAGTTTTCGAAGCAAGCGGTCATGCTCGCCGCGAGGACCAACCACATGGCCGGACGAAGGTTCATGGGGCCATCGTAGCAGCGCCAGTCCCGTCGTCCGCGCTGCCGCCCGGAACCGCCGAGCGGCGCCCGGCGAGTCCCAGCGTGCGCGGGCGCCGCCCCGTGTGTCCGCCTTCTTACAGGTCGCCGTTTTCGGCGGCGCGAAGAGGCTTGCCGCGGCTGGCGGCGCTCTGTAGACGAAGCGGCCTCGCTTCCAAGGAGAGACACCATGAACCGAGCCCTGGAAAACCATCGCCTCAAGGTCAAAGCCATCGCCCGGCAAGTGCGCGAGCGCATCGGGAAGAACGAGCCCGTCCACATCTCCAAGGGTGGCGTCCAGCACGTCGTGCCGCTGCCCGGCGATCCGCGCTACCGCAGCCAGCCCATCGACATCTCCTCGCTCGACGAGATCCTCGAGATCGACCCGAAGAAGCGCCTGTGTACCGCCGAGCCGGGCGCGCCCTTCTCGCGCCTCGTCCGGGCGACGCTCGCTCACGGCCTGCTGCCGACGGTCGTCCCCGAGCGAGAGACCGGCCCTTTGGCCGGCTGTGGCCTTGAACTAACAGGGTTTCGGAACGGCGGCGGTTTCTTCTACAAAACGTCGTCGACGTGAGGGCAGCCGAGACCGTTGTTAGCTCTGGTGCCTTTGTGCCCGACCCCGAGCCTGGTTCTGGGGATGGCTGCTGTGTCAGTGGTGACGTCTCGGGGAGAGTCTGTGCCTTCCCTGGGGCGATCCCGTTTAGGAGAGTGCGCGTTTCTTGTCCTCCCCGGGCCCTCAGGTCACCTACATCCGAGGTGCTCGCAATGAAGAGGATGAAATCCGTGAGTCCCAAGCTGGGCGGCAGGGCCGTCCATCCGAACG
>JBMNNX010000223.1:0-11195 GCA_050942745.1 Myxococcales bacterium
GACCGAGCTCATCGACATCACCGACCGGGTCGCCGCGCTCGTCCGGGCCTCCGGGATGCAGGAGGGCCTGTGCACGGTCTTCTGCCCGCACACCACCGGGGCGATCACCATCAACGAGAACGCCGATCCCGACGTCAAGGACGACCTCCTCGCCGCACTCGAGCGCATCGTGCCCAACCGCGGGTTCAAGCACGCCGAGGGCAACTCGGACTCGCACGTCAAGGCCTCGCTGGTCGGGCCGTCGGTGACCATCCTCATCGAAGGCGGCGCGCTCAGGCTGGGCACCTGGCAGGGCGTCTACTTCTGCGAATTCGACGGGCCGCGCCGCCGCAAGGTCTGGGTGCAGATTCTCCCGTAGGCAAGGAAGCGGCAGACAGCGCGGGCGAGAGAACCCGACGAGCGCCGGCGTTGTCGCAGCGGTCATGAGGAAAGCGCGGATGTCCCCGAGACTGTCGATCGTCGCGCTGCTCGCGCTCGGAGCCTGTGCGACCGGGCGCGGCGGCCGCACCGAGGTCATCAAGTTCGACCCGGTGGTCATCACGCCGGGCTCGCCGGAGGAGATGGAGCTCGCGAGCCTCAACGACGAGGAGTTGTTCGCCCTGGGCACCTCGGCCTACGCCGCGGGCGACTACGCCAAGGCGGCGCGCTGCTTCGAGCGGCTCGCCGACGTCTACCCGCAGTCGAAGCACTTCGCGGCCGCGACCTACAACGCCGGGCTCTCTCTCGAGCGGACGGGCAAGTACGCCGAGGCGCTCCAGCGCTTCCTGGTCCTGGCCGATCCGGCCAAGGGCACCGGCGACGCGCTCGACGCCTCTTTCCGCGTCGCCGAGTGCTACTACCACCTCGACGACTATCCCCCGGCCATCGAGATCCTGACGACGCTCGCCGCGCGCAAGGACATCCCCGCCCAGGACCAGCTCCAGGCGCGTGTCCACCGCGGCATCTGCCTCCTCGAGAACGGGCAGCTCGACGAGGCAGAGCGCCAACTGCGCGAATCGCTGGGCTGGTGGGAGCGGCACAAGGAGACCGAGCGGCTCGACGAGTACTTCCCGGCGCAGGCGCAGTTCTTCCTCGGCGAGATCTATCGGCTCTACTTCGAGCACGTCGAGCTCGACCCCGACAAAGGCGAGGAGAAGCTCGGCGAGGACCTGGAGTACAAGTGCGAGCTGCTCCTGTCGGCGCAGGGGCACTACCTGCGCTCCATCCGCATCGGCCACGGCCAGTGGGCGACCTCGTCCGGCTACCGCATCGGTGCGCTCTACGAGACGCTCTACGACGCCATGCTCAACGCGAGGGTCCCTGCGGATCTCAACGAGGAGGAGGCGGAGATCTACCGCAAGGAGCTGCGCAGGCGGGTGCGCGTCCTCGTCACCAAGGCCATCACCATCTACGAGCGCACCCTGGCGGCCGCCGAGCGCATCGGCAGCGAGACGCCCTTCGTCGAGCAGACCCGCAAGAGCCTCGAGCGGATGAAGGACATCCTGCTCGAGGAGCCCGAGACCGCCGAGCCCGCTGTCGAAGAACCGGTCGGCCAGCCTCAGGCCGTGCCCGCGTCGTGAGCGCGGCGCCCGCGGACTTGCCTCGGCGCGCCCGCGCGGCGCTCCGAGTCGGGGACGGGGCTATGATGCGCGGGTGACCATCCGCCGACTCCCCATCGGAACGCTCGTCGCCGCCGTCGCCCTGCTGCTGCCCGCCGCCGCGCTCGCCGTCGACGAGCAGGTGCTGAGGTACTTCACCGCCGAGCAGATAGCGCGGCACGACGAGTACGTCCGGCCGCTCTACTGGCTCTGGGCGATCAAGCAGGTCTGGTGGCTGGTCTTCACGCTGCTCTTCCTGCTCCTGCAGCTCAACCGCAGGCTGAAGGCGGGCTGCGACAGGCTCGCCGCTCGCGTCGCCGGACCGCTCGCGAAGGTTGGCGTCTTGCGGCGCATCGGCCTCGCCCTGACCAAGCTGTGGGGCGACGCCTCCTGGGGCGGCGCGATGGCTTTTGTCGCCGCGTACCTGGCGATCGTCACGCTCATTGATCTGCCGACCGACTTCTACTTCGGCTGGGTGCGCGAGCGGCAGCACGGCTTGTCGGTCGAATCGTTCGGGCGCTGGAGCTGGGACTCGACCAAGGGGTTCGTCATCTCGGTCGCGACCTTCAGCGCTCTGGCCTTCGGGCTCTACGGGCTCGCGCGGCGCAGGCGCAACTGGTGGCTGTTGCTCGGCGCGCCCTGTGCGGTGCTGCTGCTCGGCGCGGGGCTGCTCGATCCCTACCGCGTCCAGATCTACCGCGACTACGAGCCGCTGCCGGACGGGCCGGCGCGCAGGGCTATCCTGCGCACGCTGGAGAAGGCCGGGGTCGAGCACGAGGGGGTCTTCCAACTGAAGATGCGCGACACCACCCGCCGCGTGAACGCCTTCATCGCCGGACAGGGGCCGACCCGGCGCATCGTCGTCTGGGACACCTTCATCGCGGCGATGACGCCGGACGAGGTCGCCAACGCGGTCGGCCACGAGCTCGGCCACCTGCGCGATCGGTCGCCTGGCAGGCTCGTGCTCGCGAGCTTGTGCCTCGTTCCATACCTCTGGCTCATCGCCGTCGCGCTGCGGCGGCTCGGGCGCCGGGGGCGGCTCGGCTTCGACGGCGACCGCGACGTGGCCAGCTTGCCGGCCGTGCTGCTGCTGGTCTGGTTCGTCACCACCGCGCTCAAGCCGATAGGCGGCGCCTACGGCCGCTACCTCGAGCACCGGGCTGATCGATACGCGCTCGAGCTGCTCGAGCAACCCGAGTCCTTCCGCTCGATGATGGTCAAGCTCGCGAGCCTCAACCGGGCCGACCTGCACCCGCCGGCCTGGGTCGTGCTCCTGCTCGCCACGCACCCGCCGACGCTCGAGCGCATCGAGCGAGCCGAGCGGTTCGCGCGCGAAAGAGGAATCGCGATGGCCGAGCCGTCGCCCGCGCTCTTCGGCGTGCCTGAGCCAGAAGAGCCGGCGGCCGAGACAAAGCGGGCGGAGCCGACGGCTTTCGAGCCGGCTCCGCCCGCGCTGACCCCTCCTCCCCCGTAGAGTGCTGCTTAGCGTGCCGCTGCCTGCTTGTTCGCGGCGGCCGCGGCGCGATCCACCAGGAACTTCAGGAGCGCCCGCGCGCGGCGGCCGGGGGCGGTCATGCCCTTCTCGTCGAGCTTGACCGCGCGGGTCAGGTCGGCGACGCCGTCCACGTCGCCCGAGCGCAGCCGGAGCTCGCCGCGGTTGGCCAGCGCGACGATGTTGTCCTCGCACAGCTCGATGGCGCGGTCGTAGCAGACCCTCGCGTCGTCGTTGCGGTTGAGGCGCTGGTAGACCGTCCCCAGCGCGGCCTGCGCGCAGGTGTCCTTCGGGTTTCCGGCGACCAGGCCCTCAAAGATGATGCGCGCGTCCTGCAAGCGGCCCTTGGCCGCCAGCTCGCAGCCGAGCTTGCCGATCTGCTGGGCCTGCTCGAAGGTCATGCCCTCGACCTCCGCCCAGGTGATCTCGTCGTTGAAGTAGCGGCGCATCTTCTCGCGGGTCGCGGCGTCGTCGAAGGCGCGGCGCCGGGCATTCAGGTCGATGACGTTTCGGGTCATGGCAAACCTCGTGGTGTGAGAGAGAGCCGAATGGGCGCGGGGCTTCAGGCCCGTCCCATGTTTTGGATCGCCGTCTTGGCCATCTCGTTGTTCAGCCGGGAGAGGGTCGAGAGGAGCTCGAACATCAGCTTTCGCGCCTCGACGAGCCGCTGGAGCTCGAGGAAGGCCGTGTGGGTGTCCTTCGCGCCAGAGCGGATCATCTCGTCCAGCGCCGCGGTCTTCTCCTCGATAGCGTCGTCGAGGTCGTTCAGCAGATTCGTCACTCGACCCTCGGTGCCCTCGCCCCGCGAGCCCCTCTGGAGGCTGGTGGTGGTGCTGGTGTCGTTCGACGTGCCGCCGCCGCTCGTCTCCTCGGTGCTGGGACCGGAGGTGCCAGTGGTGCCCTCGGTCTCGCCGGTTTCGCCGGTTTCTCCCGTCTCGTCGGGGCCCCTGGTGTCGTCCACGTCGCCGCTCTCGCCCGCGTCTTCCGTCCCCGGGGGCTGATCCGCGTTGTCCACCGGCGGGGTCTGCTCCGCGAGCTTCGCCAAGACCGCATCGACGTCGCACTTGGCGATGATGCCGTCGCACTTGCCGATGCCCGCCCCGACGTCGAGCTGGTTCCACGCCGCGGGGTTGGTGAGCAGGAAGCGGCAGGCGTCCTTGAGCTCCTTGGGAAGGTTCGGGTTCCTCAAGGCGGCCAGGAGGTCGTTCTTGCCGATGAAGCCGTCCTTGCCGCCGATGCCGGCCGCAGTGTCGAGCAGGTCGAAGTTGTCCTTGAGCACGTTGACCGCGTCGGAGAACTTCTGGCTCCACTCGGAGGAGGGCGCGCTGCCGGTGCCGCCGGTTTCGCCCACCCCGCCGCCCGCGTTCGTGCCTCCGGTCGACGGGTCCGCGCTCTCCGCCGGCGGGGCCTGCTCCGCGAGCTTCGCCCAGACCGCGTCAACGTCGCACCGGCCGATGATGCCGTCGCACTTGCCGATGCCCGCGCCGACGTCGAGCTGGTTCCACGCCGAGGGGTTGTTGAGCAGGAAGCGGCAGGCGTCCCTGATCTCCTTGGGGAGGTTCGGGTTTCTCATGGCGGCTTCGAGGTCGTTCTTGCCGATGAAACCGTCCTTGCCGCCGACGCCCGCGGCGGTGTCGAGCAGGTCGAAGTTGTTCCTGAGCACGTTGACCGAGTCGGAGAACTTCTTGTTCCACTCCTCGGAGGAGGTCGCGTAGCCGGCCGTCAGCTTCTCGAGCGCTACCCCGATGTACTTGCCGAGGAAGCCCATCCACTCCACCTGCATCCGAGGGTTGTTGGTGAGGGACTTGGAGGACTGGTGCTCGGTGAAGGTGTCGGTCGACTCCGCCCTGGAGGCGTCGCTGAACACCGACTTGATCTGATCGAGGGTGTTGTTGTCCCCGATGAGGTGATCGATCACGTTGTCGAACACTTTGCTGGTGATGTCGCTGAGCCCTGAAAGCATGCCCGCCTCCTTGCCGGCTGTTTGTTTGGTCGGTCTTCTCGCGCCGCCGGAGGCGCGTTTTGGGCGGGGCGCGACTGCAGCCGCGGTGCCATGGGGAGCGGTCGCGAAATTCCTCAAGCTTTGCAAGCCGGGGCTCGAGGCGCGCGTGCATCGCTGGAACAGCGTTGTCGCCGGGAGGGACAACGCTCGCTGCCTCACGCGGCAGAAAGGCCCGCTGTCCAGCCACAGGCCCGAGCGCCCATCGCGCCACGCGAAGCGCCGGCATTGCGGCCGTTCGTGGCCTTCGGCTCCCGTGGCCGGCGGCCGCCGGTGCTCGTCTGAGTGGAGCTGAAAAGGAAAGAGCGAGCCCTGCGTAGCGGCGGAGCGTCCCGGCCGGCGGTGTTGGCTTCGAGCGAGCGCCGGTTCGGCTCTACCGTTCGACAACCAGTGCGGGCAGGGTATCCTCCAGCCCGGCCCGACGCGCATGTCAAACAGGTCGAGCCTGAGGAGGAAGCTTGAAGCGCCTGGCGATCATGGCGGTAGCGGTGCTTGCCCTGGCAGGCATGGCCGCGGTCGGTGGCCTGTTCTGGTGGAACCGCTCCCTGGAGCGATTCGCGAGGACTCCCTACGGCTCGCCTGAAGAGAAGACGGTCGAGATCCCGGCCGGCGCAGGGATGAAGCAGGTCGCTCGGTTGCTCGCGAGGGCGGGCGTGGTCGCCGACGAGACGCGCTTCTACTGGCTCGCCCGACGGCTGGGCATGGACCGGCGCATTCAGGCGGGCGAGTACGGCTTCCTGGGCCCGGTCGCGCCCGAGAAGGTCCTCGAGCAGATTGCCCAGGGCAAGGTCAAGCTCTACTCGTGCACCATCCCCGAGGGCCTGCGCTCCGATGAGATTGCGCCCCTGCTCGAGCAGTGCGGCTTCTGCAAGGCCAGCGAGTTCCTTAAGCTCGTGCGCGACTCCGGCTTCGCCAGGAAGGCGGGCGTTAAGGCCGACAGCCTCGAAGGCTACCTCTTCCCGGACACCTACTCGTTCCCCAAGAACCCGAAGGTCGAGCAGGTGCTGCTCAAGATGGTCAGCAGGTTCAACGAGGAGTACCGCAAGGCGGATGCGCGGCGGCAGGCGGGCGTCAGCCTCGACCCTCACGAGACCGCGACCCTGGCCTCGATCATCGAGAAGGAGACCGGAGATCCGCAGGAGCGCCCGCGCATCTCGTGCGTGTTCCACAACCGCCTGAAGAAGAAGATGAAGCTCGAGACGGACCCGACCGTGATCTACGCCAAGATCCTCCGCTACGGCTTCTTCGACGGGAACATCAAGCGCGACGACCTCGAGTACTTCCACCCGTACAACACGTATCGGGTCAAGGGCCTGCCCCCCGGGCCTATCGCCAACGCGGGCGCCGCGGCCATCCAGGCTGCGCTCGATCCCATCGAGTGTGACGACCTCTTCTTCGTCGCCTGCGGAGGCGGGACGCACAAGTTCTGCCCTGACTACACCTGCCACCAGCGCTGGGTCGATATCTGCCAGCGCGGGAAGAGGTAGACACAGGCAGACGCCGCGAGGGCCTTCGTCGGCTCGGGCTACTTCTTGGGCTTGAAGAGGCCCGCCTCGTCAGCGCCGAGCATCCCGGCTTTCACGGAGCGCTCATCGACAGGGCTCAACCGCGCGACCATGCGCCGGGTGAGCAGCGGAAAGTGCCGAAGCTCGTCGAGCCGGGTGGCGATGCGCTCCAGATCCTGGTCGCTCGTTCTCCAGTCGATGTCGTCGAAGGCGCGCAGGTCGAGCGGGAGCGAGTACTCGCGCAGCGTCTTCTGCCCCAGCGTGTTGAAGTAGAGCTCGAAGTACGACAGGGCGAGCTCGCGCAGCGTCCGGTGGATGGGCTCGCGGAACCTCAGCCCCACGAAGTTGGACTTGGCGACCGCGCCCCAATGCCCGTCGACCTTATAGACGGCAATCACGTGGTCGTCGTCGTTGACCGCCCGCAGGTCGACGAGCAGCGGAGGGTGCCCCAGCCGCGCGAGCGCGGCGGCGGCGAAGAGCGCGCCGTCGAAACAATGCGCCTTTCGGTCGCGCAGCACTCTGCGCGGCGAGCGGTAGATGGGGTCGGGGCTGTACGGGATCGAATCCAGCCGCTCCTGGACCTGCCGCGGGCTGCGGAGCTCCTCGAGGACCGCGAGCTCGGCGCCGGTCCAGCGCTCGTCACCTGGTCGCTTCGTCCGGGAAGCGGTTTTCTTCGGCATCACGTGTTCGGGCTTCACCTTCTCGCGGCCGCCCGGGAGAGTGGCCGCCATCCGCGCAGGGTGTCTGCGGCCGCCGTCCGACTCCGTCGAGGCGGGTGCTGGCTTTCTCTTAGGGCAACAGCTCGCCGATGTGGCCGAGCCAGCGCTCGTACTCCTCGGCCGTGGGCCGCAGCCGCGAAAGGGCGCTCGCCGCTCCGTCGCACGAGAGGCCGAGCTCCGTGCCGATGAGTATCCGGCGCTCGGCTTCACGGCGGCCTCGCGAGATCACCCGGGCGGTCTCCATCCGCGTGAGCGCCCTCTCGATAACGGCCAGCTCCGCCTCGGCATTGCCGCGCACCTCGTTCATCTCGGCGACCATCAGGCTCGCTATCTGCTGCAGGACGCTGTCTACGAAGGCCTCGTCGAACAGCTCGAGCTCCTCGGGCAGCGCCCGCAGCTTGTCCTCGGCGTAGCGCCGGAACCTCTCGGCAGAGGAGCGCTCGGGGCGCATGAACGACTGGAGGAACTCTTCGCCGGAGCAGGGCAGCAGCGCACTGTCCCAAGCGCCGTCCGGGCTGAAGAGGAAGCCCGAAGTCTGCTCGGCGAGCGCCGCGGCGACGAAGCCGTGGGCGATCGCCGAGAGCGCCGGCTCGCCGAGCAGACGCGAGACCTCGCACCGGTACCCGAGCGCGAGGCTGTGCGGCCAGCGCTCGTCGAGGCCGCGCTCGCGAAGTCGGCTCAGCTCGGGCTCGTACCAAATCCAACCGACCGTGGGCACCCGCCTGACCTCGCCGAGGCCGCCTCCGGGGCTGACCCGGAAGATCGCGGCCGCCTCGCCGAGCACAGCCGACGCGTCGAACTGGATCCGCGCCCGCTCGGCGTTGCGCGCGAGGCTCTGCCGTGCCCGCTCGAGCAGCTCAGGGGGCAGCACCACCATGCGCTCGAGCGGAAACTGCACCAGGGCCAACCGAAGGAGCTCGGTCGCCCGCTGCTCTACTCGAGAGAGCGCCGGTTGCTCTTCCGATGTTGGAAACACCTGAAAGGTAAAGCCCATGGGCTGCTCCCGCTGGTGCGATGTGGCCGTTGACTCGTTCGTTCGTGCTCGATCCTCTCGCTCGGTGGGGCGCGAGGCCCCGGGGAGCTGTGCGAACAGACTGTCGTCGAGAAGCGAAAAGTATAGGCCAGCCGACTCTCTCGCGCCCGTGTTTGACCTTGGCCGGGGGGACATCTAAGTTGCGCGCCCTGATGCGCGTCTTGAGTGGATTCGATGCGGCACGCGGACAGCAGCTCGCTGGTTGCGCGGTGGCGTTGGGCAACTTCGACGGTGTGCACCTGGGCCACCAGGCCCTCTTTCGCGAAGCGATCGATCGGGCGCGTGGCGTGGGGCGCCCGGCGATCGCCGCCACGTTCGATCCGCACCCGGGCAAGGTCCTCGCTCCGGAGCTTGCGCCCAAGGTGATCACGCCGCTGCCGCGGAAGCTCGAGCTGATGGAAGCGCTCGGCCTCGATGCGGTCGTCGTCCAGCCCTTCGACGAGCGCTATGCCGCTCTGTCTGCGCCCGACTTCTTGGAGCGCGACTTGTTCGGGGCTTTGGCTCCGTCCTGGGTCGTCGTCGGCCCGGACTTCACCTTCGGACGGGGCCGCGGTGGCACCGTCGAGGATTTGCGCGCGGCTGCTGCCCTGCACAACGCGGGCATCACCAGGGTCGATCCGGTCACCTGCGAGGGCGTGGTCGTCTCCTCGACCAAGATCCGGGAGTTCATCGCCGAAGGGCGCGTGGGCGCAGCCGCCAGGTTGCTAGGTCGGCCGTTCGACGTTCGCGGCAGGGTCGTGCACGGCGAAGGGCGCGGCCGGACGTTCGGCTTTCCTACCGCCAACCTCGCGATCGAAGGCGAGGTCCGCCCGCGCAACGGGGTCTACGCCGTGCGCGTCTTCTTCGGCGGCGCGGTCTATGTGGGCGCCGCGAACATCGGGCGCAAGCCGACCTTCGGACGGGGCGAGGTCACCGTCGAGATCTTCCTCTTCGACTTCGAAGGCGACCTCTACGGCACGCGGATGTCGGTCGAGTTTCTGAAGCGGCTCCGGGGCGAGCAGCGCTTCTCGTCGGTCGACGAGCTGGCCCGGCAGATCTCCAAGGACTGCGAGGCGACCCGCGCCGTGCTGGCGCAGGTCGAGCCGCCCGGGCCGTTGTCGCCGCGAGGGTAGGGCGCGCGGGGAAGGCGGCCGTCCGCCGAAAGCGGCCTCTACGCCGCCGAAGACCAGCGGCGAAGGCCTTGAGCGCCGGGCGCTATCGAAGTTGTTCGAGCTGGGGAGGAGCAGCGCCCGGAGCTAAGGCTGGCTTCCAGGGAGAAAGCGAAGCGCGGCGACCGATGAGCGGCGGGGGGGACCAGCTAATCGAGGCCGCCGCGCTTCGTCTCTCGTCTATCGCATGGCCGGTGCCAAGTCTTGAAGAGTGGCTAAGTCCGCGAAATTTCGACGCGGGCTGCCGGTGGCGCGCCTCTGTCTTGCGCAACTGCATTGCAATTGTGAAACATTGCTGCAATTGTGAGAGGGCGCGGCGCCGAGCGGCTGCTCCGGGCCGGAGGGTGGGCGAGCAAGTTGTCGCCCAAGGCTGTCGGCCGCTTTTCTGAAGGCTCGCGAGGCCCGAGGCCCGTCCCTCTGCGCGCTCGCGGCCCCGCCGCGATTGGCCAAGGGCCGGCACTGCGACCGGGCCCTTGATGCTGCGGGGATCGACCTGCCGTTTCCATCGCCGATTCCCGCGAGTGCATGCGTGGATGCGCCTGTCCGCTGCGCCCGCGAGCGCTCGATCGGGTACGACCGACCGAAAGCCGCGCGTGCGCCGAGGCCCGGAGATGCAACGGGGAGCCGTGGGCGAGGCTGGCGGCGCGTCAGTACCGGGAGCTTGGCGCTGCTGCGCACGTGCGTCACCGGGGCGCGCCCAGTCCAGCAAAGAAAAAAGAAGCGCAGCAACCGTGAAGCGGCGGGGGGGGGACCAGCTTCTCGAAGTTGCTGCGCTTCGTCGCGTAGCATCAGCAACGGCCATGCCAGGGTTTGGTCGCGCCGTAAGTATGCGAATTTAATGAGACGGGTGGGGAGGGTCTGTTCAGCAGCTTTCGTCGTTGAATTGCAGTCATGAAAGAAAATTGCACCAGTGAAGGATCTCTCGCGGTCCACCGGGCGCCTCTCGCCGCCTCGCCGTCCCCCAGGGCGAGGCTCCGAGGCGCACGCCGCGCGAAAGGTCCCTGACTAGCGGTCCGAGTAGCGGGTCGGGTCAGGTACCCCCGCTGTCTCGAAGCCCTTCTTGCGCAGCAGGCAGCTATCACAGTGCCCGCAGGCCTTTCCCTCTTGGTCGGGGTCGTAGCAGGAGTGGGTCAAGCCGTAGTCGACGCCCAGCGCGATTCCGCGGGCGATGATCTCGGCCTTGGTCAGCCGCAGCAGCGGCGCGTGGATCTTGAAGCGCGCGCCCTGAGCTCCGGCCCGGGTCGCGGCGTTGGCGAGCTGCTCGAACGCTTCGACGAACTCCGGGCGGCAGTCCGGATAGCCTGAGTAGTCAACCGCATTCACCCCGATGAACAGGTCCCGCGCGCCGACGACCTCGGCGAGCCCGAGCGCGACGCAGAGGAAGGTGGCATTGCGCGCCGGCACGTAGGTGTCGGGGATGCTGCCGTCGTCCGGGCGGTCCTTCTCCACCTCCATCTCCGAGGTGAGCGACGAGCCGCCGATCGACCTCAGATCCAGCGAGACGACCCGGTGGGAGGCGGCGCCGAGCACCCGGGCGATGGTCCTCGCCAGCTCGACCTCCTGCTCGTGCCGCTGGCCGTAGGCAACGGTGAGCGCGTGGACGTCGAAGCCCTCGCTCCGGGCGATAGCGAGGCAGGTGGCCGAGTCAAGGCCACCGGAGAGCAGCAAGACGGCGGGAGTGGACATGGCTTTCTTCCTGACAACGGGTGATGGGGCGCCCAT
>JBMNNX010000225.1:0-11042 GCA_050942745.1 Myxococcales bacterium
CAGATAGCCCCGTAGCTCGTCAGCGCGCTCGCCTGGCAGCTCGATGACTTCCACGGGCGAAACCTATCGCGCCCGCAGTCGAGCTAGCAAGGTTTCACATCCGTCTCTTTCTCTCAGAAGACATTTTCGACGCCGGCGACCGGCGGGCCTCGCAGCTCCTGCTGGCCCACATCCTGAGCCAGCAACCGCGCGGAGCCTGGGCGATTTGCAGCCTGGCGCCGAACCGCCGGCCGGTTCTCCAACGCGCGGCACCCCATCCCGGCAGCCTCCCGCGTCCCGCGGGAGGCGAAGCTCCTAGCCAACAGGCCCACCGGTGCGAGGTCACATCCGGTGACGGGGACTGGCGAAGAGAGGAGCCGAGTGAGGAAGGGAGGTCCGCCGCCTCGGCGGCCTGCGTGCGCAGAGGCGGGGTTGCGCAGGTGAGCGGAGGTGGAGCCGCTCAAGCTCCGCCACTTGTCGTTCGAGCGACCGCAAACGACCTGTCGCCGCGACCTGACGCGGAGCTGGAGCTCCGCGCTCCATCCGTTCGCCACCTTTGCGTCACGCCAGCCGCGTGCTCAGGCCCCGGCTCCCACTGCCGTAGCTCGGGCGTGCGTGCAGGCGTCATGATCGAGCGTCCTCCGGGTTTCCGGGCGTATATTCCTCGGGCCGCTTCGGCTTTCCGGCCTCCGAAGGCCCCTCCGGAAGAGAGTGCCCTTGCTCGAGCGAGATCAGAGCGTCGAGGCCCCGCGCCCGCCGCCCCCGGTGCGCGCGCCCGGCGAGGACGGGCTCGACGAGAAGAGCCTCGCGCCCGTCCTCACGCTGCTCTCGAAGGCCCGTGCCCGCCAGGCGCGCATCCTCCACTTCTCGGCCGCTTTCCTCTGCCTCGCCGGCGTGCTCGTCGCCACCCCGGCCGTCCTCGCGCTCGCCGCTGCCGGGTGGTCAGGCGCTCGCGCGCTCGGCGCAGGCCTCGTCCTGCTCGCTTTCGCGGCGTACCTCGTCGGAGGGCCGCTGCGCGCGCGACGCCGCGCGGGCGACCTGCACACAACCGCACGCCTGCTCGCTGGCCGCGTCGATTCGGCGACGCTGCGGCGCGGGCTCGTGCCGGCCTACGAGCTGGGCGCGGCGCTCTCCCGCGGCGAGCCGGTCGATTTTTCGCGGACGCTGGCGCGCGCTCACATCGACAGCGTCGCCGCCGCTGCCCGCCGCGCCGATCTCGCCAAGGCCCTTCCGAGCAGGCCGCTGAGGCTGGCCGCCAAGGCCCTGGTCGCCGCCTGCGCGTTCCTGCTCTTCGCCCTGGTCGCTTTTCGAGCGCCGCTCTCTCGCGGCGCGAGCGCGCTCTTCGCGCGCCAGCAGCCGCAGGCGAAGAGCGCGCGCGTCGTCGAGCCGATCACCGGCGAGATCCAGCTCACCTACGTCTATCCGAGCTACACGCGGCTGCCGACTCGCACCGTGCCCAACACCAACGGCGAGATCTCCGCGCCGCGAGGCACGCAGGTGAAGCTCGAGACCCGCGCCGACCGCGAGGTGGGTAAGGCCTCGCTGCTCGTCGGCAAGTCCGAGCTGCCGATGCAGGTCGAGGGCGGGCGCGATCTCGCCGGAGAGCTCCTCGTCAACGAGCCGGGCAGCTACCGCTTTCGCTTCGAGAGCGCGCGCGGGCGCATGCTCGCCGAGGGTCCGCCCATCCCCATCGCCGTGGAGGCCGACGCCGCGCCCAAGGCCGAGATCGTCGCCCCTGCGACCGATATCGAGGTCGATCCCAAGTCGGAGGTGACCCTTCGCTTCGAGGCCGAGGACGATTACGGGCTCTCGGAGATCGCCCTGGTGTACAAGCTGCCCGGCGCCACCAAGCCCAAGCGCGTGGTGCTGCAGCGCGATCCCGAGACGCCGCGCCGCGGCTCGGGCGAGTACCGCTGGGACGTCGTCGCGCTCGGCCTGATGGCCGGCGACAGGGTGGCCTACTACATCGAGGCCACCGACAACGATCAGATCTCCGGCGCGAAGACCGGCGTCTCGCGCACGCAGTACCTGAAGATCTACAGCCAGGCCGAGCACCACCGGCAGATCATCCAGCAGATAGAGGAGGACTGGGAGAAGCTCATCTCCCTGCTCGCAGACCGGCTCGAGGGCCGCGATCGGGCCCAGGGCCGCTCGCTCGAGGACATCGCCGGGTTCGACGCGGTGGACGCCCGCGCGCTCGCGCTCGCCGCCGCGCTCGGCGAACGCGCCGCTTCCCTGCGCAAGACCAAGGCGCCGGATCAGCTCTGGCGCGCCCTCGTCAATGTTTCGCAGGGGCTGCGCGCCAAGGCCTCTGCCACCTCCGAGGCGCGCGCGGCCCTCGGCATCTGGGTGCGCCGCGGCATCGGGCTCGACTCGAGCCCGGTGCGCCGCTTCGACGCCGCGCTCGCCGCCGAGATCGCCGAGGAGGAGCGCAGCATCCTCTACCTCGAGACCCTGCTCGACCAGCAGCGCATCGAGGACCTGCTCGCGCTCTCCAAAGAGCTGGCCGCCAAGCGGCGCGACCTCGCCAACCTGCTCGAGCAGTACCGCACCGCGCCCAACGACGAGACGCGCGATCGGCTCATCTCCGAGATCGCCCGGCTCAAGGAGCGCATGGCCGAGCTGATGCAGCGGATGGCCGAGCTGACCAAGAACATCAGCGACGACCACGTCAACGCCGAGGCGCTCAAGGAGCTGAGCGAGACCGGGCAGATGATGGACTCGTTCGACAAGATCCAGGAGCTGCTGCACCAGGGCGAGGTCGAAGAGGCGATGAAGGAGATGGAGAAGCTCGGGCAGATGCTCGACGAGCTCGAGAAGGGTCTCCAGGAAGCCTCGGGCAAGTTCGAGGGCGGCGAGATGGCCGAGCTCGGCCGCGAGCTGCAGCAGTTCGCCCGCGAGCTCGACGAGCTGCAGCGGGACCAGCAGTCGCTGCTCGAGGGCACGCAGCAGGTGCGCAACAGCTACAAGCAGGCCTTGGAGGAGCGCCTCAAGCAGAAGGGCGCCGACTTCGTGAAGCGGCTGCGCGAGAAGGTGGCCGAGGCCGAGAAGAAGCTCGGCGAGGTGACCGAGGTGCAGAGCTTCTTCGGCGTCAACGACCTGCGCGGCGCCCGCGAGGCGGTCTCCGATCTCGACAAGGCGCTCGCGGTCGAGGACTTCGACCAGGCCGCGCAGGCCGCGGCCAAGGCGCTCGCGCACGCCAAGCCGCTCGCCGAGGATTTCGAGCGCCAGGCCCGCGAGTCGCGCCACTTCCCGCAAGCGTGGAAGAAGGAGGCCGAGACGGCGCAGCGCAACGCCAAGCACGCCCGCGAGGCCATCGCGCCGCTCGAAGAGGTGCGAAAGGAGCTCGCCGAGCTCTTCCCGCCGCCCACGCAGATGATGAGCGAGGCCGACAAGCAGAAGATGAAGGACCTCGGCGAGCGCGAAGGCGAGCTGCAGCAGAAGGCGAGCCAGATGATGGAGAAGATGGGCCAGATGAACCAGCAGGCGCCCATCTTCTCGCCCGAGGCGCAGCAGATGATGCGGCAGGCGGGCGATCGCATGGGCAAGGCCCAGCGCGAGCTGCGCGGGCGCAACCCGACCGGCGCCATCGCCGAGCAGCGCGCGGCGCTCGATCAGATCGGCCAGCTCAAGAAGGGCCTCGAGCAGGGCCAGAAGCAGGGCGGCGGCCAGGGCCCAGGCATCCCATGGCCGTGGATGGGTCCGGGCATGGGCCGCGACAGTGGCGCGGGGATGTCCTCCTCGGTGGACGAGAAGGTCCAGATCCCCGGCGCCGACCAGTACCAGGTGCCCGAGGAGTACCGGAAGGACATCCTCGACGCGATGAAGCAGCGGGCGCCGGAGAAGTACGAGGATCAGGTCAGGCGCTACTACGAGGAGATCGTGAAGTGAGCCGGCTCGCGCGCCCGATCCTGCTGCTCTTGGCCCTGGCGCTGCCCGGCGCCGCCCTCGCGGCTTCGGAGGAGATCGAGGCCGCGGCGCGCGTCGTCGTCAGCGAGCTCGAGGCCTGGGACGTCAGCGCGGCGCGCGAGGCCGTGGACGAGCTGCTCGCTCGCGAGCCCGATTCGCGCGTGGCCAAGGCTCTCCACGCGCAGGTGCTCTTCGAGGAGGGCAACTACGCGAAGTCCGCGGCCCTCTGGGACGAGCTCGGCGCGCCCGACGAAGGGATAGCGCAGCTCGCCCGCGCCACGCACCGGCTGACGAAGGGCTACGAGTCGATAGAGAGCAAGCACTTCGTCTTCCGGTACCCGCCGGGCAAGGACGCGCTGCTCGCGCCCTACGCGCTCGAGGCGCTCGAGAAGATCTACGAGGCGATGCGCGCGGACCTCGGCTACGGGCCGCCCAACAAGATTCCGATTGAGGTCTATGCCGACGCCAAAGCGCTCGCGGCCGTCTCGACCCTGCCGCTCGAGGCGATCAAGACCTCGGGCACCATCGCCATCTGCAAGTTCAACCGCATCATGTTCACCAGCCCGAAGGCGCTGGTGCACGGGTACGGCTGGCTCGACACCCTGGCGCACGAGTACGTGCACCTGGTCATCTCCAAGAAGAGCCGCAACAGCGTGCCCATCTGGATCCACGAAGGGCTCGCGAAGTACCTCGAGTCGCGCTGGCGAGGAGAGGCGGGCCAGGCGCTCTCGCCTGCCTCCGAGGCCTTCCTCGGCCAGGAGCTGAAGAAGGACGCCCTCATTCCCTTCGAGCGGATGCACCCGTCGATGGCGCTGCTGCCGTCGCAGGAGGACGCCGCGCTCGCCTACGCCGAGGTCTTCACGGCGATAGAGATGATGCACCGCACGGGCGGCAACGCCGCGCTCGTGAAGCTGATGGACGAGCTGAAGGGCGGCGCCGACTACAAGACCGCGGTCTCGCGCACGGTGGGCTCGCCCTTCCCGAAGTTCATGGCGGACTGGAAGGCGTACCTCGCCCGCCGCCGGTACCCGAAGGAGGTCGCGCCGCTGTCGGCCGAGCGACGGCGCTTCACCGAGGACGAGGCGCAGCGGCCGTCGGCCCAGGCGTCGGAGGAGGAGCGCGAGAAGATCCGCTTCGGCGACTTCCTCGAGATTGAGGACTCCGAGGGCCGCAAGCTCGCCCACCTCGGCGAGTTGCTGCACACGCGCGGGCGCCACAAGGCGGCGGTCGAGGAGTTCGCCCGGGCCTACCAGCGAGTCAAGAACCGCTCGCCCGCGCTGTCGAACCGCTATGCCCTCGCGCTCATGAAGCTCGGCGACTTCGAGCGCGCCGAGAAGCTGCTGCGCGCGAGCCTCAAGCCCTTCCCTTCCCACCCGACGACGCACCTGCACCTCGGGCAAATCCTGATGGCGACCGGCCGCGCCGACGAGGCCGAGCGCTCGTTCCTCGAGGTCGTCGCCCACGATCCCTTCGATCCGCGGCCGCACCGCGCCCTCGCCGAGATCTACGGCGCCCGCAAGGACGCGCTGAGGCTCGAGCGCGAGAAGGCCTCGCTCGCCATCCTGATGGGCAGGGAGAAGAGCGCGGTCGAGAGCAAGGGCGTGGTCATCGTGCGCAGCCACCCGTTCGCGCGCGTCCTGCTCGACGGCGTGGATACTGGGCGCTCGACGCCGACCAAGTTGCTGGTGGCGCCCGGGCAGCACGTCATCCGCCTCGTCAACGAGGAGCGGGGGTTCAGCCGGGAGATAGCGGTCGAGGTCGTGGCCGGGGAAGAGTCGCTGGTCGAGGTGATGCTCGACGAGGCGCCGGGGGCGGATGGGGGGGTGAGCCCAGGTGGCGGGCTGGGCGATGCGTTCGGTCCTGCGAGGGCTCCGGAGTTCCCAAGGGCTTCGAGCACACGACCACCCCATGGCACAAGACGGCGATTTCCTGCGAGTCATTAAAGAAGAGTGGGCGAGGCGCTAACCAACATGTCGCTCGCAATCGATGCCCAGTGGGAGAGGCTCAATTCCGGCTCGCCGGAAGAGCGAGCGACCTTTGCCGCGATCGGCATCTTTGTGGACGGTCTCTCTCTCACGGAAGCCGAGGACTACTTCGTCAAGCGCGTGCGACGCAGCGTTCATCTCTCTGCCTATCGCCTCGCAGAGTGGCTGGCTTGGAACTGGTGGTGGCTGCGCTGGGAGCCGCGCGGCGCGAAGCGAAGTGATTGGGCCTTCGCGCACAGGCTCTCGACGATTGGCGGTGGATACGGCCGAAGATAACGATTCTCTCTGACGGGGAGCGCGTCGCCTTGCTCGCCACGCCCACGGCTCCGCGACCCGCCGAGCCGCTCCGCTACCTCGCGGACGCGGCGGCGATCGTTCGTGCTTCCTCGTTCGAAAACGCGGTCGATCGGTTCCTCGAGCAGGTACTCGGCCAGCTTCGACTCGAGGAAGTCGGCGCGACGAACCTCGAAGACATTTGGGACGACGTCCTCGCCGAACGCCGCGACCCGACAACAGCCCGATGGCGAAGGCTCGAAGCCGCTCTTGGTTACGACCCGGGCGAAGCGCCAGACGAGGAAATCGAGGCGCTGCTCGCCGACGAAGCTATCCTCGGCCGGCATGCCGCGAGCGAGTTGGCGGCGGCCAGACCGGATGGCGAGCGCGCCATCACCGCGGCCGAGCTCCAGAACCTCGCGAAGACTCACGGCGTCGAGCTCAGTCCGGCGCATGCCGTGCGCCTCGATGAAGGCAGACGCCCGAGGCCATCGGCCGAGTTTCCTGCCTTGCGCGGCGGGATCGAGGCCGCTCAGGCCCTGTGCGCGCAAGAGGCTCTCGGCGTCAAACCTCTCACGAACGAAGTGCTAGCCGACCTATCCGGCATCGCGGTCGAGGCGCTCGAGGACATCGGTGCCTCGAAGATGTCCTTCGCCTTGGAAGACGAGCACGAGGTCCGAGTCGTCCTTCGTCGCACCTCCTGGCAGACCACCCGCCGCTTCGACCTCGCGCGCCTTCTCGGCGACAGGCTCCTGCGAACGAGCGGCGCTCGGCTCTTCCCGGCGACCCGGGCGTACACCTACCGTCAGAAATGGCAGCGCGCATTCGCCGCCGAGCTCCTCTGCCCGTTTGATGCCCTCATCAAAATGCTGGCTGGCGATTTCTCCGACGAGGCGCTCGAGCGAGCAGCCCAGCACTTTGCGGTCTCAGAGCTGGCCGTCCGCACGATCCTCGTAAACAACGGGTTGCTGACGCCTGAGGACCTCGAGAGCGTCGCCGCCAAGGCGTAGCGCCTTTCTGAAGGTGCCTTCCGATCTCGGCATTCCCACCCGCAGCAGGTGCGAGGAGGGTTCCTCAGCACGAAAGACCTCGACCTGGACGGCGAGCGGGTAGCCCTTGGCGCGTTGAACCTGCCGCACCACGCCAGCAAAGGAAATGTGACGAAGGCGCTGCTCGATTGCGTGGATTGCGAGCGATTCCACATCTCGTCCAATGAGGAGATGTAAAGTCGATCCCGATCCCAAGGCGATTGCGCGGATTCTCAAGCATCGCGATCCCGACGTCCCTACGGGTCTATATTTCAACCATCGCAGCGAATGCTCTGAGCTCTGAGAGCACGAGGGGCTCATGAAGACGTACGGGTAGGCGGTGCTCCCGCGGCGTGCGCGAAGCGACCTCGAAGTGCGGCTAGCCGGAGGGCCATGCTGCGGCGCGCCGTGCGCCTGCCGCTCCGGCAGGGACAGGCGAGCGCAGCGGCCATGTCGAGGCGATGACGTCAATCCTGCCCCGCCAACCGCGGCTCCGACTCGGTTCCCGGTTGCCGATACGACGCGCGACCGGTCGGCGCCAAACTGCGGCGCATATAGCCGCGCCATCCGCACTCCGCGCAGCGGCGAGGCGGAAAGCCGATGGCACGCATGATGGCGTCGGCGAGGCTTCGAGTTCGCGATGACCAGAGGTTTCCGTTACCGCACGACGGGCAGTTCGCCATGTCGCCCCCCTCGGGCTTGGTATCAGAGCGACCCGCACAATAGCACAATGTACGGAGTGTCTAGCCTTCTGCTGTTTGCGATAGACACCAGGTTGGTGCGAGGCGGCTCCCGTGCACAAGCACGTAGGGTGCGAGCCGCTCGGATTCTCTGACGAGCCCCGGGTTGGTTCGATGTCTACGTGAACCGGGTTTCAGCGGGTGAGATCGGCGCGCGCTTTTCGAGCTCGTTCCGCCTTGTCCCAACGACTTGAGCGCAACTCGGTCACTTTGGGCGTAGCCGCGAGACCCGCGCACGCTTCCTTGCCGGGCTCCGCTGGGGGACTCTGGAAGACGAGCAGTAGGCCCTCGCCCGTCCCCGTCGTGACGGAGCTTAGGGAATCACGCGAGGCCTGAGACGCTGGGAGGAGAAGGAGACTGCGCGAGCGCTCGAGGCTATTCGCCGGCTGCCGGGGCGGCGAGCTCGTGCGGCGGCGGCGGCACTTCGCCACGCAGAGCGGCATCGACCGCGGTGCGCAGGTAGTCGAGCGGGTTGACGCCCGAGAGCTTGGCCGTCTCGACCAAGCTGTAGAAGAGCGCCGCCACCTCGGTGCCTCGCTTCGAGCGAGAGCCGTAGTGGCTCTTCCGGCCCGCGACGATGCCGCGCAGCGCCCGCTCGGTCGCGTTGTTGTCGAGCGGAATGCGCGGACCATCCAGGAATCGCAGCAGCCCCAGCCACATCGAGCGGGTGTACTCCACCGCCTTCGCCAGGCCGGACTCGGGTAGCGCGCGGACCTCGCTGAGGAGCTCGCCGAGCTTCTGCATCAGCGGCTTGCTCAACTCCTGTCGGTATTTGCGCCGCAGTCATCCCCGGCGGCCCGGTCGGACAGAGCCGTTCGACGGCTTAGATGTCGCCAATGAGCTGAAGCGCTCGTTCGGCCTCGACCGGGTAGGAGCTCTTCAGCTCGAAGAATTTGCGGCGCACGCGAGCCCTGCAGTGCTGCGAGCCCGAAGCGGCCGCCGCTTCGCGCAAGGAGGCGTAGGCGCCAAAGCCGTCGCACATCACCCCACCGCCGTAGTCGCACAGCCGCGCCTTTGCGGAGCTGGCCGATCGGTCCTCCTAAAATCGGTAGCAGACCGCGTCGGGCGAGGCGACCACCCACGCCCGCCAGCGCTTGCTCTTCGGCCCGTCCGCGGAAGGTCGTCCGACAGCGGCCGGCGGCGTGTCAACTAGAGACCAGATGCAGGCAAGGCTCTCGGCCCGCTCTGGAGTTCGAGAGGCGCCCTTGGCGCCTCCCGCGGCCCGTCCTCGCCGACATCGGGATGGCCGTCGAGGCGCGGCTCTGGTCTCCCGGGCAGGTCCTTCGACGACTCCCGCGTCCTGCTTCGTGTTTCACGCGTCCGGCTTGTGTTTCACGGGCGGCGGCCTGCCCCAACCGCACGACGGAACGCCTCAACCGCGCTACCGGACGCCTCAACCACGCTACCGAACGCCTCAACCGCGCTACCGGACGCCTCAACCACGCTACCGAACGCCTCAACCACGCTACCGAACGCCTCAACCACGCTACCGAACGCCTCAACCGCGCTACCGGACGCCTCAACCATGCTACCGAACGCCTCAACCGCGCTACCGAACGCCTCAACCGCGCTACCGAACGCCTCAACCGCGCGAGAGCCGTTCTACACAAGACAAATGAGCCTCGCTTGCGTTCACAACTACACAGTATTTTTGTCGTTGGGTGCTTTTTGGCTCTTCTCGGTCTCGATTCATCGTGCTCTACTGCCCCCGTTCAGGCAGGGAACCGCGGGGAATTACCCCGCGGGGGAGGAACCCAATGAGCATCGAAGAGTTGGACCAGTTGGTGCGCAAGGGCCGGGCCGAGCCGACGAGGGGCCTCATCGACCAGGCCGAGTACACGCTCGGGCTTGTGGCAGAGAAGAAGACTGCGCTGATGGCCTGCGGCCTGACCGAAGAAGAGATCGTGGCGATGGGCAACCTACATGACGACCTGCTGCGGTTCATCAGCACGCGGGGAGCGTCGGCGGTCGCGGCCGAGGAGGCCACCCGCGAGGAGGAGCGCTGGGTGGACCGTTCGAAGGCGTACATCCGGCAGCTTCGACTGGCGACGCCGATGGCGGCCCGCAAGGCCGCGGTGACCGAGACCGAGCTGAAGCGGCTCATCCCCGCGGTCGCGATCGGACGCTCGACGCCCCGGATCATCGAGCACCTCACGAACAGCCGCGAGACGGTGGCCAAGCTCGACGAGGCGCTCAAGCCCTACTTCCGCGGCGAGTCGGCGCTCGCGCAGCACGACGCCCTCCGCGCCGGACTGCTGGCGGCTCAGCGCAACCAGGAGACCAAGGCCACCGCAACCCCGGAGGACACGCGCGAGCTGCACCTGATCAAGGGCCGCCTGCTCCAGATGATCGAGGACATCAACCGCATCGGTCAGATCGCGTTCCCGAACGAGGCGGAGAAGTCGGCGCGGTTCAACAAGGACATCCTCCTGCGCGCGCGTCGGAGCACGAGGTCCACGAAGAACGAGACCAAACAGAACGAAGAGGACAAGGACTAAGCGAGGAGAAGGCGACCGATAACTGAAACCCTGCGCCCTTCCTGAACAACGACGCCGGTCAGCGCTTGCTGGCCGGCGTCGTCGCTTCTTTGGCGTGCGTCGAAAAGCGAAGGCGGGCCGCACGCGGCGAATGAATCGGCCTGTCACCGGCAGCTATTCGCAAAGGCGAGCAAGGCTGACGACTTCTCCGTTCGGATTGGTTTTTCGCAACGAGCGCCAATGTCTTTGTCGTTGCGGCGCGCTGCGCGTCGATCCGATCGCCGGCGACCCCGACCGTGTCCGAGAGCGCCTTGAGGGCGCCGCCGAGTCGTTGGGCGACCTCTCCGTGCTTCCGGCGCAGCCTGAGTTGGTGAACCTCGTCCGTCGAGTCGAAGGTCCAGCCTCTGCCCGCTACTTGAAGGTAAGTCCTCGCCGACTCCCCGTCGTGATGTGAGCTTCCCGAGCGGGTATTCGCGCGCGAGACCTTCAACTCGCAGGAGCGCGAATGAAAGACCATCGGCAGAAAGCGCGAGAAATCCGAGCGGCCCGTCAGCGTCTGGGCCACGTAAGTCGTGGCAATCCCCATCCAGCGCAGCTTCGTGCGCGAATCGTCGCATACGTCGAGCATCGGTGCGCCAGTGGCGTCTCGAG
>JBMNNX010000226.1:0-10990 GCA_050942745.1 Myxococcales bacterium
GACCAAGATCCGCTGGCTGCTCGAGCACGTGACGGGCGCGCGCGCCCGCGCCGAGCGGGGCGATCTCGCCTTCGGCACCATCGACACCTTCCTCACCTGGCGCCTGACTGGCGGGGCCGCGCACGTCACCGATGTCACCAACGCCTCGCGCACCTTGCTCTTCAACATCAAGAAGCTCGCGTGGGACCCGGCGCTGTGCGAGCTGTTCTGGGCGCCCCCGGCGCTGCTGCCCGAGGTGAAGGCCTCCTCGGAGGTCTACGGGACGACCAAGGGCCTGAGCTGCCTCCCCGACGGAATCCCGGTCGCCGGAATCGCGGGCGACCAGCAGGCTGCGCTCTTCGGGCAGGCGTGCTTCGGGGTGGGCGAGTCGAAGTGCACCTACGGCACCGGCGCCTTCCTGCTGATGAACATCGGCGCGAAGCCGATCATCTCCAAGCGCGGCTTGCTGACGACCCTCGCCTGGAAGCTCGGCGACGAGGTGGCCTACGCGCTCGAGGGCAGCGCCTTCATCGCCGGCGCCGCGGTGCAGTGGATGCGCGACGGGCTCGGGATGCTCAAGACCGCCGCCGAGATCGAGACGCTCGCGCGCACGGTGAAGAACTCGGGCAACGTCGTCTTCGTGCCCGCGCTGGTGGGCCTGGGCGCGCCGCACTGGCGCCCCGAGGCACGCGGCCTGCTCGCCGGCATCACCCGCGACACGACCTCGGGCCACCTCGCGCGCGCCGTGCTCGAGGGGATCGGCTTCCAGGTCTACGAGCTCGCCGAGGCGATGCGCGCCGACACCGGGCTCGACATCCCCACCTTCAAGGTCGACGGCGGCGCTTCGGCGAATGACCTGCTCATGCAGTTCCAGTCGGGCCTGCTCGGCGTTCCGGTGGTGCGGCCGCGGATGCTCGAGACCACCGCCTTTGGCGCGGCCTTCCTCGCAGGCCTCGCGACCGGCGTCTGGCATAGCAAGGAAGAGATCCGGCGCAGCTGGAGGTCCGGAAAGCGCTTCGCCCCGCGCATGAGCGAGGCCGAGCGCGAGCACCACCTGGGCAAGTGGCGCCGGGCGGTCCAGGCGGCGTAGCCCGCTGGCCTCGCCGGCGGAATCCGAGAGGGCGCGACGCTTGACACGAGAGCGTCCGCGCCCCCGGCGATCGAGTTGCCCGGCGGCGCCGCGGGTCCGTTGGATTCGCTCCGACGGCGTCGCGCAGCGCCGGTCGGGACGCGGGTCGTCCGAGCCCGATGGGCCCCGTCAGATCGCGGTGGGATGGACCCGCGGTTCGACTACGACTTCATCCGCTGCAGCCGGCTCGCCACGATCTCTTCGATGAGCAGCACCGACTCGGGGTCGAGGTTTATGAACTCGATCCCCATCCCCGGCACCCGGCCTTCGACACCCGGCGGGTTGACGTGCACGACCTTGCCGAGGCCCTCGATAAGCCGCGCTCCATCGCGCAGGGCGAACTGCAGGTAGACGAACGAGCCTTCCTCACGCGGACTCTCGGTACGAATGAAGACGCCACCGACCGAGATGTTGACCGAGTACTCTGCGAGGAACTCTTCCAACGTGTCGAAGCGGTACTGGATGAGGAGCTGAAGCGGCGCTCGCGGGTACTTGCGCCTCTCCGCGCCGTCCTGCGGAGCCTCTTCGGGTGCGGCGGCACGCTTTTCGTCGGGGATTGTCATGACGCGCGCAGTGTAGTCGAAGCCACGTCGGGGCGCGAGATTGCGCACCATCAGGCGGCCTTGCGCCTGCGCTCCTCCGCGCTGGCTGCTTGGGCGGGGCGCAGCCGTCGCTGGACAAGCCCGGCGAGCGAGGCTGCGAGCGCCAGCCAGCCCAGGATGTCGCCCACGACCCCGTAGACGGTCGGGCCTGCGGCGACCATCGGCACGTCCGCGACGAGCGTCTCGGCGGTCTCGAAGCCGCTCTTCTGGACGAGCCGACCCGACGAGTCGATGAAGGCGCTGATCCCGGTCGCCGTCGAGCGCACCAGCCATCGCCGATGCTCGATGGAGCGGAAGGTCGCCAGCGCCAGGTGGATGGGCGGCTCGGCCGGCCCGTACCACGAGTCGTTGGTCACGTTGACCATCGCGTGCGGGCGCGTCCCCGCCTCGTCGATGGGCCCCATCAAGTCGCGGATGAGCCTGGGGAGGATGTCCTCGTAGCAGACGTCGGCCGACAGCTTGTAGCCGCCCACCTCGAGCGGCGCGTAGGTGGTGCCGCGCTGGAAGGTCGAGGTGAAGGGGAGGATCTTCTCGTAGATCGGCGCGAGCAGCTTCTCGCCCGGCACGTACTCGCCGAACATCAGCAGCTTGATCTTGTCGTAGTGCCCGGTGATGGCGCCGCCCTTGTCCACGGCGAACACCGAGTTCCAGCGGCGCACCGCCTTGTCGCCCGGCTCGCCGCGCAGCGCGCCGACGATCATCGGCACCTTCACCTCGCTCGCCACCTGGCCGGTCAGGTTGGGGGTGCCGATCACCGTGCGGTTGAGCGCGCTCTCGGGCCAGACGACGAGGCCGAGGTCAGGGCTCTGCATCGCCTCGTCGGTCATCCGCTTGAAGCGCCGGATGCCCTCGCTCGCGCGCAGGTGCTTGTCGCCGGCGCCGACGTTGGCCTGGACGATGGCCGTCTTCAGCTTCGGCGCCGCGGCGTCGCGCTTCTCCATCTGCGGGATGCGCACCGCGCCGTAGGCGAGGTCGAAGACGAGCGCGCCGACGGCCGCTATCGGCAGCGCCCGGGGCAGGGGGCGCTTCTCGAGGCGGGCGGCGATGACCTCGGCGAGCGCCGAGCTGAAGAGCGCCATGATGCCCGACAGCAGCAGCACGCCGCCGATGTCCGCGACCTGCGTGAGCTGCGGTACCCAGGCCTGCGAGTTGGCGAGGTAGCTCGGGAACAGCAGCGGGAAGGCGAACTCGGTCGCCACGAAGGCCACCGGCGCGGTCCAGCCGAGGGAGATCCCCGTGCGCCGCTGCAGCTTCCAGGCGAGCCAGCCGAAGACCGCGAGGAGCGCGCCCTGGGCGATGCACAGCAGCAGGTAGCCGGCGAAGGCGAGCGGCAGCGACAGGCTAGCGAAGGTCCTCAGCAGGTGGACTATCCAGTAGTAGCCGCCGAGGTGGGTGACGAACCCCATCCACCACGAGAGCAGGAGTGCCTGCCGTCCAGTTCGCGCGCCGCGCAGGGCGAGCAGCAGCGGCGCCAGGCAGATCCAGGCGAGGTACCACTGGTCGAAGCCGATGAAGCCTACGAAGTAGAGGATGCCCGAGGCGGTCGCGAGGCCGAGGGGCAGGAGCTTTTTCGGTCGAAACACGGGCGTGACGATACGGGCGCGCCCCAGGAGGGTCAACGGGCGTGTTCCTGAAACGCCTGGGAACACGGATACTTCCGCGCCCCTGCGCGCATGCGCCCGAGCCGGCGAGCAGGCCCGCGCTTGACGTGGCGAATAGGCGCTTACTGTAAGGCCATGGTTATCGACGAATTGTGGTCACAGCGCGACGCGGAGCGTCTCTCGGCCTTCGAGCTGGCCGTCGCTCTCGACGACCTGCCAGGCGGGCTCTTCGCGATCGAAGGAATCTCGAAGGAGCGGGCGGCTGAAGGTGTGGCGCTCCTCGAGGGATGGGCTGCCCTGGTCCGCGCGCGGCTCGGACAGCAGGCGAGCCCGCGCGAGCAGGCCATCGTGCTCGGCGAGCTGCTCGGCGGCGAGCTCGGATTCCGGCTCGACGAGGGCGGCCGCCCCGACGGTGTGCGGCTGTACGGGGTGCTCACTCGGCGCAAGGGTCGACCCACGATCCTCACGGCGATCTGGCTCGAGGTCGCCAGGCGCGCCGGCCTGGCCGCGCAGGCCAAAGCCTTCGGCGGTCGGTTGCTCGTCGAGATCGGCGAGGAGTCGCCCGTCCTGGTCGATCCGGCTGCCGGCGGGCGGCTCGTCGAGCCCGTCGATGCCATCGGCGGCGGCCGGGGCGCGCCGCACTCGGTCAGCATCGAGGACCTGTTCGCCGGCACGCTCGACTTCCTGGCCCACGCGCACATGCGGCGCGGCGATCCGGTCAGCGCCTTCCGCGCGGTCAGTCTCCGCTGCGCGCTCGTGTCTCAGGCTCCGCTCGCCTGTCTGCAGCGGGCGATGCTCGCCGAGCAGCTCGGCGCGATCGGTTTCGCCGCGGAGCTCTATGAACAGCTAACCCAGCGGTTCCCCGGCACCGAGGTGTCGCTGGCGGCCGCCAGCAAGCTCAACATGGTGAGGGCCCGAGGTCCGCTGCTGCTCCAGTGAGGCTGTTCGGTCGCGCCCCCCCCCCGGTCACCCCGAGCGAGAGACCGGCCCGTTGGCCGGCTGTGGCCTTGAACTAACAGGGGGAGCTGTTAGTTAGGAGCGTAGCCTCCCGCGGTACGCGGGAGGCGAAGTCGAGGGGCGCGCTCGATTTCGAGAGGACCCTTCGACTCCGCCCCCGCCGCATTCGCGGCGGACGGCTACGCTCAGGGCGAACCGTGCCAGACCTTTTCCCGGCCACCCCGTCAGTCGTCGATCCGCACGACGCGCACCGGGCCGCTGCCATCTCCGGTCGTCAGATAGAGGTGTCCTGAGCCGGAGAGCGACACGCCGACGCCGCTGAAGATTCGGGTATTGCGGGCATCGCCCAGCCCGTTTCCGCCCGCGCCTTCGCAGGCGGCGGGATGCGCGTCCGCGGCGCAGGCCGCGCGACCCTCGAAATCCGATCGGGCCGCCGGCGCGGGAAGCGACGATCGGAAGACGACCGCGCCTTCGACCGCGTTGTCGAAGCCGACGTAGAGCGCATCGCCTGTCGAGACGAGCAGCGCGATCTTCGCGTTGTTCGGGTTGTCGAACTGCGAGAGCTGCGCGTCCCCAGTGCTGTTCGAGGCGATGAGGCTCCAGTCCTGCGGCTCGCACTGAGTCGTGTCGCCGCTCAGCTCCGGGCTGCAAGCCCATAGCTGCGGGCCGGTGGTCGTGTTGCGCGCGAGGTAGAGGCGCCCCTGGTGCACCGCGACTTGAGGCACGGCCTTGTCGGCAGGCGTCAAGTCTGCCGCATCGGTAACGGTCACCGACGTCTTGGCCGACCACTCGGGCGCCGCGGGCGTGCACCGAGTCCAGTCGCCGGGATTGGTCGAGCACGGACCGGGCGAAGCCGTCGTCGCCCGCGCGCAGCCGCCGTTGTTGAAGAGGTAGAGGCGATCGCCGAAGGCGACCATCGAGTCGATCATCGTGAGCGTCGCCGCGCGGCCGATGTCCGGCATGTGGTCGGCGGCGAGCTGCAGCACGTCCACGCCGACCACCGCGTCGAGCCCAGGGGACGGCGGAGGGCGCAGCAAGGCGAGCAGGAAGGGGCGGTTTCCGCTCCTGTCCGGAAACCCGAGGTAGACCCGGTCTCCGTGTACGCACGCCGACGAGAGGCTCTTTGTCTGTCCGGTCAGGCCCGTTGCATCCAGATCCACGTACGCGAAGTCGAGCAGCGCGTCGTGATCGACGCTCATGTAGACGTAGTCGAGCCCGCCGACGCTCTTCGAGCCGCCGGCGATGAGCCACTCGTTGCTCGCGAAGCTCCCCGAGGTGAACAGGCCGCGGCCGTTCTCGTTGTCTGGTCCGCATGCGTGCGTGTTCGCCGCGCACCCGGTGCTGCCGAGCGACGGGTAGGGAGGTGCCGCAGCGTTCTCTGACGTGTTCCCTCCCCTCGAGTCCCGCGCGAAGGCGAAGGCGACGCTCTCGGGGGCTGAGCCGTCGAGGTTGGCGCGGACGGCGCCGGCGCCGTTCTTGTCGGGCCCGAGGTAGAGCTTTCCTGCGCGGGTGAACACGAAGGCGAACGACGTCCCGTCGCCGAAAGGATCGTCGAAGAGCTCCACGATCTCCGAGACGCGCACCTGCGCGCTCGCGCTGACCGACAGAGTCTTGCCGTCGTTGGCGTCCCGGCCGGTAGCGGAGGCGTCGAGGGTGATCTCGCCGAGCGCTCCAGCCTGCACCTCCCAGATGAAGGCGCCCCCGGTGCCGTTCGCGAGGTCCATCGGGTACGGCGGGGGGCTGGACAGCAGCGTCCCCGCCCCCGTGCCGCCGATGACGAGGGTGCCCGGTGTGACATCCAGCGCCCTCGCGCCGCCGGTGTTCCTGACGACTAGCGTCACCGTGAAGGTCGAGCCCGCGGTTACCGACTCCGGGGCTGTCAGCTCGGCCTCCAGCGCGGCCGGGAGCACGATCTCGACCTCCGCGCTGATCGGCAGCAGGGACACGGTCGCGCCATCGACCTCGTCGCTCCCAACCCCATCCACCGTAAAGGTCGCGACGCCCTCTCCGGCGGCGACGAAGCGCCAGGAGAAGGTCTGCGCGCCTGCTCCCGCGATAGTCGCGGACGGCGGGACAGGGCCTTCGACGAGCGTGGCTCCGGCGGTGCCCGTGACCGTCGCGGAAGGCGTCAGGTCCACGGCCGCAGCCTCGCCGGAGTTGGTCACCTCGAGCTCGAGGACGATCTCCTGGCCCGCGTTGACCACCTGCGGCGCATGCAGGCTTCCGACGAGCACAGGCCGCCCGGAGACCGTCACGGTCTGTGGCTCCGCGGTCGCCGAGATGACCTCCGCGCTGTTCACGTCGCGAGCGCGAGCTCCCGCCTCGAAGGTCAGAGTTCCGCTCGCCGCCGCCGCGTATTCCCAGACGAGCTCGACCTGCGCTCCTCCCGCGAGGTCAGCCGGCAAGCCTGTCGGCTCCTCGAGGAGCGTGGCCGAGCCGGTGCCCGCCGTGACCATGCTCGGAACGACCACCGCCGCCGCCGCCTCGCCGGTGTTCTCGACGACGAGCCGAACCGTCACCCGCTCCCCTACGCCGACGACCGCAGGGCTCGCGGTCGCCGATGCGAGCAGCGTCGCTGGCCGCTCGATGCGCAGCGTCGTCTCCAACGCTTGAGCCAGCGCCACGGGCTCGCCGGTGTTCTTGTCGGTGCCCTCGGCAGTCGCCGAGACCGCGACGGCTCCGGCCCCGGTCGCGCGGTAAGTCCAGACGAACGGCACCGTCTCGCCGGCGCCGATGTCGCTCGGGTCCGGCGCGGCGAGGAGCTCGACCTCGCCGTCGCCCGCGAGCGTCGCGGCGGGCACCACTCCGAGCGCGGCGGTCTGGCCTTCGTTCGAGACTCGCAGCTCCACTGCGAGCTGTTGGCCGACCGAGAACGTGCCCGGCGGCTCGAGGCTAGCGAAGAGCTGCGCGCTTCTCACGACCCACAGCGAAGTAGCGGCCGAGGCTTCGATAGGTGAGCCGTCGCGCTCGTCCTTCCCGGCGACCGTCGCGCTGAGCGGCGCCTCGCCCGGGCTCGTGCAATCGACCGTGAAGAGAAGCCGCTCGGACGTCCCCGGCTCCACCCGCACGTTCGCCGGCTTGGGCCCGGAGGCGATGGCGAGGGGCTCGACGGCGAGGGCTGCGCTCACCTCGATGGCGGCCGCGGTCCCGGTGTTTTGGGCCTCGACGGCGATTTCGATCCGCTGGCCGACGTTGCACTCGGCAGGGGCGGCGATCTCCGCGACGAGCCTGGCTCCGGACTGCGGCAGGGCCTCGTAGGCGTCCGCGAGGCTCGCCGTGCCGTACGGTCCGCGCAGCTCGAGCGCGTGGCGACCGGCGGCAAGCGTGGTGGGGACGACCGCGGTGAGCGTGCGCTCGTCGACGCGCTGCACATCGGCGAGCGCCACGCCTCCGAGGCTGAGCGAGAAGCTCGCGTCCACTTCGGCGGAGGCGCTCCCGAGCGCCTGCCGAGCATGGACGAAGAAGCCGGAGCCGCGGACGGTGACCGCGACCGCCTCGCCGACAGGTCCGCTCGCCGGCTCGATCGACTCGAGGATCGGAGGCCCGAGCTCAGGCGCGCTCGAGCACCCCGCGCCGAGCGCGAGCAGCGCGAGGGCGGCCAGCGCCGTGCTCAGGCTAGAGCGCCTCAAAGCGGTACCCCAGGTCGAAGAGGAGAGCCGAGAGCCGGCCGGTGAGGTTGGCGAGATCAGCGCCGGACTGCTCGAGCAGCCGCGCCTCGAGGAACGGACCGCCGCGCCACATGCGGCGGCCGACGCCGGCGATGACCTGGCCGGCAAACGCGACGCCCGTCTCGCTCGTCGGCGGCTGCTCGCCCGCGCGCAGCGTGCTCGAGACAAAGCCCGCCCCGACGCCCACGCCCGCCCAGAAGAGCCACCGCTCGCCGAACCGCCGGCGCCAGGTGAGCGAGACGGTGAGCGCGGTGAAGGACTGCTCGCCGCGCAGGGTGAGCCCGCTCACCTCCTCGGCGCGGCTGATGCCGAAGTAGCCGAGGTCCAGCAGCGCGGCAAACTCGTGACCCAAGCCGTCGAAGTGGTACCCCGCCTCGGCCCCGAAGTGCGGGGCGATGCGCGGTCCCTCGCGCGCGACGCCGATCTTGGGCGCGAGCGTGAGGAGGCGGTGGGCCGGCTCGAGCGCGATGCGCGAGGTTGCGCCCACCGCGCCCGCGCGCACCTCGATGAGGTCAGCGCCATCGGCGTGAAGCGGAGGCGCGCGGTAGACGAGCCTGCGCCCGGCGCCCGCGGGAGGCGCGAGGGCGACGGCGCCGAGCTGCGCCGAGGGCTGCAGTTCGGCGTCGGAGACGAGGTTGCCGAATCGATCGAGCGGCCTCGCGACCAGCGCCACCGAAGAGCGCCCGTCGGCGACGACGAGTGCGTCGGCGGGCGTGAGCTCGATGGTCGCGACGGGGCCCGGCACGAGCGGGAGCGAGCGCGTCGCTGCCGCCTCGCCGGCGCTTGCGCTCAGCTCCAGCGCGCTCGCGCCCTCGAAGTTCGCGGGCACTTCGATCCGCGCCTGGAGGCGCCCTGGCTCGGCCGCGTCCACGACGAGCGGTCCGGGGTGCGCTTCGAGCTCGATCCCGTCGCGCGTGCGATTGCCCGCCTCGTCGAAGGCCGTCGCGGTGACCGCGACCGGCTCGCCGCCGGCGAGGTGCCGCTCGCGATCGACGACCAGCTCGAGCCGCGCGGTCGGTCCGGGCACGAGCTCGAGCGGCGCTGAGGCCGCGAAGCCCGGCTCGTCGATGAGCTTCGCGGACAGGCGTGCCTCCCCGGCGGCGCCGGGCTCGAGCCGCCAGCGGGCCTGGACGACGCCCGGGGCCACCTCGCGCGGCTCGGTCAGCGCGCCGCGATCGGTCTCGAGGATCAGAGGGGCGCCGCCCCGGGGCTCGCCGGCGGCCGTGACCGCATAGGCCCAGACGGTCAGCTCTTCTTGGCGATCGGCGAGGGCGCGCCTGCGCTCGAGCGCGACGTGGACGTGCGGCACCTGAGGCAGGCCCAAGTCGATGGGCCGCTTGCCGTGGAAGCCCTCGCGCACTCCCGGCGGGACGACGATGGGCACGACCGCGATGCCCCGGTCGTTCGCCGTGGCGGGGCCGAAGACCGCGTCGGCGATGCGCACCGAAATGCTGGCGCCGGGGCGCGTGTGGATGACCGCGTCGCCCTGTCCCCACAGGCCGATGACTGTCCAGCCCTGGTGCGGCGTGTCGCCGACTCGGCCAGTCGCGCTCACCAGCGCGACCTGCGGATAGCGCTTGGACGGCGGAACGTAGCGGGCCTGGAACCGCCCGGGACCGACGCGCTCGACCGCTTCGACAGTGCCGACGCTGCAGGTGAGCTCGAGCCCGTCGAGATCGGCGGGCGCCTCGATGGCCAGGGTGGCGCTCGCGCCCTCGCCCAGCGTCAGGCGCTCAGGTTGGGCGCGGACGGCGATGGCGCCGACGAGCGGCGGCTGTCCCGCGCGCGAAGGGCCGGGCCAGGCGGCAAGTAGGAGGGCGGCGACCAACCACCCATCGAGCGCTGTCGGCGACGAGCGTCGCATCGGTCACTCATGCCATCGGATTTCGACCGCGTCGATCTTCTCTCCCGGTGGCGCGGGAGGGGCGCGGCAGCGCACGAGCTGCTCGGTCGAGCGCCCGGTCGCGTCGCGGGTGACGACTCGGAACTGCTTCTTGGAGCGGCCTTCGACCCGGTAGCGGAACCGGCCGTCGGGGCCGACGGCGACGGGCGAGCCGTCAACGAAGACCTCGGCTCCAGGGCTCGCGGTGCCCTCCAGCGCGTCGCAGGGGACCGACGGCTTGCTCGCCGCAGCCACCCTGAGGAGCAGCGCGACGGGGATTGGCGTAGCCGCCGAAGGGGCAGCGCCGCTGCGCGCGATGGACTGCTTGCCCGGCTCGACCTGCACTGAAGCGCCCGCGGAGGCGAGGTTCACCGTGCCGGTCTCGGTGGCGACGACGAAAGTGCCCTCGGTCGCCATCGCGCTGAAGCGGGCCGCGCGGGCTTCGGCGACCGCCTTTCCGCTGCGGTCCTTGATGCGCAGGACGCGCTCGCCTTCGGGCTCGTAGGCCGCGGTGACGCGGCCGCGGCCGAGGCGAACCCGGTGTTCGGCGGCATCGAGCTTGGCGATGGTGAGCTCGGTCTCCTCCGCGAGAGTCAGCGTCGCCTTGGGGCCGAGCGCGAGGTCGGCGGTCGAGCGCGCAAGGGCGCGGATCGATTCCGTTTCCCCGACCTTCTGGCCGACGTGGAGCGACGACCAGTTGCCGCCGCGGAGCATCTCGACCTTGCCGCTGACCGCGGCGACGACCGCCTCAGGCGCGGGCGGTTGCTCGACAGCCGGGGTAGCCGCGGCATCCGCAGCCGGCGGAGCGACGGCGACAGGGGCTACGGCAGGCTCAGAGGGAGGCGCGGGCGGCGTGGTCCGGAAGGACACGAATGCTCCGACCCCGAGCGCGCCCAGGAGTACAGCAGCGCCGATCGCCGTCCACAGCCGGCGGTTTCTTGTGTCGAGCCGGGTTCCCATCGATGCATCGGAACCTTGGTGGCCAAGGTCCCAGAATCAGAAGGTTAACAGGCATCGGTGCCCGTCACCCAACTCTCGGCCGGCTTGCCCTTCGAGAAGCGCAGCGCGCACCTGTTTTTCCAGCTCGTGGCGCGCCGCTACGAGAAGGGCAGCCTGCTCATCACGACCAACCAGATGGTGGCGCAGTGGGGTGCGGTCTTTGGCGACGACGT
>JBMNNX010000227.1:0-10979 GCA_050942745.1 Myxococcales bacterium
CTCCCCGAGAACGCGCCCCTGTGGACCGCGCTCAGGTGCATAGTGGTTTTCCACAGCCACCGCGCCCCCCAGAGAGAGTCGCTTAACACCAGCCACCTAAGACGGAAGCTCCTCGCGCCGGTTCTGTCCGCGCGCCTCAGCAGACCAGAGGGCGAGGTGTTTCTGGACGAGGAGCAGGCTGAACGGCGAGTCCGGTCGAAGCATCTCGTACACGGTCGTGGGCCTCTTCGCCTCGAACCCGCGGAACTGCACCTGGCCGGCGCGATGGAAGACGATGGCGTTGTCGCTGTCCCCGTCGTGCGGCACGCTGATGACCAGCTCGAGCTCGTTCGACAGGAAGCAGAACAGCTCGTGGAACTCGGCGTCGAGCTCGTCGATGGTGAGCACCTTGCGAAACCAGAACCTCTCGGCGGCCGTCGCGGTCAGGTACGCGGCCAGCGCCTCGCCTGAGAGCGCCTCGCCGGTGTTGTAGATCTCGCTGAGGACGCTGAGCGCCTCGGGCGGCTGGCCGTCGCCCACGTTCATGGCGCGCGCGAGGTCGCGCAGGACCGTCTCGGCGATGCTTCGGGCCGCGCGGCGCGCAAGCTCGGCGTCCTTGCCGCGGATCGCCCGGTCGACCATGTCGTTGAGCCCGGTCGGCAGCAGCAGGTTGTAGGCCGAGTCGACGTAGACGCGGAACGGGTACTCGAGCTGCGGGTCTTGGCGCTCGGCCCTCGCCTTGTCCACGAGCGCGTCCAGGCGCGCCTTGAGAATTCCGTTTCGCGCGGTGCCGCGCGCAGCTTCGTTGATTCCCTCCGCGATCGCCACCTTGACCAGGCCGAACAGCAGGTCGTTGATGGCGGCGACTTCCGCGGCGGCCCCGTAGGTGATGAACAGCCCGGCCTCCAGGCCAAAGCCGCTGCGGGCGCGCACATCCTCCTCGGCCGCCTTCATCTGCGCCTCGGCCGCCCGGCGCCGCTCGGCGGCGCTGCGCTGCAGCTCCTTGAGGCGGAGGCGATCCTGGGCGACGAGCATCTCGCCGATGTAGTCGTCGCGCGCCTGTCCGAAGAGGTTTTCGACCTTGCCGAAGACCTCCTTCTCATGGTGGCGCAGCGACTGGACCGCTTCGAGCGCGAGGCGCGCCTCCAAATCGTCGCGCGCGGCGAGCGCGCGGCGGTAGCGGGCCTCCATCTCGTTGATGCGATGGGTGATCTGCGCCCAGAGGAGCTGCTCGCGCTCGAGCTGGGAGAGCGACAGCTTGCGGTTGATCTCCTCTTCGACGGCGCAGGCCTCCAGCCGCAGGCGCTCGAGGTCGGAGCGGAGCGATGACTCGATCTCGGCCTTCCGCGCGGCGGCGTCGCGGCCGGAGGCCCCGGTGCGCGCGCGCAGCTTCTCGCCGTAGGCGCGGCAGATGCGTTGGATCGCCTGCGCAAGCTCGATGAGCGCGGGCATCTCGCCGCTGAAGACCGCGGCGTCGCCGAGGAGGTTCTGCAGCACGAGCTGCCGGCCGCCCGTCTCGTCAACCGCCAGCCTGGCGGCCGCCACGAGGATGGGCTCGTAGAACTCGGTGCGCAGGAACTCGGCCATCACGATCTCTTTGGCGCGGTAGGTGCGCTGGGTGAATCCCTTGAGATCGATGAACAGGTGGCCCTGGCTCTTGCGCGTCAGCGAGCGGCGCGTCTCGTAGCTGTCCGCCGACAGGCGGTAGAGCCGGCCGGCCATGTAGTCGGCGATGAGCTGCTCGCGCGTGAACTCGGCGCGCCGGTCGCGCAGGCACCGCCGCGCGCTGTCGACCGCGCCGACGGCCACGCGGTCCAGCACGAGGCAGGTGAAGGCTGAGGCCACCTCGCGAATCGCGTCCTCGCGCTCCGGTCCGCGCCGCAGGACATCGAAGAGGTCGGCGCTCGCCAGCTCGCCCGCCGAGTCGGCTTTGCGGCTCTTGGCGAACCTCTGCAGGCGGGTAAGCAGCGCCTTGGGATCGCACAAGAGCTTGAAGAGCGCCTCGTCGCTCGGGAGCGCACCGACCAGCGCGGCCGACAGCTCGGCGTCGAGCCCGTCGAAGAGGCTGAGCCACTGGAGCGCGTGGCGGCGGGCGAGCAGCACCCCGGCCGCGCGCGCGGCCCGCTGGCGAAGCTCCGGATCGTCGACGATGGCCCCGAGCAGCCGCTGCTCGGCGTTGCGCGGGCTCGGATCCTCCTCGAGCAGCGACAGCCAGACGGGGACGATGGCGTCGGCGAGCGCCTGCGACAGCCCCCAGGGGCTGATGTCGTTCTGCAGGGTCTTGCCGCGGATCGAGCAGAGCGCCATCGGCGACATCGCCGCCCGCAGGCGCAAGCTGTAGGCGGCCGTGTCGAAGTTGAGCCGGCGCGCGGTGACCGGCGCGATGGTCTGTTCGGCGGCCGCCTCGGCGAGCGAGTAGAGCGCGAAGCCGACCGCCTTCTCGATCTTCTCCCAAGGGTAGAGCCGCGACACCAGGTGTTTGGCCCGCCCCTTCTTCGACTCGAGGACGTCGATGGTCGCGGTCCAGCCGAGGTGCAGGAAGGGCGTCGCGCCCGTGTTGCGCAGGTCCTCTTCGCAAAGGTGAGAGAAGAGCCCGGCCAGATGCTCGAGCAGCGGTCCGCCTTGCCCGCGGACGATCCAGGCCTCGAGGACGCTCGAGTCGAGCAGCGGGTCGCTGCGCATCGCCCGCATCGCCGCGGCTTGGTGGAGCGGGCGCGAGGCAAAGGGCTGCCCCGAATAGCCGACCGGGGTCAGCTTCCGGGTGTCGCCTTCGACGAACGAGCCGAGCGGCGGGGGCTTGGGCTCGAGCTCGTTGTCGCGGCGCCGGCGCAGCAGCTCGGCGAGGTCGTCGACCGCGCGGTCGACGGCGTCGATGAGCAGGTCGTCGAAGGCGATGGGGATGCTCGTCTCCGCCGCCGACTCGCCGAGGCGGAAGGGCAGGGACTGGAGAAGAGGCTCGAGGAATCCGGACAGGTCGAACGACGGGAGGTTGAACAGCCCGCGATAAGTCGCCAGCCTCGTGGTCACGTACTCCCAATCTCGAGCTGTGCAGGCGGGGCTCGCCACTCGCTGTCTCCTCGCGGGCAGTATCTTCGCCGATGCCTGTGGAGTAAAGGCTCGTCGCCTCGCGGGCGCGAGCCGCAACCCGGGGTTCGGCGCCGGGTTTTCGGCGCTTGCGCTAGGGTTGGCGGCGGGCGAAGACCTCGACGAGCACGACGTTTTCGAGGCTGCCGCGTCGCACCTTGGCCGCTCCCAGCCCAACGAGATCGACCTCGGGGTCGATCATGTTCGCCAGGTGCCCGGGAGACGCTTCGATGAGGCGGTGAGCGGCGAGCGCGGTCTCGGCCTCGCCCAGGTTCTCGGTCACCCGCGCGAAGGCAAAGCCCGCTTGCTTCAGCCGGTTCCCGACGTCGCCGCTGATGGGCGAGACGTGCGCGAAGTAGCCGAACCGGACCATTTCGGCAGCGTGGGCCTCGGCGACCGAGTCGAGCAGGGCGCTTCGGGCGAGCGGGCGAAGCCCGTGGGAGCGCCTTCGGGCGCTCAGCGCTTCAAGGACCTGAGCCGTGGCCCGCTCGAGGTCGTCGCGCTCGGCGACCTCGGCGGCCTTCGCGATGGCCCCGCCCCGCGCCTCTCCGGCCCGCACCCGGAAGAGGGCGGCGACCTCCGGCCCTTTGATGCTCTCGGCGACCACCTCGACGGTGTAGAGGCCGGGAGAGGGGAAGTGCAAATCGGCGCGGAAGGTGTTGCGGCCCTTGCCCTCGGTCGCGACCGCTCCGGCGTCTCCTCCGGGGGCGGTGACGAAGACCCGCGCGTCGTGGAGCGGGAAGGCCAGCTTGCCGGAGAGCGTCTCGCTCGCGCCCACCTCAACCTTGCGCGGGAAGGGATCGAGGAGCGCACGCCGGCTCGACAGCAGCAGCACCGCGGCGGCGGCTCCATCTTTCGTTGCGATGCCGAGCCCGAAGTGCGTGGCGGGCGTGGCTGCAAGGTCGCTCCTGCCGGCGAGCGCCGACGCGGCGCGCGCGGGAGGGCTCGCGCGGACCGCGACGGTGCGCGGGGGCGGGTCCCAGGCGCCGACCCGCGAGAGCTCTTCCGCGCACGCCTCGACGTCGACCGCCTCGCGCACGCCATCGCGCAGGGCTCGCTCGGCCAGCCGGACCGCGGCGAGCGCGAGGTCCTTGTCTGGCCGGGGAGGCTGCGCGCCTGCCGCTCGGTAGGCGCGCGCCAGGGCCTCTTCGATTTCGCGCTCGAGCTCGCCGGCGAAGGCGGGCAGCGCCGGCAGAATCAGACAAAGGGCGAAGAGTGGAGCGACAGGCCGCATGGCGGGCATTCTTGCACGCCCAGCGCCGCAGCGGCGATTGCGCGGTCACCGGGTCGCTATGAAGCGGATCGCCCGGACCGTCCCTCGTCCGAGCCGGTCTTGCAGGCGCTCGAGCAGCAGGTCGTCGTTGCGCTGCAGGTCGAAGAGGAACTCGGGCGAGGCTTCGACGAAGAGGACACCTTCGTCGAGGCGCGTCGGCCTGCTGTGATCGGCGAGAGCGCCGACGACCTCTCTCCACAGCGGCGCAAGCGCGGCGGCCGATCCCAGGCGAGCGGTCGAGCCGAGCGCTTTTGCGAGGGCGCCCTTCAAATCGTGGAAGTCTGACCGAGCCATCGCCCGGCGACGATAGCGGGCGGGCTCGCGCGAGGTCAAAAGGTGGGGGCCTGCCCCGCCTGCGAGGCGAAGGCGAGGCATAGACGCGAGCGCTCCGGTGTTGCGAGCGCACGGGCACGCAGGGCTGTCGACTGGCCTTCGCCCTGTGTTCCAGCGGGCGGGCGGGAGCCTGTCGGGATGAGAGCCAACCATTTGGATTCGTTGACGGATTTGCACTGTCGGCCTAGGCTGCCCCGGGGGTGTGGCGCCTGCCTTGCCTTCCGCCGCCGTTGATTGCGACCACCCCTTGAGGCACCATCTGACGCCGTTTGCTCAGCGGGCCTGTCGGCCGCACTCGGATTCTCGATGTCCAACTCGGAGACCAAAGGAGAGGCCGGAAAGCCTTCGGCCCAGCCCAAGGCCGAAAAGCCTGAGAGGGCCGAGAAGGGTGAGCCGCGGCTCGACACCGTCCAGAGCTCGGTCAAGGCGCTGACCCGCCTCTCCAAGGGCAACTGGAAGAACCGCACGGCCAACCTCGCCGTGCTGGCGGTCACGGCCTTTGCCTGCGCCTACCTGTTGACCCCGAGCCTGTTCAGCCAGCGCATCCCGTATGGCGAGGAGTCCGTCGGGCAGTTCTCGAACATGGTCATCAAGGCCAACCGGGACTACGACATCCCGGACGAGGACACGACCCAGCGCAAGCGCCAAGAGGCCCAGGACGCGGTCCTGCCGGTCTACGACTACGACGTGAGCGTCGCGGACGCGGCTGTCGAGCGGGTCCGCAGCGCGTTCGAGCGGATGCAGGCCGTGGCGCGCGAGGTCGACGAGCGGGTGCGCACCGACGAGGCGGCCAACGGCGAGGAGCCGAGGAAGCGCTCGCGCAGGCAAGAGCACGAGGGGGTCGCGGCGCGCGCCGAGGAGGCGTACCTCGAGGCGTTTCGCGAGCGGCGCGAGGAGTGGCAGCGGCGGCTCGAGACGCACCTCGACGACGACAGCTTCCTCGCTTTTGCCCGGGCGCGCTTCTCCGTCGAGGTCCAGCACGAGACCCAGAAGCTGGTGATGCGCGCCAACGGCCAGATGGTCGCCGAGTACCGCGACCCGCTGGCGGTCTCGGGCGGGCGGGGAATCGTCGTGCGCCGCAAGAGCGGCGGGGACGCGGTCGGCGAGCGGGTGGTCAAGGACGTCTCGCCCATCCGCGACCAGAGCGAGATCCGGCAGGAGGTCAGCCGCTGGGTCACCGATCTGCCGGCGGAGATGTCGCCTCAGCTCCGCAAGGCGATCGTGACTCTAGTGGCTCGTCAGGTCCGGGCGAACCTGCGCTTCAACCGCGAGGAGACCGAAGAGCGCAAGCGCCTGGCCGCCGAGTCGGTCAAGCCGGTGGTCATCCAGCTCAAGAAGGGCGAGAAGATCATCGGCGACGGCGAGCGCATCGAGCACCGGCACCTGGTCATCTTTGCCGCTATCCGCAACCAGTCCGGTCCCCAGGACACGACGCTCGTGCGCGTTGGCGGCGGGCTGCTCGCCATCCTCCTGGTCGTGGTCGTCTACGGCTTTGCGCGCAGCTCGCTGCGGCGCTTCCGCCCGACGCGCAAGGACGCCCTGCTTGGCGCGGTCACCCTCGTGTTGATGCTGGCGACGGTCAACGTCACGATGGCGATCGCCGACGTGCTGCACGATCGCTTTCCGCAGATCCCGGCCGAAGCCTTCTACTTCGCTGCCCCCTTCGCCGCTGGGGCGATGCTCATCCGCTTCGTGCTCGCGCCGGAGGCGGCGGTCGTCTTCGCGGTCATCTTCGCCGGCTTTGCCGGGGTCGCGACCGGCAGCTCGCTCGAGTTCGGCCTCTATTCGCTCGTCGGCTCGCTGGTCGCCGCCGCCAAGGTCGCCCGGGCCAACGACCGCGCCGCTCTGTTCCGCGCCGGGGTCAGCGCGGGCATCGCCAACGTGTGCGCGGTGATTTGCCTCGGGCTGCTCACGAACAAGATAGGCGGCTGGAACACGGTGACGGGCTGCCTCGCCGGCTTCCTCGGTGGCGCGCTGATCGTGCCCATCCTCGTGATGGGGATCACGCCGCTCGTCGAGGCGGCCTTCGGGTACACGACCGACATCAAGCTGCTGGAACTCGCCAACCTGAATCACCCGGCGCTCAAGGAGCTCATCGTCCAGGCGCCCGGCACCTACCACCATTCGATCATCATCGGCAGCCTCGTCGAGGCGGCCGCCGAGGCGATCGGCGCCAATCCGCTGCTGGCGCGCGTATGCGCCTACTACCACGACATCGGCAAGGGCAAGAACCCGCTCTACTTCGGCGAGAACCAGCGCGGCGAGAACAAGCACAACAAGCTCGCCCCGCAGATGAGCGCGCTCATCATCAAGCGCCACATCACCGACGGCACGGAGATGGCGCGCCACTACAAGCTTCCGAAGCAGGTGGCCGACGCCATCCCGCAGCACCACGGGACCCGGCTGGTCGGCTACTTCTACCACAAGGCGCTGAAGGAGCAGGAGGGCAAGCCCGATCCGCAGCCGATAGACGATTCGCTCTACCGCTACCCCGGGCCCAAGCCTCAGTTCCGAGAGGCCGCGCTGGTGATGATCGCCGATGCCGTCGAGGCCTCGTCCCGCGCCATGCAGGAGCCGACGCCCGCCAAGCTCCAGGCGCTCGTCCAGAAGATCATCAACGGCATCTTCGCCGACGGACAGCTCGACGAGTGCGACTTGACGCTGCGCGACCTGAACGAGATCGCGCGGTCGTTCTTCCGCATCCTCGGCGGCATCTACCACTCGCGGCCCGACTACCCTCCTCAGGCGCTCCAAGGGCCGCGGCCGCAGTTGACCGAGGTGAGGGACGGCAAACCGGTCGACGTGCGCCAAGAGGAGAAGCCGGTGCTGCCTGAGGTCAAGCGCGCCCAGAACGAGCGCTAGGCTCGTCCGGCGCAGGGGCGCCCGGCGCGGGATCGCCAGAGGCCGAACGAGCCTTACCGGGCCAGGGCTCGCCTCTTCGCTGGTCGCCCTGGCCGTCGAGCAGGCTCGCCAACTCGCCTAGCCGATCGATGCGGCAGTCGCCCTCTATCCCCAGGCCGACGAATCGGACACCCGCCTGGCGCGCCGCCTCGCGGTCGTAGCGCGAGTCGCCCACCATCCACGCGTCCTCCGCGCGGAGGCCGAGCCTCTCGAGCGCGTAGAGGACGAGGTCGGGCGCGGGCTTGGCCTCTTTCACCTGATCGGCGCAGGCGATGAGGTCGAAGGCGCGGTCGAGGCCGGCGGCCTGCAGGATGATGGCGGCGAGCGGGGAGACCGTGTTGGTCACTACCGCCCGCCGCAGGCCGAGCGCTGCGAGGCGTTCGAGCAGCCGAGCCGCCTCGGGATTGGTCCACACATGCTCGGCGAACCGCGGGAAGGTCTCGACGTAGAAGGCGTCGAGCTGCGCGACCGAGCAGCAGAGGCTGAACTCGCGAATGTCGGCCGCGGTGCCTTGGCCGAAGGTCGGAGAGAACTCTTCGCGTGTGACCGGGCTGCCGCGAAACCGGAGGCCGGCCGCTTCGACGGTGCGGAACCAGCACTCCTCGCTGCGTACGAGCACGCCGTCGAGGTCGAACAGGAGGGCAAGGGGGCGGGGCATGCGCGAGCGATCGAGCTAGCGGCTGGCCTTCAGGCCGCTGGCAGCATGGCAAGAGTCGCCGATCAGATCGAAGTAGGTCTGGCGCTGCACGCTCTTGAACTCGGCCATCCGCTCGCCCACGCGCTGCTCGCGAAGGGCTTCGACCGTCTTGGCGATGAGCTTGCGCGCCTTCGCGACCGAAGCGAGCCGCTCCGGGGTCGGCTCCCAGAGGTCGAGCTCCCGCAGGTGCATTGCGGTCTCGAGCCAGTGGCCGTAGAACTTCAGCCGCTGCACGTTGAGCTGAAGGGCGTACTCGGGCGCAAGATCGAGCGCCTGGTCGTACGCGCGGGTCTCGATGTCCAAGCGGTAGAAAAGGATGTCAACCTGCGTTTTCGCCGCGGCGAGGTGGCGCTCGCGAAACTTGGGCTGATCCATCCACGCGAAGGCGGCCTGCACGAGGTGAAGCCCGCCGCACGGATGGTTCCAGATGAACTGCTTGCGCTTGGGGACGAGGGCGACGCCCTCTGCGAGCGCGGTCTCGAGGAATCGGTGCTGGTCGCCCAGGTGCGCGACGGTCGCATCGAGCACCTGCGCGAGGTTTATCGTCTCGCCGAAGCGGTTTTGCCAGCTCGCCTCGTCTTCTCGGGTCGAGCTGGCGAGGGCCATCAGCGTCCAGGCGTGCTCGCGCCAGAACTCGTCGGACGGAGCGAAGCGAAAGTCGCGCTTGATGGAATCGACGAGCTGCGCGAGCGCGAGAGGGCCGTCCTTGGTCTCGAAGACCCGCATCATCGGGACCTGGCTGCGCACCAGCTTCATTACGGTGTGGTTGGCGTGCGGGTCGACCGGAATGCTCCCGCGGTTTGGGGGGAAGCGGTAGAGGGCCTGGGCGCCGACGCCCTTGCGCTCCACGAAGTCGGAGACCATCACGTCGATCGCCAGCCGCCCGTCCGACGCTCGCAGCTTGGGGCCGAACGTTTCGATGCCGTGCCCGAGCGCCCAGGGGATTTCCGGATCGGCCGAGTAGGTCCGGCACAGCGAGGCTAGCCATGTCTCGGCCGCCTCCACCGAGCCTGGGCGAGCCGTCCTCGCCGGCGGCGCGCCAGCGAGCAGCGAGGCGGCGAGGGCGAGGGCGATTGCGTCGTGCACGAAACACCTCCTGCGGCCCAGAGTGCCGAGACTTGCCTCTACTTTCAAGGTGAGGCGAGCGCCTGGGCACACGGCAGGGAGCCCTCTGGCCAGGCCTTGACCGCGCCGTCGCTCGCCCTCCGCGAAGCCTCGCGCCTGCTTGACTGCTTTTTTGCCTGGCGAATAACATCATCGACCGCTTTCCGAGCCGCATTGAGCGACATTTCCGACTCTCTAACCCGAGGTTTGCCATGTGTCGTCGGTCGACGTCCGCCTTAGCGCACGCCACGATGATTGCCGTCGCCCTCGCCGGTTGCGCCTCCTGCGAGGATGTGGGGCAGACCCAGAACGTCGTCGGCGAGCCGTGCTTCGAGGAGCTCGGGCCCACCGGTGAGGTGCAGCTGGTCACCAGCACGCTGGTCGACTTCGGCCCCGCTCTGATCGGCGATCGAATCGAGCGCAAGGTCGTGGTGCGCAACGACGGGCGCGGGAGCTTCCGCGTCGATTCGGTCAAGGAGAGCGAAGGCTTCGATCCTGCTTTCCGCTACCAGTTCGAGCCGTACGCCCTGGATGTCGGCGAGCGCAAGGAGCTCGTCTTCCATTTCGAGCCCTCGGTGCCGGGTGACCGGGAAGCAGAGCTGACCCTCGTCGTCAGCGACGGTTCGACCGATCAGCTCACCGTGCAGATGAAGGGGCGTGCGGTCGAGGGCGGGTGCCTGCTGAGCCCAGAGGACGTCCTCTCTCTAGGCGCGGTGGCGCTGGGGACCTCTTTCACCAAGTCGCTGAGGATTCGCAACACCTCGAGCCTCGAGTGGGACGTCACCGTCGGCGAGATCACCAGCGAGCTCGATCCGGGCGCGTTCAAGTTCTCCGGATTCGAGCCCGGCGACTACACCGTGCCGGCAAACGGCGAGCTGCTCATCCCCATCGAGTTCACGCCGACTCACCTCGGTGAGCACAAGGCCTTCCTCCACATCCCTGCGCCCTCGATGTGCCAGCCGAACATCCTCGAGCTGAGCGGAACGGGCGTCGACTCGGTGCTCGAGTGCGAGCCGAAGGTGCTCGCGGTCGATCCCCAGTCCGGTGCGGAACGCTGGGTATGCAGGCTAGACTTCGGCTTCGTCAACCCGAACTCGGAGGCTGTCGCCTCAGCCCGCTTCCGCAACCTTGGCAATACCGACATCAGCATCACCGGCTTCGAGCTCTCGCAGCCGCCGGGCAAGGGGGAGCCGTTCGGGTTGAAGACCACCGAAGAGAGCTTGGTTATCCCCGCTGGCGGTGGCGAGGTCGAGGTGGCGCTCTCCTTCGCGCCGACGCTGCTCGGTCTCCAGGTCGGAAAGCTCTACTACCTGTCGGACGACGCGAAGACGGGCGAGGGCGAGGTCGAGCTGATGGGCACCGGCGGAGGCCCGGACATCGAGGTCCAGCCCGCGCGTGTCGACTTCGGCCGGGTCGCGGTCGACACCTTCCAGCGCCGGCGCATCACCATCGCCAACGTCGGCACCGACGTCGGCGGCACTACCGAGGACAACCTGAAGCTGGCGACCAAGAACGGCGAGCAGTGGGAGGAGAAGCGCGCCGAGCTGGTCACCGACTTCCCCGACGAGTTCTCGCTCGAGTGGCCGCCCCAGGGCTATCTGCCCCAGG
>JBMNNX010000240.1:0-10387 GCA_050942745.1 Myxococcales bacterium
AGTGCAAGTACATGCCCAAGGAGCGGCAGCTCGGAAGCTGCAACTGACGGGAGACCCGATCGATGCGACGCCCAGCCCGATTGCTCAACCACCTCGCCGTCGCGCTCATCGCCTTCGCGGTGGTCGCCGGCAGCCTGCAGCTCGGCTCGACCGACGGGCCGACCGCTCACGCGGACCCCGGGCGCTTCAGCCCCTATTACTCCGACGACGAGCTGCCCGCCTACCCCAACGCCCTCGAGTACCCGCTCGGCGACGACCTGTCGGTCAACGGCGTGCCGGTGCGCCTGTCGCACTTTACGACCCGCGCTTCGGCCATCGAGGTGCGCGACTTCTATCTGCGCGAGTTCGCTGCGCGCGGAGTGCCGACCAAGGTGGTCAAGGCCGACAACGGCGGCTTTACCGTCGCGGGCATGGTAGCCGGCGGCGCGGCGCAGGCGGTGGTCGTCATCGCCCCCGGCGAGACCGAGACCGACGTCTTCCCCTCGGTCTACCCGTTCGCTCTCTCCGAGTCCGAGCTCGCCGACACCGTTCCCGACGAGGAGGTGCCCTTCAGCGACGCGGCGGTGGCGATCATGAAGTTCGCCGACAAGGGCCAGGGCGAGGTCGTCACCTACCAGGAGCCGCTCCTGCCGATGAACGCGGCGCTCGATCACATCAAGCGGCAGATGAGCGCGCGCGGCTGGTCGCTCACCGCAGCGGAGAGCAGCCGCAAGCTCGCCCGGCTCGAGTTCGCCCGCGGCGGGCGCACCGCGCGAATCAATCTCACCGCTTTCCAGTACTCGGCGGCCGGAGTACATGTGGTCGCCGAGTACGGCAACGGCGAACAGGAGTAGCCATGCCTCGCGAGCTGTTCAGGAGTGTTCTTCTCCGTGCCTGGCAAGGCGGGCGGCGGCTTCTTCTCGAAGAGGACGGCCAGCAGATGGCGGAGTACTCGGCCATCGTGTACTGGATGATGCTGTCGGCGCTCGGGCTGTTTTTCTTCATCCCCGACAGCATCAACGCCTACAAGACCTACATCCGTGGCTTCTACTTCATCCTCGGCCTGCCCGTCCCCTAAGCGCTCCTCGAGCCCGGCGCGCCGCAGCTCGCCGCTGCTGCGCTGGTTGCGCTTTGGGCTGTATGCCAGCCTGTGCGCCGCGGTCCTCGCCCGAAACGCCACTCCCCTGCTCCAGAGCCTGAGGCTGGTCACCTCGCCGCTCTACTGGTCGTCGTGGGCTCCGAGCCTGCCCGTGGCCCTGGGGATGCTCGCGCTTGTCAGCGCTTACCTGGTGTGGCTCTCTGGCGCGACGCTGGCGGGATGGCGCATGCCGCTGGCGGTCCACCTGGTGCCCATCGCGCTGTTTACGCACTCGCTGGCCGCAGGGCCGCTCGTGAGCCATTCGGACGGGTTTGCGGCGCAGGGCCCGGCAGATCGCGCCGTCGCCGCGATTCGCGCCCTTCAGGCGAGCATCGAAAAGCAGGAGCGCCCGCCCTGTTCGGTCGCCGCGGCGCAATACGAGGAGGCGCTCACTGCCGATCCGGCCCTCGCGCCGCCGGGCTACCGGTCGTTCGGCTCTTCGCTTCGCTTCCGGGTCGTCGCGCGAGAGGGCAGCGGGCCGCAGCACACTCCCGGCCGTCCCGGAGAGCTCCACCTCGTCTGCTCGGGCAACCGCTATTGGATCAGCGCAGTGACGACCGACGCGGTCCCCGTCGGGCGGCCGACGATGGTGCGCGACGGGGTCGGGCGCGTCGTCACGTTCACAGGAGAGGTTCCCCGATGACGCGTCGTTCGCTGCTTGCCGCCGGATGCGGCCTTTGCCTGGCGCTGTCCGCGGGCAAGGCGGCCGCTGCCGAGCAGAAGAGCCCGAGCCCGCCGCCGGCCGCGGCCGTTGACCTGCCTCCGGGCGACCACCCGCTCTCGAACCTCGCGCCCGCGGTCGAGAAGCCGGCGGCGATCGGCGACTGGACCGAATTCGCCGCCTTGAACAAAGGCAAGCTCGACCTCTCGGACACGATGCGAATCTCCATCCTCGCGGACGAAGCGCGGCCCGACGCGCCTTGGGTCGAGGTGTGGATCGGCAAGACCGGCCAGCATGCCCTGCGCCTGCGCTCGCAGAACGAGCGGCCCGAGGTCTATCTGAAGATGGGCGCGGCCATCTTCAGCGTCGAAGACCCGACGGTGAAGCCCTCCGAGTCCGCATGCCAAGGGAGCGACTGCAAGGAGCGCCGGAAGAAGGCGATTCGCGGCCGCAAACGCATCAAGACCCTGGCCGGCACCTTCGACTGCAACCACTATGTGGTCAACTCGAAGAAGGGCCGGGTCGATCTCTGGGCGAGCACGCAGGTCCCCGGCTTTGGCCTCGTGCGCATGGAGACGAGCTGGGGCGTTGGGCTCGAACTCGTCGCCTTCGGAGACAACGCGATGTCGGCCTTCCCGAAGAAGTTCAAGGCCAACCCCCTGCCCCTCAGCGCCGCGAAGACAGCCTTCCAGCTCATGCCCGGCTTTGCCCCGCCCGACAGCCCGCCGGCGACTGCGGCCGACAGCCCGCCGGCGACTGCGGCCGACAGCCCGCCGGCGAACGCGGCCGATACCGCATGCGATCCTTCGCGTGCCACGTGCCCTTCCGCGCCGCAGCCCGCAGAGCCCACCACCGCGCCTACGGCCGCGCCGCCCTCGGATAAGCCACAGCAGTAGGCGCGTTGCCGACCGCCTCGCGCCGCGGCTGGAGTGCCCGTAAGTGAGCAGGTAGACTTGCGGCCATTCTCCCAGCTCCGGAGCCTGCATGCGTGCGCTAGTTGCGATCGTCGCCGTGCTTGTCTGCGCCCCAGCCTCCGCGGCCCAGGTGCGGGTCAAATCCGAGCACCCGACCGCGCGGGTCGCCGGCACCGAGGCGCCCAGCTACAAGGTCGGCGCCGAGCAGGTGCTGCGAGGCGCGATCATCGGCCCCTCCTCGGTTCGCGTCCTGCTGCGCCGGCTCGCGCCCGCGGGCGCCGGGCCCATCGCCGTCACGCTGAGGCGCGACGGGCGTGAGGTCGGGCGACTGCTCGTCGGCGGCAAGCCGATCGATCGCGTCACGGGCGAAGCGGTCCTCGCCTCGGCGCCCGTCGAGAAGCAAATCGACGTGCCGGGCGGTCCGCATACGCTCTTCCTGGAGGTCGGCCAGGGCGAGGGCGAGGTGCTGGTCGCCTTCGAAGAGCCGCCCCCGTTCGTCCCCGCGCCGCTCGTGAAGAGGACGCCCAAGCGTCACGCCCCCCAGGCGAAGAAGGACCCGAAGAAGGATCCGGAGAAGCAGGCCGCCGCTACCGCCGGCCAACCCGCTGGCGGTGTCGAGAAAGCCGGCCCGAGCCCCGAGTCGCCCGAGGCCGCGTCGGCCAAGGACAAGAGCTCCGCGAGCGCGGGCGCCCCGACGGCGCCAGCAGAGGACCAACGGTCCGCGAGCGCGGCCGGCCAAACCTCGCCCGAGGCCGCGCCGGCCGAGGACCAGAAGTCCGCGAGCGCGCACGGCCATACGTCACCCGAGGCCGCCGCCGCGCCGAAGACCATCGTCGCGACGGCTGACCGCGCTCCGGGCGGGGCCGAGCCTGCCACCGGCGTCCGCGAGCCGGCCGGCCGACCGCCGCGCGTCGGAACCGAGCTGCTGCCGCGCGCCAGAGTCCCGCGGCGGCTCTTCGTCGGCCTGCGCGCCGGGGGCGTGAGCCAGCCGCAGATCGCCGCCTTCGGCCCCGCCGCCGGGCTCACCGCGCGCTGGGCGATATTCGCGCCTACGGCCAAGCCCGCCACCGGCCCGTTCGTCGGGCTCTCGGCCGATTTCCTACGCTACCAGGCCTCCTGGAGCATCCCGCGCTCGGCTCTGCTCCCGGCGCACGCGCACGAGCTGAGCGTGACCGCCGTGCCCTTGCTCGCCGAAGCGACCTGGTCGTTCGCCCTTGGGCCGGCCGTCCCCTTCGTCGGCGGCTCGCTCGGGCTCACCGTCGCCTCCGTCGGCTCGCACAGCAAGGTCGCGAACGCCACGGACTCCGGCGCCCTCTTCTCGGCCGGCGTCCACGCCGGCGTCGAGATCCCCTTCGGCACCGACCGGCTCGGCCTCGAGCTGCGCTGGCTGCACGCGAACACCGGGGACAACGCGGTCGCGCGCGACCTGCAGGTCGGCGGGTTCTTGGCGCAGGCGAGCTGGCGGTTTGGGATTTAGGGGAAGTTGTTAGCTATGAGTTGTTAGTCATGAGTTATGAGTCATAAGTGGGTCGTGTGCCGGCCGCCCGGCCCAGGATGCCGCCTCGATGCGCCCCGCCTGGACGCCCACTCTCGACGACAGAAGGCCGCACCGTCGACCACCGATCCGGCGCGCAGCCGGCAGCCGCCGTCCCAACGAACGAAGCCCTCGGGCCCGCACTAACAACTAAGCACTCACAACTCATAACTGTCCCCCCCATGCGCCTCGTCATCGGCACTGCCGGCCACATCGACCACGGCAAGACCAGCCTCGTGAAGGCGCTCACCGGCATTGACACCGACCGGTTGCGGGAGGAGAAGCGCCGCGGCATCACCATCGAGCTCGGCTTCACGCAGCTCGCGCTCGGCGGGGGCGCGGTCGCCGGCGTCATCGATGTCCCGGGGCACGAGCGCTTCGTCAAGGCCATGGCCGCGGGCGCGGCCGGCATCGATCTCGTCGTGCTCGTCATCGCCCTCGACGAGGGCGTCATGCCCCAGACCCGCGAGCACCTCGACATCTGCCGCCTGCTCGGCGTGCCGCGCGGCCTCGTCGCGCTCACTAAGGGCGATCTGGCCGCGGAGCTCGGCGCGGAGTGGATCGAGCTGCTGCGCGCCGACGTCGCCGAGGCCTGCAAGGGCACCTTCCTCGAAGGCGCGCCCGTCATCCAGGTCAGCTCGAAGACCGGCGAGGGGCTCGACACGCTGCGCCGCGAGCTCGAACGGCTCGCCGCGCAGACGCCCGAACGGCCCGCCGACGGCCCGAGCTACCTGCCCATCGACCGCGCCTTCAGCCTCAAGGGCTTCGGCACCGTCGTCACCGGCACCCTGCTGTCGGGCTCCATCGCCGCGGGCGGCGAGCTCGACCTCATCCCCGGCGGCGCGCAGCGGCTGCGCGTGCGCACCGTGCAGGTCCACGGCGCCGAGGTCGAGCGCGCGCTGGCCGGCCAACGCACCGCCGTCAACCTCCCCGGCGTCGAGGCAGGCCAGATCTCGCGCGGGATGGTCGCCGTCGGCACGGGCGTGGTCTCGCCGACCCAGATAGTGGACGTCGAGCTCGACCTGCTCGCCGCCGCGCCCCGGCCGCTCAAGGACCGCTCGAAGCTCCTGCTGCACCTGGGCACCGCGCAGGCGCCCGCGCTCGTCGCGCTCATCGGCGAGCCCCGGCTCGAGCCCGGGGGCCGCGCCTTCGCCCAGCTTCGGCTCGGCGCGCCCATCGCCGCGCTGCCCGGCCAGCGCTTCATCCTGCGCGGCTTCAACGCCATCCCCGGCCGCGGCCACACCGTCGCCGGCGGGCGCATCCTCTCCATCCATCCGCGAAAGCGCCGCGGCCGCCGCCCCGAGGCCGGCCGGGGCTTCGCCGAGCTGACCGCGGCCGAGCCCGCACCGCGCGTCGCCTACCTGCTCGCGGAGGCCGGCTACCGCGGCCTGACCGCGCTCGAGCTGTTTGAGCGCACCGCCCTGCCCGAGCGCCAGCTCGCCCGCGTGCTCGAGGTGATGAGCAGCCGCGGCGAGGCCATCCTCTTCGACAAGGAGCGGCGCGCCTATCTGTCGCCGGTCGCGCTGGGCTCGCTCGCCCGACGCGCGCTCGCCGCCGTGCGCGCCCACCACGCGGCCGACAGCCTCTCGACCGGCCTGTCGCGCGAGGAGCTGCGGCGCCGCCTCGGCAAGAGCCTCGATCCCAAGCTCTACGCGCGCCTGCTCGCGGGCCTCGTCGAAACGGGCGAGCTCGAGCTCGACGGCGAGGTCGTGCGCGAGAGGGGCAGACAGGCGGCCTCGGGCGACAGCGACGGCAAGCTGAAGGACGAGATCGCCCGCGCGCTGAGCGAGGCCGGCCTGACGCCTCCCTACGTCGCCGAGCTGCCCAAGCTGCTCGGCGCTCCGCAGGCGAAGGTGCTTTCGGCCGTCAAGCTGCTCGAGAAGCAGGGCACCCTGGTGCGCGTCAACCAGGAGCTCTACTTCGACGCGGCGGGGGTCGCGGGGCTGCGCGAGCGGCTCGTCGCCTTCCTCCGCGAGCACGAGCGGATAACCACCCAGCAGTTCAAGGAGCTCGTAGGCGCGACCCGCAAGTACACCATCCCGCTCGGCGAATACTTCGACCGCGAGAAGGTGACCCTGCGGGTCGGCGACGCGCGCGTCCTGCGCGGCGGCCTCCGGTGATCGAGCCGCATCCGAGGGCCGCGAGCACGCGCGCCTCGCCGGCCGCTCGCCGAAGAGGGCGAGGAGCCCCGCGAGCCGCCTCCGCCCTGCGAATGATCCCCGCCGCCTGGCCGTTCTCACGGACATTGTCCCCGCGGTGACAAATCGGCCCCGCCGGCGCCGCGCGCGCGATAGACTCCGTCGTCTTCTGGAAGGTGAATCGTGGAGAACACGGGCAGCATTCTCGTCGTCGACGACCAGAAGAACATGCGCACGACCACCGCGCTGCTCCTGCGCGACGAGGGGTACGAGGTGGCCGAGGCCGGCTCGGTCGAGGAAGCGGTCGGCCTGCTGGCCGAGCGCACCTTCGACGTCGTGCTCACCGACCTGAAGATGGAGCCGCTCGACGGGCTCGAGCTGCTCAAGCGCGTCAGCACGCTCGCTCCCAACTGCCAGGTCATCGTCATGACCGCCTACGGCACCATCGAGAGCGCGGTCGAGGCGATGCGCCGCGGGGCCTACGACTACGTCACCAAGCCCTTCAAGGAGCCCGAGCTGCTCATCCGCGTCGCCAAGGCCGTCGAGCGCAGGCGCCTGCTGTCGCAGGTGTCGCTCTACGCCGAGGACTTCCGGCGCCGCTACGGGCTGAGGGCGATCATCGGCCGCAGCGCGGTGATGCGGCGGCTCGAGTCGCAGCTCGCGCGCGCGGCGAGCTCGGACGCCACCGTGCTCATCCAGGGCGAGAGCGGCACCGGCAAGGAGCTGGTCGCCCGCGCGGTCCACGCCCTCTCCAAGCGCTCGGACAAGCCCTTTGTCGCCGTCAACTGCGCGGCGATGACCGAGACGCTGCTCGACAGCGAGCTGTTCGGCCACGCCAAGGGCGCCTTCACCGGCGCGATCAAGGCGCGCCGCGGCCTGTTCGAGGAGGCCGACGGGGGCACGCTGTTCATCGACGAGATCACCGAGACGGCCCTGGGCTTCCAGGCCAAGCTACTGCGCGCGATCCAGGAGCACGAGATCCGGCGCATCGGCGAGAGCACGCCGGTGAAGGTAAACGTGCGCCTGGTCGCCGCCACCAACCAGGACCTGCTGCTCGCGGTGGCCGAGAAGCGCTTCCGCGGCGACCTCTACTACCGGCTCAACGTCGTGCCCCTGCGCGTGCCGCCGCTGCGCGAGCGCATCGAGGACGTGCCGCTGCTCGCGCAGCACTTCCTGAGCCGCTACAACGAGCGCAGCGGCACCCGCCGCGCCCTGTCGCCCGAGTCTATCGAGCACCTGTGCAACTGGAGCTGGCCGGGCAACGTGCGCGAGCTCGAGAACGCGATAGAGCGGGCTGCGGCGCTCGCCGAGTCCGACGAGCTCAAGCCGAGCGACTTTCCCTTCGGCCTCGAGCCCGCGATCCCGGTCGCCTTGACGCCCAGCGGCGCGGCCGTCGGGCCTCCTGTGACCCTGGCCGAGGCCATCGACGCCGCCGAGCGCGCCGCCATCTCCGCCTCCCTCGCCCGCAACCCGGGCGACCTCGCCCAGGTCGCCCGCGAGCTCGCGGTTTCCTCGACGACGCTGTGGCGCAAGATGAAGCGCCACGGGCTGATGCGCTGAAGACGGTCGAAAGGTCGTTCGAGGGATTACCGGACAGGCTGAGCCCCTATGAGGCACGGCCCCGGGCTTCGCCGGAGCCCAGCCGATCGGTCGGAGGTTGCCAGGGGCGCATGGCGCGCGCGCCCCTACGAAGACCGTCGCAAGTCACGTCTTGCCGCGGCCCACCTTGGCGCTCCTCACGCCACCCGCCGCCCCGTCTCCCGGTCGTCGTACCCGCCGAGGCTGCGCAGCGCCTCTCGAAGCTCCGCGCTGCTGAGCAACCCGAGCACCGGCGCGACGCGCGGATCCTCGATGAGGTCGAGCGGCACCACGAGGTCGTAGCGCTCCTCGCCGACGGGGACGAAATCGAGCCCGAGCGCTCGGGCGGCGGCGAGCACGCCGAGCCCGACGTCGGCGGCCCCGCTCTTCACCGCCACCGCCACGGCCGCGTGCGTGAACTCCTCATGCCGCCAGCCGCGGATGCGCTGCGGCGAAATCCCCCGCCTCGCCAGCTCGTGCTCGAGCAGCACCCGCGTCCCCGAGCCGCGCTGGCGATTTACGAAGACCACGTCCTCGCGCGCAAGGTCCTCGAGCGAGCGCAAGCCCTTCGGATTGCCGCTGGGAACGAGCAGGCCCTGGGCGCGGTGCGCGAGCGTGAAGACCGCGACGCGCGCCTGCGGGATGTACCGGGCGATGTCCGGCAGGTTGTACTCGCCGCTCTCGGGGTCGAGCAGGTGCGCGCCGGCAAGGTGCGCCTCGCCGGAGGCGACCGCGAGCAGACCGCCGAGCGAGCCGACCGACGCCGACGACAGCCGCGCTCCCGGGTGCTTTGCCGACAGCAGGTCGCCGAGCAGATCGAGCGCGGGGTCGTGGCTGCCGACGCAGAGCACGGTCCGCTCGATCTGGGCCCGCGGCACGAGCAGCTCGACCTCCACCTCGGTGCCCGCGTCGAACCCCTCGCGCCGCTCGGGGATGCGCATCAGGCCGTGCGCTCGCGACAGCGAGGTGATCGCCCCGGCGCCCCTGCCGAGCGGGACCGCCACCAGCGACTCGCGTAGCCGGCCGAGCGTCACGCGCACGAGCTCCTCGTGCCCGAGCCGAGAGGGCACCTTTCGCAGCAGCCGCGCGCGCACCCGCTCCCGCTGCGGCGCGCCGACGCCCAGCAACCGCGCGAGGACCGGACGCACGAAGAGGTCGGCGACGACGCTCGCCGAGACCGGATAGCCGGGCACGCCGATCACCGGCTTGCCGTCGGCGACCGCGAGCGCGCAGGGCTTGCCGGGCATGATGTTGACGCCGTGGACGAGCAGCTAGCCGACGCGATCGAGCACCCGCGCGGTGAAGTCGCCGCGGCCCGCCGACGATCCGGCGATGACCAGCGCCACGTCGCACTCGGCGACGATGCGCCGCGCGGCCTGCTCGAGCGCTCCCTCGTCATCCGGGCAGACGGGATAGCGGCGCGCCAGACCGCCCTCCTCCTGCACTACCGCGGCGAGCATGCGCGAGTTGGTGTCCACGATCGCCCCGGGCTCGAGCGGCGCACCCGGCTCGACCACCTCGTCGCCGGTCGGCAGGATGCCGACGAGCGGTCGGCGCGCGACCGGCACCTCCAGGTTGCCGCAGCCGAGCAGGGCGCTCAGGTCGAACGGGCGCAGGCGGTGGCCGCGCGGGAAGATGAGCTCGCCCTTGACCACGTCCTCGCCGACGAGCCGCACGTGCTGGCGCGGCGCAGCGGCCTTGAGGATCTCGACCTCGTCCGGGCCGCACTCATGGACCTCCTCGATCATCACCACCGCGTCGAAGCGCTCGGGCAGCGGGTCGCCCGTGTCGACGACCTCGTAGCCCTCGCCGCGCCTCAGCCGCAGCGGGTGCGCCTCGCTCGCCGCGCGGGTCGCCTCGGCGCGCACCGCGATGCCGTCCATCGCCGCGGCGTGGAAGTGGGGCGACGAGGCGCGCGCGAAGACCGGCGCCGCGGTCACCCGGCCGAGCGCGTCCTCGGTGGCGACGCTCTCTGCCGGCAGCGTGCCCACCAGCCGTGCGAGCAGCCGCTCCTGCGCGTCGACGAGGGGAGTCGTGCGCAGGTATCCGCGGGTCTTCACACCAGCGCCAAAGCATCCGTCTTCCATTGTCCTTTCCCTTCTGCTGCGTCGGCGGCCGCCGGCTTCTTGGGTCCGCTCGCGTCTTCGCTCGAGTGTCCCCGTCGGGGCCGCCTCCCACCGTCAAGGCGTGCGGCCGGACGGCCCGAAGCAAAGCCAAGGGCCGAATCTGCCGGCGGGAAGAAGCGAGCTTCCTCGCGCCTTCGCGCCCGCCGTACCGGACGGCGGGCCGCGACGATGCCACATCAGAACAGCCGAACCTCGACCTCTTCGCCGGCAGCGAGCCCCTCGGAGTCAAGCCCGATGGGAACGAGCCCGTCGGCCATCGAGGCGGTCGAGATCGCGCCCGAGCCCTTCAGCAGCGGCTCGGCGATCCCATCGCGCAGGG
>JBMNNX010000038.1:0-33493 GCA_050942745.1 Myxococcales bacterium
CCAGCGGAACGCGGGAGGCGGAGTCGAATTGCGCGCCCAAAGGTCGAAGTGCCCTTCGACTCCGCTCCCGCCGCTCGCGTGCCGGGAGCTACGCTCAGGGCGAACGGTGCATGCCTCTTCAAGGTCACCCGAGCGGAGCCTCCAGCGGAACGCGGGAGGCGGCGTCGAGTTGCGCGCCCAAAGGTCGAAGTGCCCTTCGACTCCGCTCCCGCCGCTCGCGTGCCGGGAGCTACGCTCAGGGCGAACGGGAAAGGCCCCGCACTCACAACTCACAACTCACAACTCACGACTGTCTCGCCGGCAGCCTCTCGAGTCGCGGCAGCCCCGCGACCGCGCCGAGCCGGGTAACGACCGCGGCGCCGACCTCGCAGGCGAACCGCATCGCCTCGGCTACCTGCGCATCCGAGAGATCCTCGAGCCGCTTGCCCTCGCGCATCTCCCGCCCGAGCCAGGTGATGAGCCCGGCGTCGAACCCGTCCCCGGCGCCGGTCTGATCGACCACCGCGGCCTTCGGCGACGGCTGCTCGAACACCTTGCCGCCGCGCGCCCAGAGCGCGCCGCGCGCGCCGCGGGTGACGATGCCGAGCTTGGCGCCGCGCTCGATGAGCGCCTGCGCACCGCGCGCCGGATCGCGCTCGCCGGTGCACAGCGCCAGCTCGTCCTCGGCCAGCTTGATGACGTCGGCGAGCGGCAGCAGCAGGTCGAGCGCGCGCCGCAGCCCGGCGTCGTCGCCCCAGAAGCTCGGGCGCATGTTCGGGTCGCAGGTGACGAGGCAGCCCCGCTCGCGCGCCTGGCGCATCAGCGTCGCGGCCGCCTGCTGCGCCTCAGGGCGCAGCAGCGAGCTCGTCGTCAGGTGGAGGATGCGCGTCTGCTCGACGTCCGCCGCCGCGGCGTCCTCGGGCGCGAGCAGCAGCTCCGCGGAGGGCTTGCGGTAGTCGGTGAAGCTGCGCTCGCCGGTCTCATCGAGCGAGACGAAGACGATGCCGGTGCGCGCCTCGGCGCTGTGGCGCAACCCCCGCACGTCAACGCCCTCGGCGATGAGCCTTTCGCGCAGGAAGTACCCGAGCTCGTCCTCGCCGACCACGCCGAGGAAGGCCGAACGGCCCGAAAGCCTCGAGACGCCGATGGCGACGTTGGCCGGCGAGCCTCCCGGACAGCGGGTCCACACCTCGACGTCGCGCAGGCGCCGGCCCTTGCGGTCGGGCAGAAAGTCAACGAGGGCCTCGCCGACGCACAGCGCGTCGAACGCTCTTTCTGAAAGCGGCCTCATGCCTCGATTCCCATCTCTCTCATGAACTCGTAGCTCTTGAGCCTGCGGCCGAGGTGGTGGGCGACGAACCCCGACAGGACCGCCCGCGCCTCGGCGCGCACCGGCGCGGGCAGCTCGAGCGAGGTGCCGGCCTGCGCCCGCTGCAGCGTCGCCAGCGCGCGGGCGGCCTCGGCCGAGATCCGCGCGCCGAGGCTCGGCGCGCAGGCCGCGCACAGCACGCCCCCGTGCTCGGGATCGAAGAGCGCGTCCTCGGGCACCCGGCCACCGCAGCGCGCGCAGCGGTCGAGCTGCGGCATCAGCCCCGCGTGCGCGAGCGCGGCGAGCTCGAAGCGCATCAGCGTCAGCGGCCCTGCGCCGCCGCGCGCGAGCGCCTGCAGGTAGCGGCACAACAGCGCGAAGAGCGCCGGCTGGGGCTCGCGCTCGCGGCACAGCTCGCGCACCAGCTCCGCCGCGCAGGCGGCGCGGGCGATGCGCGCCAGATCCCCTCGCAGCTCGCCGAAGCCGTCGAGCAGCTCGACCCCGTCGAGCCGAAAGGTGTCGCCGCGGGTCTCGCAGAGCTGGACCTCGAGCAGGCTGAACGGCTCGAGCGCGCCGGCGAACCGGCGCCGGCTCTTGCGCGCCCCGCGCGCGAAGACCGCCACCTTCCCCCGCTCGTCGGTCAGCAGGGTCACGACCTTGTCGGAGTCGGCGTAGTCGACCGCCGACAGGACGACCGCGCGGCAGCGAAAGCGCTCCATCGGGCCGCCTACTGCCGCATCAGCAGCCACGCCCCCGCGACGGCGGCCAGCAGCACCACGACGACGAGCAGCGCAACGAGGCGGCGACGGCGCGGCCGGCGCGCCTCGTCCTCGTCAGTCGCGGGCTGGCTCTTCTGCATCATCTCTTCGTAGCGCAGCACCGCCTCGTCGGGGTTGAGGCCGATGGCCTGGGCGTAGGCGCGGATGTAGCCGAGGACAAAGACCCGCGCGGGCAGCCGCGACACGTCGTCCTGCTCGAGCGCGCGCAGGTTGCTGGTGCCGATGCGCGTCTGCTCGGCTATCTGCTCGAGGCTCATGCCGCGCAGCTCGCGCTCGCGGGCGAGGTAGCGGCCGAAGGACTCGCCGGCTCCCGCGTCGGCGCCGTCTGCTTGCGTCGGGTCGCGGCCGTCGGTGTTGGGGTGGGAGGCGTGAGAGGTCATTGCTGTTCGAGCAGCCGGAGGTAGCGCTGGCAGTCCTCGGCGATGCTGAGCTCCTGCGCCTTGCGGCAGCCGCGCTCCTCGCTCTCCTTGGGCTCGGGCTCGCGGCTGCGCTCGACGCAGGCCTGCAGCTCACGGCGCGACCCCTCGGTGTCCTGCAGCTTCAGGAGCGCGGCGCCGTAGCGGAAGTGCGCGTCGGCCGAGTCCGGGCAGTGCTTAACGAACTGGGCGAAGTTGTCGGCCGATTTCTGGGGCTCGCCCAGCTCGCCGTAGATGATGCCGAGGTTCCGGTAGCCGAGGCAGAACTGGGCGTTGGCGATGATCGCGCTGCGGATGTGGTCGATGCCCCGCTGAACCTCGCCCTTCTTGTAGTAGCACCAGCCCAGGTTGTTCTCGGCGATGAAGGGCGTCTTGTAGAGCATGTCCCCCAGCGCCTTCTCGTAGAGCGGGATGGCCTCGTCGTAGCGGCCCTGGGCGAGGTAGGCGTTGGCGAGGTTGGTGTAGGCCTCGGAGAACTTGGGGTTGAGCTCCAGCGCCTCCTGGTAGTGGCGGATGGCCGAGTCGACGTCGCCGAACGACAGGTGGTAGGTCAGCGCGAGCGCGTTGTGCGCGAGGTCGAGCTGCGGGTCGAGCTCGACGGCCCGCTGGTACTCCTTGAGCGCGGCGCGCGCGTCGCAGGTGCGCATCGCCTGGACGCCGAGGTCGTAGTGGATGGCCGCCTGCTCGCGGGCCTTCGAGTCGGGGCGGCTCGAGCAGGTGGCGCCGCCGAGCAACGGCGCGGCGAGTAGGAGCGCGGCGAGGGACGATCGAAGTGACGGAGGGGTCGCGGACATCAATGTGCTTTCAGAAAGCGGCGAGCAGCCGGGCGAGCCTGAGCTGAGGCGGGTCGCCCTGCTCGACGCCCTCCCGAGGCGCGGCCGCGGCGGCCAAGGCCTTCAGGTCCTTGGTGAAACACGGAACGCTCTTCATCACCTCGTCCTGCTGCTCGGGCGACAGGCGCCGGAAGTTGAGCGGCTCCATCATGAAGCCCATGCTCTCGAGGAAGGCCATCGCGTCGGCCTCGACGTTCTTGTAGCCCTGGGCGTCGACGCGCAAGCGGTCGTGATCGACGTAGACGACCGCCTCGTAGGTGGCGGTGAGGAAGAGGTAGACGAACAGCGAGAAGCCGCCGCCCGCGACGATGCCGACGACGTAGGCCTGCACCTCCTGCGCGGCCCGGCCCGGCACCGCGATGTGCGGCTTGTTGAGCGAGGCGGACAGCGAGACGACCTGCTCGCGCAGCGCGGGGATATGGGTGATGCGCGGGTCGGCGGTGAACATGGACGCTCTCAGCGGGTGACCAGGCTGAACTCGTTGCTGGAGTCCTGGGCGTCGGCGGCGGTCTTCTGGAAGGTGATGACCGCGTCGTCGATCATCACGCGGTCGCCGCTGGCGTTGCCCTCGCCGATGATCACGCGGAAGAAGTGCTCGGGAGAGAAGCTTCGGCGCGCCTCGCCCGCCTTCTTGCGGGCGACGAAGGTGACCTTGTTCTTTCCGGGGACGAGGTGCTCGGTGATCTCGCCGACGTACTGCTCTTCGTCGCTCTTGAACCGGCGGATGAACTTGCTGTTGATGTAGACCTCGATGTCGAACTCGGTCGCGCCCCTGACCGCCTGCTCGGTGACCAAGAAGTACTTCTTGGTGAGCTGCGCGACGGCCGACTCGTCGGTGGTTGGCGCCTGCCCGCCCTCGAACTTGATGGCGATTCCGGGGCAGTCGAGCCGCACGTCACCCTTCGCGTCGAACTCGACGCTGCACTTCTCCATCTTCTGGTTGACGAGGATGCCGTCGACCTTGGTGCCGTTGAGGTAGACGCTGGCGGCCAGCACCTGCGAGGGGAGCAGCGCGATGGCGAGGGTGAGGACCAGACGCGGCACGGAAACCATCAGTCACCTCCATGGCTTAGTTGAGGTGCGCCTCCGAATCAGGGGTCTTGGTATACCCGGGAGAAGCGCCAAGTCAAGCTGACACGGTCTGTTGAACGGACTACACCCCGAAGCCATTCAGGCAGGTTTGACGGGCACTTGGACGATCGATGAGCGGGCACGCGCGGGCGCGTGACCAGGCGGCCATGCGCGCTCGGCCGCTCAGACGCCCTGGATGTCCGATCCCCAGATGTACTTGTGAAGCTGCAGCCCGACACGGGCCTCGAGCCCCGATTCGAGCAGCCAGCGAACGAGCTCTCTCGGCTCGACCGCTCCGAAAGCGGGCGAAAAGACTATCGGCAGCTTCCCCTCCAGCTCGAAGCGGCGCACCACGTCGGCGGCCCAGCGAAAGTCGGCCTCGGAGGTGACGACCACCTTCAGCTCGTCCTCGGGCCTGACCGAGCGCAGGTTGACGAAGGCGCGGTCCTCGGCTCCGGAGCCCGGGGTCTTGAGGTCGAAGATGCGGTGGACGCCGGGAGGGATGGCCGCCGCGTCGATCTGGCCGTGCGTCTCGACCGAGACCTCCCAACCGCCCGCGAGCAGGTCGGCGCACAGGGCGGGCAGCTCTCTCTGAAGGAGCGGCTCGCCGCCGGTCAGAGTGACAAAGCGGGTCTTGAACCTGCCCAGCGCCTCGAGGATCCGGGCCCGCTCCATCCTCGTGCCGCCTTGGAAGGCGTAGCTGGTGTCGCAGTAGCGGCAGCGCAGGTTGCAGCCGGCAAAGCGCACGAAGGCGCACGGCCGGCCGGCATGGGTCGTCTCCCCCTGGATGCTCTCGAAGATCTCGATGACGTGCATGGGCGAGGGGCGCAACAGCCCGTGGTCGATGGCGATTTCCCTCAGGGCGTCGCCATCTCGTCGCTGGGGAATCCGGCCACCGGATCGGCCTGCGCCAGGGCGTTCTCCTGCGCGAGGCGGACGGCGTTGCGAAAGCGGGCGTGGTTGCGCCGGACGGCTCGCGGATAGTTGCGGAAGCGCTCGATGTCGCCCGTCGCGAGCGACTGGCGCAGCTTCTCGGGCCCAGCGTTGTAGGCCATCAAGGCGAGGTCCAGGCTGCGGAAGCGCTTCTGCAGGCGGGCGAGGTAGCGGACGCCGAGCCGCACCTGCAGCGCAGGGTCGCGGTAGATCTCCTCGGTCGTCAGCCGCACGCCCTCGAGCTCGGCGAGGTAGCCAGCGGTCACGGGCCGAAGCTGCATCAGGCCGCGCGCGCCCGCCCAGGAGACCGCGACGCCGTCGAACTCGGACTCGACCTCGATGAGCCCGAGGACGAGCAGCGGATCGAACCCGGCGGCCTTCGACTCCTCGATGATCGCCGCGGCGACCCGCCATCGGAGCGCCAGCCCGAGCTCGGGCGCCCTTTCGGCGAGGATGCGATCGATCTGCGCGACCTCGGGCGGCAGAGGAGCGCGCTCCACCCGGGCCCCCGCGACCGGCTCGCTCGCGGGGGCCGGAGACGCCGGCACGGCGTTGCCACCTGCCCCGACGAGCAGCAGCACGAACGGCAGCAGCGCCCCGCCGTGGGCGCCGAAGCGGAAGGCCGCGTGCGAAATCCTCGCGAAGCTGCTCATGCGTCCCTCCGGGGATAGAGAGCCGCGATGCGCTCCTCGATCCGGTCGAGCCGGGCGCCCAGCCCTTCGAGCTCCTCGCGCCGGGGCACCTTCAGGCGGCCTATCGCCCGCCGGATGCCCTCCTCGATCGACCGCTCGTACTCGCGCCGCTGAGAGCCGAGGCGCTCCACCAGCTCCTTCGCCAGCCGCCGCGCCTCCTCCTCGCCCCACCCGGCGACTTCGGCGGCCTTCTGCAGCACCCGGCTCGACTCTTCTTCGGCGGCGCCGACCTTCACGAGCACCAGCGACCACACCTCGCGCAGAAACTCGCTGGTGCGCTCTCTCGTCGTAGATGGCGGCTTGTCTGCTTCCATGTCGCTTACGCCCTCACACCGGCCGAAAGGTGCGACAAGGTAACCGAACGGGCGCACCGCTGTCATCCCCCCCAGGTGCCGATCGACCTTGCCTCAATAAAGACGGGAGGTTAGCGCGGGCGCAGCCGCACGAGCGGAGGGTCGCTGGCCAAGGAAGGGGGGTATCGCGCGCTCCGGTAGCCGGGCGCTCAGACCGGCCTTCGACGCGCCACCCCTGCCGTTCGCCGCGGCGCAGGGCGCCCCGCGCCCGCGGCCGGCGGACAGGCGGCGACCGCGGCCCGCCTTTCTGGCCCCGCGCATACCGATCTAGAGTGCGCCCCGCAATCGCTTGGGCCCTCAGACGTATCCCCTGGCAGTGACCAGGAGATTCCCGATGGTGGCCTTCGCGCTGAATCCGGCTCGCACGCTCTTGACCACCCTCTTGCCAGCTCTCGCTGAACGCGACGAGGCCGCGCTCGCGCACGCCGCCTCCGGCGGCGACCGCGAGGCCTTCGCCGAGCTCGTGCGCCGCTGCCAGGGCCGGGTCTACGGGCTGTGCTACCGGCTCCTCGGCGAGCGCGACGGCGCCTCCGACGCGGCCCAGGAGACGTTCGCCCGCGCCTTCGCCGCGCTTGACTCCTACGACCCGGGCCAGCGCTTCGACGTCTGGGTCCTGCGCATCGCGCGCAACCTCTGCTACGACCAGCTCCGCCGCAAGGGCTTTCAGCCCGAGCTCGACGATGAGGCCACCGTCGCCGCGGTCGATCTCTCGCCGTCGGTCGAGGAGAGGCTCGAGCAGGCCCAGGCGACCCGCAACCTCGAGTCGGCCCTCGAGAAGCTGCCGCCGCGCGACCGCGAGATCCTCGCCCTCTACTACGTCCAGCGCCGCACCACCCGGGACATCGCCGAGATCGTCGGGAGCGCCCCCGGCACCATCATGGCCCGACTCTTCCGCGCCCGCGCCAAGCTGCGCGAGCTGCTCGCGGAGGCCACATGAGCTGCCCTGACCGCTTCACCCTTTTCCTGGCGCTCGAGGAGGGCTCGAACGAGCTGCGCGAGCACCTCGCCGCCTGCGAGCGCTGCCGCCGCGCCGCCGAGCAGGAACGAGAGCTCGGCCGGGCCCTCGAGCGCCTGCGCGATCCCGTGCCGCCCTCCGACCTGTTGCAGGGGGCCTGGAAGCGCATCGACGAGACGGTCGCCCTCCAGGCCCGGCTGCGCCGGCAGACGATGGTCGGGGCGCTCGTCGCGCTGCTGCTGTCGGGAGGCCTGCTCGCCGTCTTCTGGAAGGATCTCGTCGTTGACACGGCCGTGGACGCGCTCGTCTTCGCCTCGCAGGCGGTGACGGCCGCCGGCGCGCTCGGCAACACCCTCGGTGAGCGGCTGGCCAGCCTGGCCATGCCGATGCTCGCCGCTCAAGCCCTGGCGCTCATCCTCTCGGCGCTGGCGTTCCACCGGCTGCTCGCCGGCTCTCGCGTGAGGTCGTAACCATGTCCCCGCTCTCGCCGCTCCTCGCCGCTCTCCTGCTGGCCGCCTCCGAGGCTCCCGCCGATTCGTCCGCCGCGGCCTCGGGCGCCGTCGCCGAAGCCGCCCCACCGGCTGCGGCGGCCCTCCCTTCGGCAGAGGCCGTCCCCGCGGAGACGCCCGCCCTCGCCGCGACGCCCACTCCGGCCGCCGCAGCGACGCCGCCGGCCCGCCAGGCGGAGCCCGAGCGCGCCGCGATCCTCCTCGGAGACTGGCCCGCGGAGAAGAAGCGCGTCTCGCTCGACTTCGACCGCACGGGCACCCGCGACGCGCTCTCCCAACTCGCCCGGGCCGCGGGCTGGTCCATCGCTTTCGAGGAGCGCCCCCACGGCACGGTGGACATGCAGCTCACCGACGCGCCCGCCGACGAGGCGCTCGTCGCCATCCTGCGCAAGCACGACCTCGTCGCCCGGCGCAGCGGCAACGTCGTCGTCATCGAAGCGGCCGGCGAGGCCGCCGGCCCCGCCCGCGAGGACGAGGCCAACGATCGCGGCCATGGCCGGGTGGCCTTCGGCCACTCCATCCGCGTCGCAGAGGGCGAGACGGTACGCGAGGCCGTCGCCTTCGGCGGCGACGTCGAGATCGACGGGACGGTGCTCAAGGACGCGGTCTGTTTCGGCGGCAAGCTCGTGCTCGGGCCCAAGGCGGTCATCCACGGCGACGTCGTCAGCTTCGGCGGCAGCCTCGAGATCGCCCCCGGCGCGACGGTGCGTGGCGAGCGGGTTTCGATCGGCTCCGGCTTCGGCTTTACCGGCCGCGCCGAGGAGGCCGAGCCCAAGACGTCGTGGCTGCGTGAGCAGGCGAGCAGCTTCGCGAGCTCGGTCGTGCGCCACGCCCTGCTCTTCGTGCTCGGGCTGCTGCTGCTCGCCTTCATCCCGGGGCGCGTGCGCGTGGTCAGCCGCGAGCTTCAGCGCGCCCCGGGCCGCTGCGCGGCGGTCGGCGCGGTCGGCTTCATCGCCCTGCTGCCGCTCACCATCCTGCTGGCGGTGACGGTCGTCGGCCTGGTGGCGCTGCCCTTCCTCTGGCTCGCGGTCCCTATCGCCCTGCTGCTCGGCTTCACCGCCCTCGCCCTGTTCCTCGGGGCGCGCTTCCCCTCCCGCAACCCCCGCCGCTCGCAGGTGCTCGCGCTCGCCATCGGGGTCGCCGTCATCTTCGTCGTAGACCTCGTGCCCTTCCTCGGCGGGCTCGCCCTCTTCGTCCTGGGCATGATCGTGTTCGGCGCGGTGCTACGCACCCGCTTCGGCACCGGGCCGCAGAACGACGCCAACTTCATCCCTTCGCCCTAGCCTCGAGGTCTCGAGCCGTCGCAGTCGGGACGGCCCTCGGCTCTCCTCCCCCTGAGCGTCCGCCCTCGGCGGCGCAGCGCCCGGGGCCGAGTCCGATGGGCTTCGCGACCTCGGCCGGCGCACGAGTCGACCGGGGCGGGGCCAAGCCCCGCCTGCTTCGGTCGAGCAGCGCCGCAAAACGTGCGCGCGCGCCCCGAGCGGTGCATTGTGAGGGCCCCTCAACGCAACTCGGAGCTGGAGAGCATGACCAAGGGCAAGAAGATCACCTTCATCGGCGCAGGGAACATGGCAGAGGCGATGGTGCGCGGGCTGCTGCACGCGGGCGCGGCGGCCGCCGGGGACATCACCGCGAGCGACAGGCGCGAGGAGCAAATCGAGCTGTTCTCGAAGACCTTCGGCGTGAACACCACGACCAACAACCTCGAGGCCGCGCAGGGCGCCGACGTCGTCGTGCTCTCGATCAAGCCGCAGGTGATGAACCAGGTGCTCGACCAGATCGCCTCGGCCATCGGCCCGAACAAGCTCGTCATCTCGCTCGCCGCGGGCGTGCCTATCGCCGCCCTCGAGCGCAAGCTCGGCCGCGGCGCGCACATCGTGCGCGCGATGCCCAACACCCCCGCGCTCGTCGCCGCCGGCGCGACCGCGCTCGCCTGCGGCGAGCACGCCACCGAGACCGACCTGCAGGTGGCGCGTGCCCTGTTCAACTCGGTGGGGATCACCGTGGTCGTCGAAGAGTCGCTGCTCGACGCGGTCACCGGCCTGTCGGGCAGCGGGCCCGCCTACGTGTTCCTGATCATCGAGGCGCTCTCCGACGCGGGCGTGAAGGTGGGCCTGCCGCGCCACATGGCCCAGAAGCTCGCCGCGCAGACCGTCCTCGGCGCGGCCAAGCTGCTCATCGAGACCCACAGCCACCCCGGCCAGCTCAAGGACATGGTCACCAGCCCCGGCGGCACCGCGATAGCCGGCCTGCACACGCTCGAGGCGGGCGGGCTGCGCACCACCCTCATCAACGCGGTCGAGACGGCCACCAAGCGCGCCTCCGAGCTCGGCGCGGACTTCCTCGCGCAGGTGAACGCGAAGTAGCGAGCCCTTCGCGGCGACCTTCAGGCGGCGAGCCGGTCATTCCGCCCGAGGAATCGGCCGCCGACTCGGCGCGACCACCGCCGCCGGCCGGGCGAAACAGGGACCGGATCGCTGACGATTCCGGTCTTCCAACCGGACGACACCGCCCGCGCTGTTGACGATACCAAGCCCCACCGTGGACGCTACCCGGACTCCGGGTTGACGATACCGTCCCTTCGTGTGGACGTTATCTTCCCACAGGTTGACGATACCGTCCTCGCGAGTGGACGACGCATCCCCTCGTGTTGACGATACCATCTCCTCAGGTGGACGATACCATCCCCTCCTGTTGACGATCCTATCGCCTCAGGTGGACGCTACCATCCCCTCGCGTTGACGATACCACCCCCTGTGATTGACGATACCATCCCCTCGAGTGGACGATATCGCCCTTTTGCGTTGACGATATCGCCCTTTTGCGTTGACGATACCGCCCTTTTACGTTGACGATACCGCCCCGCGAGTTGACGATACCGGTCCCTCGGAGGACGGCACACCGTCGCTGGTCGCGGTCGATGGGCCCCCCCGATGCTCGCCGAGTGCGCCACCGATGGCGCGCACACCACGCCAACCAGCAGCAACGAGCGCGCACCAGAGTTCGTTCCGCGCGAAATACCCGAATCTGCAAGTGGCCGGATTCACGAGCGAGTTGTGGGAGGTTCTTGTCCAAATCAGGCTTGGGAGGCGAATCCGCGAGTCCCTCGACTCCGAGGCTCCCGCTGGTCGCCTCTACGCTCCTAACTAACAGTCCCCCGCGCCTCCCCGATTGAGCGCGCGCGAGCCCCGACGAAGCCCCCTCCCCGCCCCGCGGGGAGGGGGTTTGGGGGTAGGGTGCACCGCGGCAAGCACGGAGCCTGGGGCAAAGCCTGGTTCGGCGGCAGGGAGCTCGGCCGAGGATCGGGGCCGACCCCTTACCCCTAAATCCGCCCCTAAGTCCCCTCTCCCGCGCTTGCGCGGGAGAGGGGACTTTCACGTGCTCGCACGCAGTGCTTTCAGGGCAATCCGCTGTTCGTTCAAGGCCACAGCCAGCCAAAGGGCCGGTCTCAAGCTCCTAACTAACAGCTCCCCCTGTTAGTTCAAGGCCACAGCCGGCCAACGGGCCGGTCTCTCGCTCGGGATGAGCGGATTTCGCCCAAGTTGCTTGGACAAGGCGGAAGGAACTCAGGCGCACTGCCGTGCCACCCCTACCGCCGAGCGCGACAAACCCTGCGCCGGGCGCACTGCCACGCGCCCCAACCAACCTCACCGCACAGCTTCCTGCTCCGCGAGCAGCTCATCCGCCGTCGAGAAGATGGGCCGAATGTCCGTCGGGATGTCCTTCAGCTTCGCCAGCGCCTTCTTGACCTGCGGGCGCAGCACGCCGAGCTCGTCGAGCAGCTTGCGGGCGGCGCTCCGGTTCCCGGTCGCCTCGATACCGATCAGCTCGCGCGACAGCCGGCGCACCGCCTTCTTCATCTTGGCGACGTCAACCGCGAAGGTCCCGTCGGCCCGCGCCACGACCGCGCCGCGATCGAGGAGAAAGTTGAGTTGCACCGCCATCGACTTGCCGTGCGCCTCCTCGATGCCGAAGCGCAAGGTCCGAAACCCCGAGGCGAGGTAGGTCGTGTAGAGCTCGCGCTCGGCGTTCGGGCCGAAGAGCGACCCGAGCCCGAGGCGCTTCGCGTTGTCGATGAGGTACTGGACCGCGAACAGCCCGACGACGTCGGCCTTGGCCTCCTCGATGGCGCTGTAGAGCTCGGCGAGCTCCTTGCGCACGGTGGTCTTGCGGCCGGCGACGTCGATGCGGTGCAGCCCGAGGCCGTGCGACAGCTCGTGGGCGAGGATGTGCATGAAGAAGGCGTCGAAGCTGACCGCGGCCAGGTCGCCGGGCGCGAGGACCCGCTCGGCTATCGGCTTCAGGATGGCGCTGAACTTCGCCTCCTGGACGTTCTTGAGCATCACCCGCTTGCTGCCCTTCTTCTGCACGACGCGCTCGTCGTTGGGCAGGTTGAAGGCCGCGGCCTGCACGCCGTGCGCGGCGTCACCGGCGCCGTAGACCTGGTTGACGACGCGAATCGGCGAGAGCGCGCCGAGCTTCTTGTTGCGCTGCTCGGGCGGCACCGGGAGGTTGTCCTCGATCTCCTGCAGGTGTGAGGAGAGCGCGGCGAGCCGGGCCGTCTCGGCGTCGTCGCGGATGGTGATGTAGGCCTCGAAGGCCGCCTTGAAGCCGAACAGCTCGTCCGCGTAGGTCTCGTAGGGCCCGATGGTCACGTCGATGGGCGCGTCGAGCTCCATCCAGGCGATCTCGCTGTCGTAGTAGTCGTTCGAAAGGAACGCCTCGGCGCGCCGCGTGAGGAACGCCTTGAGGCTCGCGTTGTCGGTGAGCGCCGCGGCCTCGCGCAGCAGCCCGGCGGCGACATCGAGCTCGGGTTCGTACTCCTTGCTGTACGGCACGACGTACAGCCGCCGGTCCTCGTTCCTGCGCACGACGCTGAAGAAGCCCTTGGCCTGCGCCTGGCGCTCGGGCGGCAGCTTCTCGAACCACGAGAAGAACTCCTCGCGCGTCATGTCGGACGGGTAGTAGTTGGCGCCCAGCGGCTTGCGCGCAGGGACTCCGGGCAGAAACGCGGTATAGCCGTCGAGCTCGGACCAGGGGCCTTTGTTGAGCCAGAAGTACTCGAAGCGCGCCTTACCCAAGTCATCCGCGGCGCCGCGCAGGTCCGCGAGGGCCTGCTCGTTCCCGCTCCAGAGCTGCTTGAGGAAGATGCCGTCGACGACTTTCGCCGCCTCGATGAGCTTGCGCAGCGCCCGGCGGTCGCCCGCGGAGAGGCCCGAGAGATCGGCGGTGATCGGCGTCGCGACGAAGCGGGACATCATCCGCCCTATCTCGGCCGCGCCGGGCGAGCGCGACTTGGACGCGGCGCCGGCGGGAAACGCGGCCAAAGTGAGTGCGAGCGTCGTGACGAGCTGTGCGAGTACCTTCATACGCATCCTCGTGGGGTTTCCTGACGAAAGCGGCATTTCCTAGCACAGCCGAGGCGCCGTTGCCGGCGCGGCCGCCTGCGGCAGGATTGGCCGGCGCGAAGATCGGCCCTCCGAACACCCGGTCGGCCAGTCGGAAAGGCGGTCATCCGATGCGAGAGCGCGTCCTCTTCATCGCAGGCGCGACCGGCGTCGTCGGCCGGGCAGTGGTCGAGCAGGCTGACGCCCGCAAGGCGGTCATCGTTCCGCACGTGCGGCCGAAGCGGGCGGCCGCCGGGCCGGTCGATCCCCGCGCGGCCGTGCTCGACCTGGGCGACGAAGACGCCCTCGCCGAGGTCCTCGCCTGCTGCACGACCGTCGTCCAGCTCATCGGCACGATGCGCAAGCGCTTCAAGACCGGCGACACCTACGAGACGAGCGACGTCGGCACCACGGCGCAGCTCGTGGCCGCGGCGAAGCGCGCGGGGATCGACCACTTCGTGCTCCTCAGCTCTGTGGGCGCGGGCAACCCGCTCGGCGCCTATCTGAAGGCGAAGGCGCGCGCCGAGGCCCTGGTGCGCGACAGCGGCCTGCCCTTCACCATCTTCCGGCCCTCGATGCTCATCGGCCCCGGCAGGGGCTTTGCCGCCGCCGAGCCGCTCGCGAAGCTGCTGCGGCTCGAGACGTACGCGCCGATTCGGGTCGAGGCGCTCGCCGCGGCGCTGCTGCACGTCGCGCTGGCGCACGCGCCGCTCGGGGCGACGCTCGAAGGACGCAGCCTCTGGGCACTGGTGCGAGAGGCGACCGCGCGCTGAGCGGCTACTCCGGCCTCTTGCGCTCGAGGACGAGGGTGTCGCCCGCGCCGTTGGCGAGATCGAGCAGTTGCACCTCGCCGCCCGAGCCGCCCTTTTCAAGCCGGAACCGGACGCTGCGCCCGCCGTCGAGGATCTCGAGCGCGCCGCCGCGCGCCTTCCACTCCGGCTGGATCTCCATCTCCTCGCCGCCGGCCGACGCGCGGTAGCCGAGCACGACCGACTCGGCGCCTTCGAGCAGCATCTTGTCGGCGGCCTGGCCCTCGTAGGTGATCTCGACCTCGACCGCGCGGCGCACGCCGATGACCGCCGTCGCGCCCCCGGGCGTCGCGGTCGCCTTCACCTCGCAGCGCGCGACCATCGGCTTGAGCGTGAAGAGCGCCTTGCCCGGCCCGGCCTCCTTGAGCTCGCCGCAGGCAGAGGTGAGCTCGATGCGCGCCTCGGGATACTCGACGAGCGAGCCGTTCGCGCCCCGGGTCTGGGCCCGCGCCTCGAGCTCGATGAACCTCGCCGCCGCGGGGACGACCGCGGCCGTCGCCTCCGCCCCGCCGACGAAGAAGCGCACCCGCTCGGCCTTCGCCGCCTCGGCCGGAGCCCGGGTCCGGCCGGTGAGCTCGTGGAACCCGAAGACCCGCGAGCCCGCCTCGGCGCCGCCGCGGTGCTCCAGCTCGAAGTACTTGCGGAAGTGCTCGAGCCGCTCGATGGCCGCGGCGCGGCTGCGCTCGTCGCCGGCGCGCCAGACCGCCTCGTAGATCCAGACGCCGTGCGGGCGGCTCCCCCACTCCGAGGCGCGGCGCACGCAGGGGTTGCAGGCGCTCTCCGAGACGAGCTCGCCGGTCGGGCACCTGTAGGCGCGCCGCAGCCCGAAGACCTGGACGGTGCCGTCGTTGAGGCTCTCGATGGCCGACTCGACCTTGACCACCTCGAGGACGTGGTCGCGCCGCCGCGCCGCGTGGGCCTGCTCGAACGACTCCGCGGCTGGCAGCTCAGCCGCTTCGGGCTCGGGGGCCTCGCCTTCCTCGACGACCTCCTCGAAGTCCTCCTCGGTCAGAAACCCCTGCGCCTGCGCGGGGAGAGCGAAGAGCAATGCTAGGACGAAGCAGGCAGACCTGAGGGTGCGCATGCGGCGACGCTACCGTGCGCTATGCGACACGGGCAAGCGACCGACACACCATTCGCCGGCTCGAGGCGGGCGGGAGCTGCCGCTACTTCTTCCGAAAGTGCGAGAGCGAAGCGGGCAGCGCCTCGAGCGCGGGGAATTGCCGGTCGGGGTGAAGCTTGCTGGCCTTGGCGAGGAGCTGCGCCTCGGTCTCGACGCGGCTCGGATCGGGGACGCAGGCGTCAACCGGGCAGACCGCCGCGCAGGCCAGCTCGTCGTGGAAGCCGACGCACTCGTTACAGCGGTCCGGGTCGATCACGTAGATCGACTCGCCCTGCGAGATCGCGGCGTTCGGGCACTCGGGCTCACAGGCTCCACAGCTGATGCAGACGTCGGTGATCATCGTGGCCATCGCTTCCTCCAAGTCTCGCTGGCCGGCGCGCGGACCCCGCCGGCGCCCAGGGCCCGCGGACTAAAGCACTGGCCTTGCCGCGCGGTCAAGGCGGCGCTCGGGCGCCCGCTCGCAGGGCGCGGGCGCTAACCCTGGGCGCGGCTCGCGATCCGCGCCCGAGCCTTCTCGACCTCGGCGACGACCCGCGCGACCACCTCGTCGAGCGTGAAGTCGGTGGTGTCGAGAAGCACCGAGTCCGGCGCGGGCTTGAGCGGGGCGATCTCGCGGGTCGAGTCGGCGAGGTCGCGCTGCTTCTGCTCCTCGAGCACCTGCTCGAACGGGACGTCTATCCCCTTGGCCTTCAGCTCGAGGTGCCGGCGCTTGGCCCGCTCCTCGGGCGAAGCGGTGAAGAAGAGCTTCACGTCGGCGTCCGGGAAGACGACGGTGCCGATGTCGCGGCCCTCGAGGATGGCGCCCGCCTGGACCGACAGCGCGAGCCGGCGCTGCAGATCGAGCAGGCCCGCGCGCACCACCGGGCGCGCGGAGACCGCCGAGGCGGCCTGCGAGCTTTCCGGGGTGCGAATAGCCTCGGAGACGTCCTCGGCGCCGAGGAAGACGCGGTTGAGCCCGTCCTGCATCCGGAAGCCGATCTCGAGGGTCGGCAGCAGGCGACCGAGCGACTCGTCGTCATCGAAGGCGATGGACTGGCGGCGCGCGGCGAGCCCGACGCAGCGGTAGATGGCGCCGGTGTCGACCAGCGTGAACCCGAGGCGCGCGGCGGCGGCCTTGGAGACCGAGCTCTTCCCGGCGCCGGCCGGCCCGTCGATGGCGACGATGATGGGACGGCTCACTTCTTCAATGCCTCGCGCAGCGCGTCGACCATCTTCAGGTTCTCCTCGTGCGTGCCCACGGTGATGCGCAGCGCGTTGGGCATCGCGTAGTTGGCCACGGGCCTGACGATGACGCCTTGGCGCAGCATCGCCTCGTTGACCGGCGCGGCGGGCCGCCCGAGATCGACGAGCACGAAGTTGGCCTGCGAGGGCAGCACCCGAGTGCCGAGCCTCGGCAGCTCGGCCTGCAGGAAGGCGAGCTCCCGGGTGTTCAGGTCGCGCGAGCGCTGGACGTGCTCCTGGTCGTCGAGGGCGGCGAGGCCGCCGATCTGCGCCATGGAGGTCACGTTGAACGGCATGCGCCCGCGGTTCATGTAGCCGGCGAGCAGCGGATCGAGCACGCCGTAGCCGAGCCTCAAGCCGGCCAGGCCGTAGATCTTCGAGAAGGTCCGCAGCGTCACGAGGTTGGGGTAGTCGCGCCGGTACTGCAGCGAGCTCGGATAGTCCGGGTCGGTGACGTACTCGAAGTACGCCTCGTCCATGACCACCAGCGCCTGCGGGGCAGCCTTGGTGACCTTGTCGAGAAACCTTTCGAAGGGCACGCGCTGGAACCAGGTGCCGGTCGGGTTGTCGGGGTTGGCGAGGAAGATGAGCCGCGTCTTCGCGCCGACGGCATCGGCCATCGCGTCGAGGTCGTAGCGGAAATCCTGCATCGGCACCTCGACGAACTTCCTGCCGTGGGCGTGCAGGACGACCTTGTACATGATGAACGAGCCCTTGCAGAGCAGCGCCTCGTCGTCGTTCGCCATGAAGGTGCGGACGAGCAGCTCGATGACCTCGTTCGACCCGTTGCCGATGACAATCTCCTCGGGCGCGACGCCCAGGTGCTCGGCGAGCCTGCGCTTCAGGTAGAAGCTCGAGGCGTCCGGGTACAGGTGCAGCGACTTGCCCGCCTCCGCGAGCGCCGCGAGCGCCTTGGGAGACGGGCCGTGCGGGTTCTCGTTGGAGGCGAGCTTGATGACGCCCTTGAGGCCGTATTCGCGCTCGGTCTCCTCGATGGGCTTGCCGGGGACGTAGGGGCTGAGAGTCTCGATGTGCTGCGGAATGGGTGGGCGCATTCTCATACCCTCTGTGTTGTTGGCGGCTCGATCTTCGGCCTTACGATCGAGCGGACTGTAGAAGAACTCACCGGGGGGTGCAAGGCGAGCAAGCCTTCTGCCGGACACCTGTCTCGATTCGACACTTGCCACCCTTCTCTCTCGGTTCCGCAGGCGCGAACGCGCCTCGGCCCGCCGCGGTCGAAGCTCGCCTTCCCAGCCCGCCTCAGGCGTCGGAGAAAGGCCTTCACCGTGGCGCCGCGGAGATGTGTCGAGGCGCGCCGTCTCCTTCCTTCGCATGATCCTTCGCGCGCCAACCTCGGCCCCGCCAGGCGCGTCCACTGCCCCACCTGCGGAGCCCGCTCGCCCAGCGGCGCGGGCCTAGGTTCTTCGGGTTGCCGGGGTAAGGGGGATGGTGGGGATGGACGTTCGAGTCATGAAAGAAGAGGCGGCCGCGCTGTACCTGAAGGGCAAGTACAGCAAGGCGGTCCAGGCCTATCAGCAGCTCATCAAGCTCCAGCCGAACGATCCGCGCTTGCGGCTGCGCCACGCCGAAGCCTGCCGGCGCACCAGGCAGGTCGATGTCGCGGCGGCGTCGCTGCACGCGGCGGCGGTCCTCTTCGAGTCGCAGGGGCAGTGGTCGTGCGCGCACGCTGTCCTGAAGCTCGCGCTCGAGCTGCAGCCCCAGAGCCGGGTGCTCATCGACGCCTACCGCGACATCGAGGCGAAGAACCCCAACCTCAGGTTCGCCGGGCCTCGACTGGCTATCGAGCCGCGCCCCACGTCCTGAACGCGCGCCCTTCGAGCCAGCGAGCCATCATCGCGTCGGTGAGGAGCCTGCCCACGACGTAGTAGCCGGAGGAGAGGCCTGCGGCACGCGCGGCCTGCTCGCAGACGACCGCGCCCGGGGTCAGGTACGCCGAGTGGCAGAACCAGGCGCGCTCGCCGTCGATGCGCAGGAAGCCGACGTGGTAGTCGAGGCCGACGACGAAGAGCCCGTCGCCGAGCTCCGCGCGCACCGCCGCGAGAAGCTCGCCGGGGCTCTTCCCGCGGTAGCGGCGGATCTGAGGCGCGGGGACGAGCGTCAGGACGATGTTCTCCGAGGCCTGCTGCGCCAGGCGGACGCGCTCGACCCTGAAGCCCGCGTCGCGCAACACGGTGCTCACGAAGTAGCCGCAGGCGATGGCGCCTTCCCCCGGCGTCTCGCTCGTGCCGTAGAACTCCCAGCGCGTGCCGTACCAGGCTGGGATGAGATCCTCGACGATGGCGCGCATGAGGTGACGGCGGGCGCGCTCGACGGCTTTGGCTCGCTCCTTCGGCGACCTCGCCTCGCGGTAGGCGGCCGAGAGCTGGGCGCGGCTCGCCGCGAGCTTCTGGACCGATGCGAAGTAGGCCTGGGCGCCTCCCGGCGGCGCCTCCGCGCGGGACGGGCCCGAGGCGAGGAGGCAGGCGGCGACGAGGGCGAGCGACGATCGATACGAGCAGGGCATGCTGACCTCCGGTGTTGGCGGGAGGCAGGCCACTGCAAGCGCGCGACCATCAGCGTTCGCGCCCGGCGCGAGGGCGCGAATCGGTCGGGGCGCCTGAGCTCGCACCGGTCAGCCCGAGCGTAGCCTCCCGCGGAACGCAGGAGGCGAGGTCGGGCAAACGTGTTGCTGCGTAGGAGCCGATCCCCGGTCACCCCGAGCGAGAGACCGGCCCGTTGGCCGGCTGTGGCCTTGAACTAACAGGGGGAGCTGTTAGTTAGGAGCGTAGCCTCCCGCGGAACGCGGGAGGCGAAGTCGAGGCGCCCTTCGACTCCGCTCCCGCCGCTTGCGCGGCGGGAGCTACGCTCAGGGCGAACGGTGCAGGGCTGCCCGGCCATGAACTGGGCCACTCGCAGGCTCCGGTTCTTCGCCCGGAACGACCTCTGCGGCACCGCCACGCCGCTTGACGATTTGCCAAGCGGCTTGACAGCGCCCGGGAAAGCGAGCGAGCCGGCGGGGGCGAGGGGCAAGCCGAAGACTCGCCGGGCGCCAGCTGCGCTACTTGCCGAGCTTCTGCAGCGCCGCCTTCGCGTCCTTGTGGTCCGGGTCTATCGAGACGGCCTTTTCGTACTCGCCGCGCGCCCGCGCCTTGTCCCCGGTCGCCTCGAGGATCTGGCCCCGCAGGAAGTGCGGATCGGCAAAGCCCCTGTCCAGCTCGGCGGCCTTCGCCAGAGCTTCGAGCGCGCCCCTGGCGTCGCCGTCCCGATAGAGCGCGACGCCGAGGTAGTAGTGCGCGAGCGGATGGCGCGGCCTCTGCGCGAGCGCGCCGCGGAGCTCGGCTATCGCGCGCTTCACCTCGTCCTGGCGGTAGTAGCAGAAGCCGAGCTCGACCCGCGCATCGACGTCCTCCGGGTTGACCGCTATCGCGGTCTGGAGCGCGGGCACGGCCTTCTCCAGGTCGCCTCGCCGCGAGGCGACGATGCCGAGCTTGCCCGGCGCCTCGGCGTTCGCGGGGAACTTGTTCTTCACCGCCTCGTAGGCGCGCCGGGCCGCGTCCCACTCGCCGCGGGCGAGCAGCAGATCGGCCAGCCGCAACTGATAGCGGGCCTCGCCGCCGTCGAGCTCGATGGCCTTCTCGTAGTGCGGCTGCGCCTTCGCCGCGATGCGCCGGGCCGCGTAGGCCTCGGCCAGATCGAAGTGCGCGGCGGCCGAAGCCCGCCCCTCGAGCCGCTTCTCGGTCTCGATGCGCCTCTCGAGCTGCGCGACCGCGCCCTCCAAGTCTCCGATGGAGAGGAGCGCCTCGCCGAGCGCGGCCTGCGCCGTCGCGTCGTCCGGGGTCAGCTCCACGGCGCGCTCGAGCGCCTCGACCCCGCGCTGCGCGTCGCCGGTCTCGAGGTAGGCGCGCGCGAGGAGCCGGTGCGCGCCGGCGTCCTTGGGCCGCCGGTCCACCACGTGCTTGAGCAGCGGCAGCGCGCGGCGGGCGTCCTTCTGCTTCAGCAGCGCGTCGGCGAGCGACAGGCGCGCCTGGACCGACTCGGGGCGAAGCTGCAGGGCGCGCTCGAACTGGCGGGTAGCGAGCGTGGTCTTGCCGGTCTTGAAGTAGAGCAACCCGAGGTTGAAGTGGGCCTCCGCCTCGCTCGAGTCGAGGGCGATGGCGCGCTTGAACTCGGCGAGCGCGCCCTCCTCGTCGCCCGCCTCGAGCAGCGCCACGCCCAGGTTGTTGTGCGCGGAGGCGTGGCCCTCCTTCAGCTCGATGGCCTTGCGGTAGCTCGCCATCGCGGCCTGCACGCGGCCCTGGCGATAGTGGAGCAGCCCGAGGTTGTAGTGCGCGTCCGGGTCGTTGGCCTCGGCGGCCTTGCCGAGCTCCTGCATCGCGGCCTCGGTCTGCTCGAGCTCGCCGAGCGCCCGGCCGAGGTTGACCCGCGCGGCGACGAGCGCCGGGTCGGCGGCGAGCGCCTCGCGGTAGCTGGCGACCGCCTCGACTATCTTCCCCGCTTTCTCGAGCGCCTCGCCCAGGTTGAACAGGATCTGCGCGTCCTTCGGCTTGATGCGCAGCGCCTCGCGGAGCTGCGCGACGGCGCCCGCCGGGTTCTCGGTCTTGCGCAGAAAGCCCGCGTACGAGACGCGGATCTCGAGCGAGTCGGGCGCCTCCGCGACGAGCTTTTTCCAGAGCTGGTCGGCCTCGTCGTAGCGCTGGCACTCGCCGAGCGCCTGAGCGAGCGTGAGCCGCAGCTCGATGCTCTCGGGCTCCTGGTCGAGCGCCGCGCGCAAGTGCGTCGCCGCCTCCTCCGCGCGGCCCACGTTCAGCAGCTCCATGCCGAGCACGACCCGCGCGTGCGCGTCCTCGGGATCCTGCTGGACGGCCGCCTGGGCTTTGCGCAGCGCGTCTCCTTCCTGGCCGGGCGCGCCGGCGGCCAGGGCTAGCAGAGCAAGCAGTGTCAGAGCATTCATGCGCCTACCCCCGCTCTCGCGGTCGTCGAACGCGGCATCGCCCTACTCCACCCAGGGACTGCCCTGCCCGCCTCCGGTCTTCTGCGCCAGCAGCTTGCGGGTCGCCTGCCATCGCGAGCGCGCCTTGCCCGCCCCTTCCTCCGCCAGCCGCGCCTCCTCCTCGCGCTGCTTCACTTCCTCTTCGAGATCGGCGACCGCGGCGTCGTAGTCCTCGAGGTCGAGCTTCTCGGCGCCGGCGATGTTCGCCCGCTTCACCGCGAGGGCCTTCGTCCGCTCGAAGCGGACCTGCGCGAGCTCGAGCCGCGCCTTCTCGACGTCGAGGCGCGCCGCCTCCACGTCGCGCCACACGTCGAGGAACGCCTCGCGCTCCTTGGCCGCCTGGACCGCGAGCCGCGCCACCTCTATCAGGTGCGGATCCTTGCCCTTCTCGGCCTGACCGAGCGCCGCCTTGGCCTCGTCGATGCGGTCGTCGGCGCTGCGGTATGCCTCGCGGGCGTCCTCGAGCCGGAAGCTCGCCTCATCGACCGCGTCCACGGCGATGAACAGCTCGTTCTCGGCCTCGAGCAGATCGAGCCGGGCCTCGAGCGGCAGCGCCTTGACGGCCGCCGGATCCACGCGGTGCAGGCCGCATCCGGCGAGCAGCAACAGGAGTGGAAAGGCTCGTCGCATCGCTCTCCTCTTCAGCCTCCGCGCTCGATCCGCTCGACCGAGAAGGTCCCGAACGCGGTGCGCCCTTCGCCCGCGTCGCCGCCCTCGCCCAGCGTCACGCGGAGCTCGCCGGAGACGGGCCTGTCGATCTCGAGCGGGCCGTCGAACCGGACGAACCCGTGCTTGATGGGCGCGAAGGTGCGGATGGGGTCTCCGGCGACCGAGCGGGTCACCGCGGCGCGCGGGCGGCCGTCGGGCATCGGCGAGAGGTCCGTCCGGACGCCGTGCACCACGCTCCCCGGCGGCGAGTCGAGGACGAGCTTGAAGACGAGGTCGCGCGCCTCGCCCTTTCTGCGGAAGTAGCCCACGCTCACCGCCGCGTCGGTTACCGAGACCTCGACCCCGTCGAAGCGCAGGTCTACGACCTCGCCGAGGCTGCCCTCGAGGCTGTTCGCCTCGCCGCACGCGGCGACGAGCAGCGCGAGCGCCCAGGCCAGCGGCCGCGCCGTTCTTGGGCCGCTCACTTCGCGCATGCCGTGTACTCCGGGTCCACGTCCGGTCCGCTCGGGCGCGACTTGAGGCGCTTGAGCTCGGCGCGCGCGCCCTTCTCGTCGCCGAAGCGGCACTTGATGGCCGCCAGGTTGGCGCGCGCCTTCGCGTCGCGCGCGTCGATCTCGAGGGCGCGGTTGAGCGCGGCGACCGCGAGGACCGGCTCGCCCATCTTCAGGTGGACGAAGCCGAGCGCGGCGTGCGCGGGGCCGTAGTTGATGTCCAGCTCGGCGATGCGCGCGAAGGCAAGGCGCGCGCGGTGGTAGTCGCCGGCCTCGAGCAGCGCCTGGCCCAGGCCCTCGAGCGCCTTGACGTCGTCCGGGTTGCGCGCGAGCGCGTCGCGGAAGGGCTTGACGCGCGAGGCCTCGGGCGCCGCCCGCGGCGCGGGCGTCGGCAGCTTCGGATCGACGTCCCGGCGGGTTGCGCACCCGAGCGCGAAGGGCGTGTAGATCTCGAGCTCGCGGGCGCGCTTGACGCACGCCTCGAACGCCTGGCTCGAGCCGGCCCGCAGCTCGGCGGCTTGGCGCTGCAGCGTCGCCTTGAGCTCGGCCCGCTCGCGCGGCTTGAGGCCCGGCGGCTCGGGCATCTGCTCGATGGAGGCGGCGAGCATCTCGAGCGAGCGGGCCAGCCGGAACAACCCGGCGATGGCCCAGTCGCCGCCGAGCTGCGCGGCGCTGGTGTAGGCCTGCTGCAGCGCCTGCAGCATGTTCGCCTTGCGCTCGACGTCCTCGGGGCCGATCTCCTTGAACTGCGCGAAGACCGACTCGCCCCACAGGAAGTAGACCTTGGCGAGCGACTCGGGATCGGTCTGCAAAGCGTTCTGCAGCGCCGGGCCGGCGGCGAGCAGCGCCTGCTCGGCCTCGGGCGCCTTGCCCTGCTCGAGGAGCGCCTCGCCGAGGACCGCGGCGGCGCGCGCGTTGCCGGGGTCGGCCTTCAGCGCCTCCTCGGCCATCTGCTGCGCGCCGGTGAGATCCCGGCTGAAGAGGCGGGCCTCGGCGAGGCGGGCGAGCGAGTCGCCGTCCTCGCGGGCCGCGGCCACCTTCTCGAAGTCGGCGACCGCGCGCGAGAGGTCGCCGATCATCAGCCGCAGCTCGCCGGCGGTCTCGAGGGCATCTACGGCCTTCGGGTCGCCCTCGAACTGCGCGGCCATCGACTCGTAGTGGGCCGCCGAGGCGTCGAAGTCGCCGACCTCGGCCGACAGCCTGGCCAGGGTGAGCGCCGCGTTCGCCGCCGGGCCCGACTTCGGGAAGCGCTCGATGATCTTCCGCGCGACCTCCTCGGCGACCTGGATCTGCCGGCGGGTGACCGCGTGGCCGAGCGCCGTGGTGAGCGCGCGCTCGGCGAGATCGGTGCCCTCGCGCGCCGGGTCGTCGGCGATCTTCACGAGCCGGGAGATCGCGTCCTCTTCGCCCGTGTCCGAGGCGATGACCACCTCCGACAGCTCCTCGGTCTTGGCCGAGGCGAGGATGTCCCTGATCTCCTGGTGCAGCGCCGCGGGCAGGGCGCTCACCGCGAGCAGCTTCGCGCCGGCCTCGGCGAGCGCCTTGTAGTCCTTGAGGCTGTGGAAGCTGTCGAGCGCGAGGTGCGCGGCGGCGGAGGCGTCGAAGTCGCCCGGATGCTCCGAGGCGAAGGCGGTGAAGAGCTCGCCGGCCTGCCGCAGCTCGCCCTCCTCGTAGTAGGCGCGCGCGACGTTGAGCTTCACCTTCGGCGCGTTCGGGCTCTGCGGGTAGCTCTTCACGTAGAAGGCGCCGAGCTGGCGGATGCCGAAGCGCGCGTTGGTACGGTCGAAGTAGCTGAGCTTGCCCGGCTCCTTGAGCGCGTTCTGGAAGGCGACGAGCGCGCTGAACAGCGGCTTCTCGCGCTCCTCGCCCTCGAGCATCGCCGCCACCTTCTCGTAGGCGCGCCCCGCCTCGGCGAACCGCCCGGAGTTGAAGAGCGACTCGGCGAGGTTCTCGAGCATCGCCCGCTTGTGCTTCTCGCCGCGGAACAGCTCGAGGTAGGCGAGGTAGGCGTCGGCCGCCTCGGAGTAGGCCGCCTTGTCGTTCTTCTTCTGGGCCTGGACGTGGAGGCTGGTCGCCAGGTCGCGCGAGAAGACCTCGAGGTCCTCGAGCAGGCCCGCCCGCTCGTCCTCGGGCAAGCGCGTGTCGATGCGGGCGCGGGCGGCGACGCGCACGAGCACCCGCACGTCCTCGGCGGTGGGGACGACCTTGCCCTTGCTCGCCTTGATGGTCTCGTACAGCCGGCCGGCCCGCTCCGGATCGCGCTCGAAGTCGCGCGAAATGGCGAGCAGCCGCCGGTAGACGGGCGCCGCGTTCTGCATCTCCTGCTTGATGAAGTAGCGGTTGGCGAGCTTCTCGAGGACGATTTCGAACGAGTTGGCCGAGTCGCAGAGCGCCTCGAAGTACCCGACCGCGCCCTTGGCCTTGCGCGACTCGGTGTACGAGTAGACGAGGTCGGAGAGCGCCAGGCTCTTCACCGACAGCGCCTCCTCGCCTTCGGACGCGCCGATAGGCGAGCGCGCGACGGCCTCGAAGTACTTGACCGCCTCGCCGTGCTTGCCGCGGTTTATCCAGACCCAGCCGAGCTTGTAGCGGGCGAGGTCGTGCGCCGGCGACGCGGGCTGGGCGAGCACCTTCTGGTAGTAGGTCTCCGCCTTGTCGAGGTCGGTCTTGTCGAAGTGGTAGTCGGCGATGATGAGCAGCGCCTCGGCGACGAGGCTGCTCTTCGGGTGCTTGTCGATGAGCTCCTGGTAGACCTGCAGCGCCTTGTCGTAGTCGCCCAGCTCCCGGTACTCGTGGGCGGTGAAGAAGCGCACCTGGTCGTTCTCGGCGAACTCCGGGAACTCGCGCACTATCCGCTCGTAGAGGCTCACCGCCTTCTGCTTGAGCAGCGTGACGTCGGGCACCACCAGCGAGCCGCGCCGCTCGGCCGCCGCGTGCAGCTCGGCCTCGAGGTGGAAGCGGTAGCGGCTCTTCTCCACGTAGAGCTCGGCCAGCCGGAAGATGAGATCGGGGAGGTACGGCGCCGAGCGCGACTCTCCGATGAGCCGCTCGGTCACCTGGATCGAGCGATCGACCTTCACGAGGTCGCGCTTGAGGCGGGCGATGAGCTCGGCGCGCTCTTTCGCGCGGGACGAGGGCTGGTAGGGCCTCTCGACCTCAGGGCCGTGGGCGCAGGAGGCGAGCAGCAGGCAGAGGAGAGCGACGCGCTTCATCGGTCTCCCTCCGCGGCGGCGCAGCGGCTCGGCAGGTCGAGCCGGAAGTCCATCAGCTCGTCGTTCCAGTACTCGCCGTCGAACGGATAGACGACCGCGTCCTCGTCCGGCGCCAGCGCGGACGCCCGGGGCTTGTCGAGGAGCGCGCCCTTCTTGACCCGCTTGTAGAGGTCGAGCCCTATCTCGTAGTCGAGCAGCCGCACCTGCTCCTCCTCGCGGAGCAGCCGGTCGGCGGCGGCTACCAGGGCGCGCTCGAGGGCGATCTCGCGCTGCCGGATCGCCTCGGCGAGCGCCCGCTCGTAGATCTGGCGCAGCCTGCGCGTCAGGCCCGAAGCCTCGAAGCGGCTCGCGAAGGCGTCGATGAGATCGCGCTCCTGCTCGAGCCGGGCGACGAGCTCGCCCGCTCGCCGCGCGGCCGGCTCTATCTGCAGGGCAGCGGCGAGCAGCCGCTCGTCGGACTTCAGGTCGCCGCGCTCGCGTATCAGCCGCAGCGCCGCGCCGTAGCGGCGGGTAAAGCCCCTCGCGGCGCGCTTGGCGGGCAGGTAGTGGCAGCGGTCCTTGTAGATGAGCGCGGCGAGCACGTACTTCTCCGGCAGGAACAGCTCGCGGAAGCTCGGCGCGTCCAGCGCGAGCAGCAGGCCCATCGCCTTGGAGGCTTCGCCCATCCGGTAGTAGGTCCAGGCCTTCTCCAGGTAGATCTGCCCGCGGCCCGGATCGAGCTCGGGCAGATCGACGGCGTCGTAGGCCGCGTGGGCCTTCTGGTACTCGCCGCGCTCGAAGCGCAGCCGCGCCACCGCGATGCGCGCGTCGTTGCGCACCTCGCGCGGGGCCTCCTCGTCGGCGGCAAGCGCCTCCATCTCGGCGAGCGCGGGCTCGGTCGCGTTCTCCTTCTCGAGCTTGTGGACGGCGCGCACGAGCCTCGCCCGCGCGTGGTAGGCGCTGCCCGGCGCCAGCTTGTCGAAGTGCCCCCACGCCCACCGCAGGTGGCCGTTGCGGTAGTCCACCATGCCCTTGTGGAAGCGCACGTAGTCGCGCACCGAGGCCGGGACGAAGCCGAAGTCCGTGCCGCCGAGCACCTCGCGCTCGACGAGCTCGGTGTCGTAGACCGTCTCCGCGCTCAGCCTCTCGAGCGCGCTGAGCACGACCGGCAGCACCTCGGCGCGCGAGCGGGTCTTCGCCACGTCGGCGTAGAAGCTGAACGCCGCCCGCGTGAAGCCGAGCTGCGCGAGGTCGTTGCCGAGGAAATACTGCGCCCACTCGTAATTGTCGGCGGTGCGCGCCGAGCCCTCGACGTACCGGAAGAAGAGCGGGGCCGCCTCGCGCGGCTTGCCGCCGTAGTGGAGCTCGAGCGCCTCGTCGAAGGTCTCGGGGCCGACCGCGGCCGGCTCCTCCTCAGGATCAGCTCCCTGCTCCTCGGCCGCCTCCCCGGCGGAAGGATCGCGCGAATCGCCGGCGGCCGCGGGCGCGGCGGCATCGGGCGCGGCCGCTGCGGGCGACGGCGCGCCGCTCTTCTCCGGGGCGCCGGGCTCGTCGCCCGGGGCGGCGGCGAGCAGCAGCGCGCTCATCATGGCCAGGGTCAGGGTGCGCATGGCGGTCAGTCGGCGCCCCCGAGGTTGAAGGCGAAGCCCGACGAGATCTCGACGACGTGGGTCAGCCCGCCCGAGAACAGCAGGTGGTAGCGCGCCTCGGTGCGGAACGAGATCGCCTCGCTCAGGTAAAGCCGGAAGCCGAGCCCGGCCTGCGGCCCGGGCTTAAAGGAGCGGGTGAAGCGCATCACCGAGCCGCCGAGCAGGCCGAACATCTCGCCGTGGATGACGGTGCGGTTCATCAGGGCGAGCTTGCCGTAGAGCGGGCGGAACACGAGCGCCGAGCCGAGCAGGAGCTGCGCCTCCTCAAACTCGGTGGCCGCGACCTTGAAGTCGTTCTCGAGCTGCTCGCGCAGGCTGGTCTCGAGCCGGAAGCTGTAGCCCGCGCGCGCGACCTCCCAGCCCAAGGCGTCGGTGAAGTGGAAGGTGTAGCTCGCCACCGGGCCGACGCCCTTGTAGAAGGCGTCGAGCGGCAGCAGCGTACCGGCGGCGAAGAGCTCGTGATCGAGGCGGAACTTTCGGCGCTGCACCGCCGCGAGCCGGCCAGGCTCGAGCGTCTCGTCGGCCGCGGCCGCCGACGGAAGCGCCATCCACAGCGCCATTCCCAGGAAGAATGCTCTGGCTCTCACGCGGCTCCTCTCGACGCCGGGGCTCGGGCTGGCACGCCTAGAACCCGACGCTGTTGAAAAGGAAGGGATAGGAGACGATGACCCGCCCGCCGGTCGGCGGCGGGAAGGTCCAGGTCTTCAGGCTCGCGACGATGCAGTTGGGCACCTCGGCCCCGCGCAAGGTCGAGGTCTTCACCTTGATCTCGGAGACCCTGCCCCTCATGTCGATCGTCCACTCGAGCTGCAGCTTGCCGGCGAGCCCCGGGCTCTTGAGCAGCGCCCGCTCGTAGCAGCCGCGCACCTCCGACAGGTGCGCGTTAATCACCTTGGCGACCGCCTCGCGCGCCAGCGACCCGCCGCTCACCTTGGCGCGGCGCGCGGGCGCCGAGACGACGGTGCCGGCGACCTTCTTCTTGCCGACGCCCCCGCTCGCGAAGACGCCGATTCCGCCTCCCGAGCCGCCGCCCATTCCGCGAACGCCGCCGAGGCCCTTCGTCTTCGCGCCGAAGCCACCCATGCCCTGCCCGACCTCCATCCCCGCCATGGCGATGGGAGGCTTGCCGTTGAGCGGCGACAGCTTGAACCCCATGCCCTTGTCGCCATAGCCCTTGGGCCCGCCGGCCATCTTCGAGGTCGCCTTGAGCAGGCTCTCGACCGCAGGCCCGGCGCTGGTGATCTTCTCGACGGCCTTGATCGCCTTCTTCGCCGACCCTTGAGCCCGGGTCTTCGGCGCGACGACGCCGGGGTCCTGGGCGACGACCTCCTTCTTCGTCAGCCTGGCGATCTTCTCCTTGATCTTCCGCTGCTCCTTCTCCGGCGGTGGCTTGAGCAGAGCGCGTATGGGCGCGAGCTTCTTCGGCTCGAAATCCGGCGTCTCCTTCCGCGGCTCGGGCATCAGCAGAACGGCGGCGAGGACGAAGCTCGCGGCGAGCGCGAAGGGAACGCCGACGCGCGAGTCAACCAGGTCGCGGACGCGCATCGGCGCCTGCGGCGGCAGCGGGTCAGGGCGCAGCTCGACGGCGCAGCGGCTCCCTTCGATGCGAAGCGCCTGCCCGCCCGCGAGCCCGACCTCGCCCGAGGCGACCGGCTGCCAGCCGCCGCGGCCGTCGGCGCGCAGCGCTCGCGCGCCGCGCGGGACCTGAGCCGTCCACAAGCCCTTGGCGACCTTCGCCAGCTCGAAGCTGTTCGGGAACGCCAGGTCGTAGAGCGGGACGTCACAGCCTTCGCTCGGTCCGCCGCGGGGCGAGGTCCCGAACCGGAATCCGTGCAGGCCGATGACATGGTCGCCCCAAAGGACCCGGACGCGCAGGAAGGGGCCGGACTGGCCGCCGCCGGCCGCGGCGGGCTCGGCCTCGGCGCTCGCCATGCTCTCGACCGGACCATCGACGCCCGGCGAGGTCGCCATCTCCAGCTCGACCGGAGCGTCTCCGACCTCCTCGAGCACGTCCGCATCGTCGACGACCGGCAGCTCCTCGAGCGTCTTGATGCCCGCGACCGGCGCTGGGACGACGAGCGCAGGGGCGGTCCTGTCGATCGGTGGGGCGGCCGCCGAGGCATGCCCGAGCGCCGTCGCTGGCGCGGCGGCGCGGCCGGGCGCGGGAGCTTGGATTCTGGGGCTCGAGTCCCACGCTGGCGCCGCAGCAGGCGCGCCGGCGGGCGGAATCGCCAGGACCTCGGTCTGCTGCTCCAAGGGCTCCGCGAGCGGCTTCGAGCTTCGGACCTGCGCGAAAGGATCGAGCGACTTTGGGGCTTCCTGCCTGCCCGCCGCGCGCTCGGGTCCGGCGCCGCGCGACATGACCGGCGCCCGCGGGCTCGCCGGGGTCGTAGACGAGCTTGCGGGCGGTGAGCCGATCGCCGCCTGGGGCTTCGCCGTGCCGCTGGACAAAGGAGCCCTCGCCTGAGCCGGCGGGACGGCAGCGGCCGCTCGAGAGGTCGCCTGCGCCGGCTTCGGCGCGCCGCGTTTCTGGCCGACGACGCGCACCTTCACGAGGAAGGGTCCGATGGCGATGTCGTCGCGGGGGCCCACCTCGGCGCTGACGGCGGGCGCGCCATTGACCACCACCGCGCCGCGGCCGCTCAAATCCTCGAGCGTCACCTTGCCCCCCTTGAAGGTGAGCACCGCGTGGCACGGCGAAATGGCGGGATCGGCGAGCTGCAGCTCGCACTCGTCGTCGCTGCCCAAGGTGTAGGCGCCCGGCAGAAACACCTCGGTCCCCACGAGGCTGCCTTCACGGAAGATGACGACCTGCAATACCGAGGAGTCGTGCACTTAGGTCACTCGGCGAGGACGTCTCTGACGATCTGATCCCGGAAGCTGGTGCGCTGCTTGACCATGCTGCGCACCGAGAGCTCCTTGCGATCGAACAGGTAGACAGCCCCCGACTTGTTGGTCTGGCCCTGGATCAGCCGATCGTCGAAGTCGATGCGCGTGGGGCCCCGCGGCGCCCGCGCAACTCCCTCGGCGGACGCCTCGCTCTTGGGCGCTCCCGCGCCGGCGGAGGCGGGCGGCTCCGCGGTGGCAGCCCTCGTCTCGGCGCTCTCCGGCTCCTGCGCTGGTCGCTTCGGCTTCGCCTTTCGGGCCCGGCGCTTGGCGAGCACCGAGCGAGTCAGCACCTCCGGCGCCTCCAGGACGTGCGCCTCGGCGGGCGCGCCCCAGAGCGCTAGGGCGAGAAGGCACCACGCGAGGCGGGACAGCGGCACGACCTTGGGCATCGGCTCCTCAAAACGAGAGATTGGAGGCGGCCGAGACAGTAAGCCAAAGGCAACTGGGCAGTGTCAACGAAGCGAAAAACGCCCCGCCGATCTATAAGAGAGGCTCCATGGCCGGGCGGACCACCCTTTTCCTCATCCTCCTCGCGGCGGGCGCCTGCACCGACGCTTCGCTCTACTCGATCGAAGGCGGCGGGGCGAACCTGCCCGACCGCGCCGGGCTCGAGGGGGTCTTCTGCGCCCCGTCGCCGACCGGCCGGCACTTCCCCACCCGGATCCTCTTCCTCGTCCAGGGCGGCGCCGGGGTCGAGCCCGACGTTCGCTCACAGGTCGTCGGGGCCATCGAGGCCGCGCTGAAGCGCTACACGAACCCCTCTATCCGCTACGGCCTGGTCGCCTACAACGCCTTCGCCTTCAGCCAGATCCCCGGCGGCTTCGGCGAGCCGACCAAGATGGCCACCGCGCTCGCGCGCTACACCTCGTTCTCCCAGGACGGCCCGCTCTCGCTCGCCAACGCCCTGCATCTCGCCGAGTCGCTCACCTCCGGCGCCATGCTTGGACAGTGCCCGGGTACTCGGGCGCGCACCCGCTACTCGGTAGTGCTGCTCGCCTTCGAGCCCGATCCGACCTCGAGCTGCGGAGCGCTGCCTCCCGACGACCCGTGCGTCGAAGCGGCCGCGTGCGCCGAGTGCCTCGCCGTGCGCCAGGCCGAGCGCATCCGCGACCTGGAGGAGAAGTACGGCGCCGGCCAGATCACCATCCAGCCCCTCTACGTCCCGCTCGGCGAGCCGGACGAGAGCGCGCGGCGGCAGGCCGCGGTCATCGCCGAGGCAGGCGGCACGCGCGAGCGGGTCGCCGACCTCGCGGGGCTCGAGAGCGCGCTGCTCGGGCTCAACCTCGCCGGCCTCGACCGCCCGGTCCGGCTGCGCACCGTGGTCGCCTTCAACCGCCAGGCGCGCGCCCGAGCAGGCGAGCTCCTGCCCGACTCCGACGGCGACGGGATCGCCGACGGCGACGAGCCCGGCGCCGGCACCGATCCCGGCTCGTCGGACACCGACGGCGACGGGCTCCTCGACGGAATCGAGCTGCTCGTCGGCCTCGACCCGCTGGTGCCCGACGCGATCAAGGGCTGCACGCCGGGCGTAGACGAGGACCGCGACGGGCTCACCTCGTGCGAGGAGCGGCTGCTCGGCACCGAGGACTGCATGGGCGACACCGACGGCGACGGCGTGCCCGACCTGGTCGAGGCGCTCAGCGGCAGCAATCCGCTTCAGCACGAGCAGAGCCTCGACACCGACCGCGACGGCTTCCCGAACCTCGACGAGCTGCGCTGGCACACCGACCCGCTCAGCAACGACCCCGCGTTCGCCGGCTCGCGGGCCTACACCTACCAGGCCGAGGAGCTCGCGCCGCCGCCGGCCGGCAGCGCCGAGGCGGCGGCCGATCCCTGCCCTGGCCGCCCGCGCTACCGCGTTCGCTTCGGCAACATCGGCCTCGTCGAGACCCGCGAGACGCCCGAGCGCGAGGCCGGCGCCAACGACATCTACCTCTACGCGGTCTTCGCGCCCGAGGGCGACTCGGGCTTGGGCGCCCTCGCCCGCTTCCGCGCCGAGCCGGTGGTCTTCCTCGCCCCCTCGACGCGCCGGCCGCCGGATCCGACAATCGCGCTGTTCGAAGAGGACCTGGAGACGCGCCCGTGAGCCGACCGCGGCGGGCGCGCCATTGAAGGAGACGGCCATGGTGCACTCCCGCGCGCTGGTCCTCCTGCTGCTGGTCGGCTGCACCGACGCCCTGCTGCAGCCGGTCGCGGTCGAGGAGACGGCCCTCGACGACCGGCTCTCGATCCGCGGCAGGGTCTGCACCGGCACCCCCTCGCCGGCCAACTTCCCGGTCAAGGTGGTCTTCCTCGTGGACAAGTCGGGCTCGATGTGCGTCTCCGACGGCCCCGGCTCGCAGGACGACAACGGCTTCTGCCAGCAGGTCGCAGACCGGCTCGGCATCGCCGCCGAGGTGCCGGGCCGGGTGCGCGCGCTCAAGGAGCTGATGGCCCGCTTCGCGAGGCAGCCGAACGTCTCGGTCGCCCTCGTTCCGTTCGAGTCGCAGATCGTGGACGACTTCCCTCGCTTCGCCGACGGCCAGTACTTCGTGCGGGCCCGCGACCTCGGCGACGCGCGCATCGAGAACCTGCAGGCCCAGCTCGGCAAGGGCACCGACTACCAGGGCGCGCTCGCCCACGCCTACGCGCGCATCGAGGCGGACATCAACGCCTCCAACCCACAGGTGCTGCCGCGCACCCGCTACGTCGTGATCCTGCTGACCGACGGCGCGCCCTATCCGCGCTGCGCCGCCGACGACTCGCTGCCGGCGGACCAGTACGCGGGAGCCGACAACCCCTGGGCCATCTGGCGGGACAACCCGCCCGACTTCTGCAACGCCACCGACGCGAGCCAGGTCATCGACGGCTTCGTCGGTGGGGCCGAGCGCAACCAGAACTACCAGCTCTTCGACGCGGTCGACCGCCTGATGGACCTGAAGCAGAAGCGCAACATCGGCGACATCCGCGTCCACACCATCCTGCTCTTCAACGAGGGCGCGGTGGAGGCGTGCGGCGACCTCTGCTCGAACGACCTCTACAACGGCCTGAGCGCCGCCGAGGCGCGGTCGGCGGCCACCTGGACGCTCACCGAGATCGCCGAGGTCCACGGCGGCGGCACCTTCCAGGAGTTCACCGACGCCGCCTCCATCGAGCTCGGCGCCCTCGACTATACCTCGCTCGCCTCGCGGCTGGCGGTGAAGGCGCTCTTTGCCGAGAACACCAACGCCTTCCCCGGCGGCGGCGGGCCGCGGCTCGACAGCGAC
>JBMNNX010000193.1:0-12914 GCA_050942745.1 Myxococcales bacterium
AGGCTGACGCCAAGGCGGTCAGCGGCACCGAGAAGCTCAACCCCGACAGCGACGGCGACGGCTTCTCCGACTCGTTCGAGCTCGCCCGCGCGGGCCAGGCCTTCGATCCGCTCGTTCCCGACCCGCGCGGCTGCCGCTCCACCGACGACTTCGAGGCCCGCTATAGCTGCGCGGACTCGGACGGCGACGGCCTGTCCCAAGCGGCCGAGGCGTATCTGGGCACCGACGAGACCCTGTTCGACACCGACTCCGACGGCATCCCAGACGGCGTCGAGGTCTCGCTCGGGCTCGATCCTCTGGCGAGGAACGACCGCGTCGCCGACCACGATCTCGACGGCGTGCCCGACGTGATCGAGGTGGTGCAGCACACCCACCCGCTGCTCGACGATCGCGCCGTCCACGCCAGCGAGTCGTACCGCTACGAGATCGAGGCGACTCCGCAGGAGGACGGCAGCGTCTGCTATGACTTCCTGGTCTCGAATATCCGGCTGCTCACCCCGCAGCGCAGCAGCGGGCAGATTGGCTACAACCTCATCACCCTCACCTTCGGCGAAGCGCCCGAGAGCAACGTGACGCGCGACTACGGCGTCTGGCGCAAGGCCTGCGTCTTCGCCCAGTTTGCGCCCCCGTCGGTGCGCGTCCCGGCCGGCCCCGAGATAGTCCTCGAGCCGGAAGACTTCCACCGGCCCGACCGCATCCGGCCCAACAACCTCGAGTCGGTCTGCAAGGGGGTCGCGCCGTGAGCCGCGCGGGAATCGCGGCGCTCGCGCTCGGCTTCGCGGCGTGCACCGACGTCTACCTGTTCGATCCCCGGGCCGGCCGCCGGGGCGCCGAGGACCGCGCCATCCGCGTCACCGGCGAGGTGTGTACCGAGGCCCCGAGCGAGGTGCGCAAGCCCATCAAGCTGCTCTTCGCGATGGACACCTCGCAGTCGATGGCCGCCACTGATCCCAACGGCTCGCGCGCGCAGGCCTTCGTCGAGCTGCTCGACACCTTGCCCGAGTCGCCCGAGATAGAGCTGGGGGTGCTGCTCTTCGCCGGCGACGTCACCTGGCTCACCAACGGCGGGGCAAGCGGCTTCCAGCGGCTCGTCGCGATGTCGCCGATGGAGCGCCAGCGGCTGGCCGCGACCATCCTCACCTACGCCTACGCCGGCGCGCCCGGCTCAGGCGGCCCCAACCGCGACACCACCGACTTCATCAAGCCGCTCGACGAGATCTTCTCCACCATCAGCCGCGACATCGCCAACGCCCGCGCGGCCGCGGCCGCCGGCGGCGAGGTCGCCGACCTCGCGCACTACCACGTCGTCTTCCTCTCCGACGGCCACCCGCGCGCGAACCCCGACGCCGAAATCTTCGCCCGCTGCAAGGCCATCCGCGCCCTGCGCGCGGAGGCCGGCGAGGTCATCTTCAACGCCGTCCACGTCTTTCTGCCGGATCAGGCGATCCCCACCTCCTGCCCCGACCCGAACGACTGCCAAGCGCGCATCGTCGAGCAGGACGCGGCCCGGCTGCGCGCGATGGCCGAGGTCGGCGGCGGCGAGTTCCGCAGCTTCCGCAACGGCGAGCCCATCAACTTCCTCTTCTTCCGGCTCACGGGCATCAAGCGCGCCTTCGTCGTCAAGGAGCTGCAGGTCTTCAACACCAGCGCGCGCCCCGGCTCGGACGGCGAGCAGGCCGACAGCGACGGCGACGGGCTCTCCGACGCCCGCGAGGCCGAGCTCGGCACCGATCCGCAGCTCCGCGACTCGGACGGCGACGGCTTCTCCGACGGCGTCGAGCAGTACTTCCGCGAGCGCGGCGGGCCGTTCCGGCCGCAGCCGGCCGACGACGGTTCGACGCTCGATCCCGGCTGCCCCGCCGAGCAGGTGGGCGCCGACGCCGACGAGGACGGTCTGCTCGACTGCGACGAGCAGCTCGTCGGCACCTCCTCGAGCCGCTTCGACTCCGACGGCGACGGCCTGCCCGATCTCTTCGAGTGGCTCGGCGGCTCTCAGCCCTCGAGCCGAGACGCTGAGGAGGACCCGGACCGCGACGGGCTCGTCAACGCCCTCGAGGTGCGCATGCACACCGATCCGCAGGTCGCCGAGTCCGGCCGCTACTCAGACGTCGCCTGCCGCTACCGGCTCGGCGTCTCGAGCACCGCGCGGGTCGAGGGCAGGCTCTGCTACCGCTTCGAGGTCGACAACGTGCTGCTCGTGCCGACCATCGATCGCGGCGAGGGGCCGGGCATCAACGAGCTCGTGATGAGCATCGCGCAGGTGGGCGGCGACGACCTCGAAGGCCCGCCCATCTACCGGGTCGCCCGCTTCCGGGCCCGCTACCCGATCGACGGCATCAAGGATCCGCCCGACGGCGTCATCGCCCTCAGGCCTGAGGACTTCGTCCAACCGTAAGGGGTCGCACGCATGCGCCTGACCGGAAGAGAGATCGCGCTCGGCCTGCTCTGCCTCGGGCTCGTCGCCTGCCCCGAGGAGAAGTCGGCGCCCGACGCCGGCGAGCCATCTTCGGTCGCCGACACCTGCGACAGCGCCGAGGCTGCCGCGGCCGACGAGGCGTGCAGGCTCGCGCTCGGCGAGGAGCGGCAGGGGCACGTCTCGCCGCTCTCCGACGTCGATTGGTACGTCCTCGACGTCCCCGAGCCGCTGCCCCCGCGCGCGCTGCTCACCGTGACGGCGCAGTACCGGGTGCCGGCGACGCCGGTCACGCTCGTCGTCAACCTGCTGCGCGCCGACGGCGTCTCCTCGCTCGGATCGGCGAGCGACCCGCGCCCGCGCGGCGCGCCCGGCCCGGCGCAGGTAGTCGCGCGGCGGCAGCCTCCGCTCGGCCCTGGCGCCGGCCGCTACTTCGTCGTCGTCAGCCACGACGCCGGCGCCGAAGACCCGGCGGCCGACCGCAAGAACCCCTACTTCCTGACGGCCTCGCTCACCTCCGATCCCGACGCGAACGAGCCGAACGACCAGACCCCGACCGCCATCGCGCTCGGCGCCTGCGGCACCGCCTCCGCCCAGGGCGCGCTCTCCACCGCGGGCGACGTGGACCTCTTCTCCTTCGACCTGCAGCCCTGCCAGGGCCGCACGATCCTCCACCTGTCGCTCACCGCCCCCGCCTCGAGCAGCGGCATCCGCGCCGCCTACACGCTCGAAGGCCCCGAAGGCCCGATCGCGATGGACAACGCCGCCAACCCGTTCACCGCCCAGAAGCTCCTCACCGCGCGCCAGGTGCCGGCCGGCAGGTACACGCTTCGGGTCCAGGGCTACAAGGCGCCGACGGAGACGCGAGACCCGCCGGGCGATCCGAGCTTTGTCTACGACCTGCGCCTCGCCCTCTTCCCCGACGCCGACGCCAACGAAGGCGCGAGCGGCAACGACTCGGTGGCCAGCGCGACGGACGCGGGGCTGAGCCTCGGCGGCGTCGCTCGCACCTTCACCGGCCGGCTCAGCTACGTCGGCGACCAGGACATCTTCGAGATAGCCAACCCGGGCTCGCGGGCGCGCCTCCACTACCGGCTGCGCTACTCGAGCGCGCCGGGCCGCTTCGAGGCGGTGCCGACGCTGCAGCCGCGCGACCTCGAGGTCTTCACGGCCACCCCCAGCGCGAACGACTGCCGCGCCAACTGCCCGAACGGCAACGGCGAGACCTCCGGCTGGTGCGCGCGCAGCCAGTGCCTGTGGCAGCGCCGGGTCGAGGAGGCCACGCTCGACTTCGGCAACTTCGAGGGCCAGGTCCAGCTCCCTGGCTCCGGTCCGCTTTATCTGAAGGTCGGCTACCAGGGCTCGGAAGGCGCCGACGACCAGGAGTACACGCTCGTCCTCTCGCTCAAGCCCGACACCGCCGACGAGGCCAGCGGCCCGCACAGCCGCGACAACGCCATCGTGGTGAACCTGCCGAGCGACGGGACGACCACGCTCGGGCACGGCCGGGGAGCGCGCAGCCCCAACCTCGCGCCCAACGATCTCGAGGCCATCGCGCGCGGGCCGGGCGACTACGACGCGATAGACGACACCGACTTCTTCGAGATGCGCTTCGAGCCGCTGCGCCCGCCGCCGCTGCCCGACGGCGGGATGCCCGAGGACGCGGGCGTGCTCGACCACGCGCTCACCCTCGCCTGGCTCATCCCGCCGGCGCAGGGCCAGCGCACCGGCGAGCGCTCGCACGACCTCGGCATGCGCCTGCACTTCTGCGCGGACCCGGACTGCGAGAAGGTGATCACCACGCGCGGTTTCCTCGGCTACAAGGCCGGCACGGCCCAGGTCTGGTACCACCAAGCCAACCTCGGCATCGACGGAGGCGTCGCGCCGCAGGAAGCCTACGAGATGGACAAGAACGCGGGCAGCTTCGGGGTGCGCGAGGTGATGTGTACGTGCGTCGACGCGAAGTACGCGGCCGCCGGGAAGTTCTGGGTCGAGCTGCAGGCGCACAACCGCGCCAGCTACGAAGACGCGCGGGTGCAGCTCTCGATGTCGGTCGGGCCCTACCCGCCTACGGTCACCGACGACCAGGGCAACACGTTCCAGTGCCCGGTGCCCTGCCAATGGGTGGAGAAGTCCAAATGATGGGAGGCGTCATGCAGCTCAAGACATTGGCGTTGCTCGTTTCGGCAGCTCTCCTCGCGTGCGGCGAATCGCTCCCCGACAAGCCACAGATAGAGCCCGACCGCACTGCGATCTGGTTCCCCGCCGCCGATCCGAACGGCGCAGTCTGGGTCGGGACCACGCTCACCGAGACCCTGCAGCTCATGAACGGCGGCATCGAGACGCTGAACATCAGCGAGCTGAGCATCGGCGGCGAGAACGCCGACCGCTTCACCGTGGAGGTCGACAAGAAGAGCGTCGAGAGCGAGCAGCGGGCGTTCGTCAAGCTGACCTTCACGCCGCTGGAGCCGGGCAAGCACGCAGCCGAGCTCACCGTGGTCTCGAACGCCGAGAACACGCCGACGCTGAAGATTCCGCTCGGCGCGACGGCGGTCGCTCCGCCGGCAAAATGATCGAGCGCCGGAGGGCAGTGCTCCAGCTCCGCCTTCGGCGCGAAGCGCCCGTGAACGGCGGACCCCGCAGGAAACGGCGAAGACCTTTGGAGGGCGGAGCTCCAGCTCCGCCATCGGCGCGAAAGCGCCCGTGAACGACGGACTCCGCAAGAAACGGCGAAAACCTTTGGAGGGCGGAGCTCCAGCTCCGCCATCGGCGCGAAAGCGCCCGTGAACGACGGACCCCGCAAGGACGACGAAAACCGCAACGACAGCGGAAGGTCTTTGAACGACGAGAACCTTTGAGCGGCGGAGCTCCAGCCCCGCCAACAATCGCGAGACCGACGAAGCTGAAGCTTCGTCCTCCATCCCATCGCCCGCCGGCGTGAGAAACGAAATGTCCCTCCGTTCCTGGATCACCGCAGCCGCCTTCGCGACCCTCCTCGCCGCCTGCGCCGATCCCGAGGAGCAGTTCAAGGCCGGGCGGCTCTACGACGCCTGCGACCGCGCGTGGCCGGTCTGCACGACGACCGGCGGGTGCGTCCTGGGCAACGCGCAGTACCTCGAAGGTCGCTTCCCCGGGACCAGGCGCTTCGTCGTGCGCACGGAGGGTCAGGCCGAGATCGCCATCGTGATGCTCCTGAAGACGCAGGGAGCCACCGGCGCCGAGACGCGCTTCGAGTGGAACGAGGCAGGCTGCGGCTCGAAGTCAGTCGAGGCTGTCGAGGGGTTGAGCCTCTTCAAGGAGTACGAAGCGCTCGGCGAGGTGCGCCGCGTCGCCAAGGTCCACCGCGAGGGCGACCACCTGATCGAGGTCACGAGCGACGCGACCGCCGACTACCTGCTGAAGGTCGAGGTTAAGTGAGGGCGCAGCCCACCTCGTGCCGCCCAGCCCGCGCGCCTCTACCTCGCCGGGAGCACCTCGCCCTCGAAACGCCCCGACAGCGTTCGCCCCGCGCCGATGTCGCCTCCTTCCGCGAAGGCGATTGAGAAGCTGCCCGACACCACCTGCCCTGCCTCGGGCTGCCGGTCGAGCTCGAGCCTGCCCGCCTTGACGGGCGGCAACACCAGTAGCGGCTCGCCGTCCACGGCCCTCGAGACCGTGGTCCGCGGATGTCCGGGCGCGTATTCGCCGCAGAGCTCGACCGGCTTCGCGAGGTCGATCCCCGCGGTCGCCACCGTGATCCGCGCGATGACCTCCCGCCCCTCGGACTGCAGGTAGGTCACCTGGAACGCCGTCGCGGACCTGCGGATCTCCACGGTCGAGAACGAGAGGTCGAACGCCTCGCCGATGGAGCCGTCGAGCGAGTTGCCGTCCGCGCAGCCGAGGGCGACGCCGACGAGAACCGCCGCCGCGAGCCCCCACTGCACCCTGCCTCGCGCGATCATTCCGCCGCCTCGCCCGGTCATCTCTCGACCGCGACCTTGAGCACCGTGCGCTCCGGGTCCTTGTAGGCGATGACCGCCTTCGAGCCAGCGAGCGCGAGCCGGGGCCACGACGCGCCTTCGGGATCGACCACCTCCTCGCGCGCCGGCCAGACGCCGCCGCGCCGCCGCTTCAACACCAACGCGTCCTCCGACGGATTGCACACCGTCGCCGCGGAGGCGTTCGAGCAGACGTAGTAGGCGACGACCGGCTCGCCATTGGGAGCGAAGGCCAGCGACGGGTACCAGCCTCCGGTTCCGGCTCCGACTATCGGCTCGGCGGGCAGCCACGAGGTCCCGTTCGCCGACTCGAGGTACCAGAGGATACCCTTCGACCGGTCTTCGACGGCGATGCCGTACCCGGTCTCGGAGCTCCAGCCGAGCACCGGGCCGGCGTGCGTGCTGCCGGTCGCCTTGAGCAGCTTGGGCTCGGTCCACTGGCCGCCCTCATCGCGGCGCGCGAACCAGACGTCCTGCGGATTGTCCAGCGCGCTGCCCGGCTGAGCCGACCACGCGAGCGCGGGCAGCCCGTCGGCGAGCGCGGCCGACATCACTCCGCCGTGGCCGTATTCGCAGTTTCCGCCGACGACCGCGACGCTGCGCCGCCACGCGCCCGGCCGCCCTTCGACGACCTCGATGTCCGAGTGCTGGTAGTCGGTCGGGACCTGGCCGCCGTGGATGTCGCGGTGGGCGACGAAGATCTCGCCCGCCTCGTCCACCAGCAGCGCCGGGTTGATGCCGACGACCCTGCCGAAGTCGCTGGTCGCGACACCGGTCGGCACCTCGCCGCTCTCGCGCGCGAGGATCTCGGTGATCCAGCCGCCCGCGCCGCGCCTGGCGAGGGCGAGATCGCTCTGCTTCCAATAGAGGCTGTCGTCCGAGCCGCCGCCGAGGTACGCGACGAGGGGCGCACCTTCGGCGTCGAACGCCAGTGAGAGCCCGAAGACGTTGTCCACGTCGGCGACCGCCTCGGGCGCCGAGCCCGGCTCGACGTAGCGAAGCTGCCGTGCTGGCGAGCCCCCGGTGTCCGCGAAGTAGGCGACTCCGATCCTCTCGCCGGCAACCGCGACCGCTATCGGGTACTGGCCGGGAGCCGACTCGTCGAGGACGAGGATCTCGAACTTCGACGCACCGGCGTCGGCGACACCCGCGTCGTGCGCGCCGGTGCCGCCATCCTGCGGCGTGCCGTCCGATCCGTCGGAGCAGCCGACGAGAAAGGCCGCCGCCAACCCCGCCACCACAGCCAGAAATGCCCGCATTCCGCCTCTCCTCGAACTCTCGCGAAACCGTCAAGAGAGTACCGCGAATGCCCTCGAGCTGTGGAATGGGGGGCACTATCGGCGTGCCAGCCGGGACGCGTATAATCGACGCAAGACACGAAGGCTTCCCAAGACCAAGGAGCCACTCATGGTCGCTACTCTTCGCACGCTCGCAGCTATCGCCGCGGGCGCGTTCTCTCTCTCGCTCTCGACGGTTTCGTTCGCCCAGAACGTGGACAACCCGGAGTGCCTCGGCGAGAACTGCGGCAAGCCGAAGGAGGAAGGCGGCGGAGGCGGGGGTGGCGGCGGCTCGGTCTGGGTCGCCTACACCGACGACGGCGACACGCTCTCGTACTCCGACGACGCCGACGGGGACGGTCAGGCGGACACTTCCGACAACTGCCCGTTCACCGACAACCGCGACCAGGCCGACAGCGACGGCGACGGCATCGGCGACGCCTGCGACAACTGCAACGGCGTGGCGAACAAGGATCAGGCCGACCGAAATGGCGACGGCGAGGGCGACGCCTGCGACCCCGACATCGACGGCGACGGCGTGCCCAACGGCGAGGACAACTGCCCGGAGATTCCGAACAAGGATCAGCTCAACACCCGCGCGGCCAAGGGCCTGGTCGACGGCTGCGGCGGCAAGGGCGACGCCTGCTGCGACGACGACGACGGCGACGGAGTGAAGGACGCGGACGACACCTGCCCGCTCGACCCGAACCCGGGCAACACCATCCCCGAGAACGACCCGCGCTGCCGCGGCGACTATGACAAGGACGGCATCTCCGACGCGACTGACAATTGCCGCGACGTCGAGAACCCCGACCAGTCGGATCTCGACGCCGACGGGCTCGGCGACGCCTGCGACGGCGACGCGGACGGCGACGGAGTCGTCAACGCGAACGACAACTGCCCGGAGAAGAGCAACGCCGACCAGCGCGACGACGATCGCGACGGCGTCGGCGACGCCTGCGACGCCAACTACTGCTTCGTCGTCGATTCTTCCAACCCCGACGCCTGCCTCGATCCGCACGGGCCTTTCCAGGTGAGCGCCGGCCCGACGCTCCGGGCGAAGAAGGGCGAGACCATTCGCCTGCCGCTGTTCGCGAACCGCAACGGCGTGGCCATCAGGTACCAGTGGACGGTCACCCGGCGGCCCGAGGGCAGCGAGGCTGCGATCTCCAGCCCGGTCGGCGCGGTCAGCTTGTCGCGCGACTGGCAGTACGTCTATCCGAACGGCGAAATCCCCACCTTCGTCCCCGACGCCGACGGCGAGTACCAGTTCCAGCTCGCGGCCACCCTGGTGTTCGAGGACTCGGTCTATCCGGACAAGAACGAGGCGACCGCCAACACCGTCCTGAAGGCCGAAGGCGGCGAGGCGGCGAGCGGCTGCTCGGTCGTCTCCGGCGCGCCCTTCTCCGCCGCGCTGTTGGCGCTGCTCGCCCTCGGGCGCAGGCGCCGCGGCTGATCGCTGACCGGGTCGATCCGGCGCCGCTCCGCCGAGTGCGACGTGACCCTGACCAGAGGCGGCGCCCGCCGGCGCCGCCTCTTTTCGTCGAGGGACGCGCCGCGCGCCCGCTCCTCCGCCCTGCTTCCAGGCCTTCCGTGTTCGTCCGCGGAGCAGCAAGGCATCAGGCGGCGCGCGTGCGCACCTGAGAGGCAGCGCCCGAAGTGCCGCCCCGCGATGGAGACCACGCCCCCCGGCGATCAGGCCCAGCGCTCGCCCCTGCCCGAGGAGTTCGCGGCGGAGCTCGCCACCCTCGTGAAGAGTCCGCCGCCCGGCGACCGCTGGCTCCACGAGATCAAGTTCGACGGCTACCGAATCGGCTGCCGCATCGACCGCGGCGAGGTCCGGCTCCTCAGCCGGCGCGGCAACGACTGGACCGATCGCTTCCCGTTCGTCGTCGCCAAGGCGAAGCGCCTGCCGGTGAGACAGGCGCTGCTCGACGGCGAGGTAGCCGTCCTGATGCCCGACGGGCGCACGAGCTTCCAGGCGCTGCAGAACCTGCTCTCGGGCCTGGAGAGCGGCCAGCTCGTCTACTTCGTCTTCGACCTGCTGCACCTCGACGGCGAAAACGTCGCCCGCCTGCCCCTCGACGCGCGCAAGCGGCGCCTCGAGAAACTGCTCTCCGGCCTGCCGGCCGACGGCCTCATCCGCTACACGGTGCACTGGACAGGCAACGGCCCGCTCGTCCATCGCGAAGCGTGCCGGCTCGGGTTCGAGGGCATCGTCTCGAAGCGGCGCGACCTTCCCTATCGCCCAGGCCGGCACGGCGAGTGGGTCAAGGCCAAGTGCACGCGCCGCCAGGAGCTCGTCATCGGCGGCTTTACCGATCCTGAGGGCAAGCGCCATGGCATCGGTGCGCTGCTCGTCGGCTACTACGACGCCAAGGGGCGCCTGCAGTTCGCGGGCAAGGTCGGGACCGGCTTCACCGAGCGCTCCGCGGCCGATCTGCGCACACGCCTCGACGCGCTCGAGCAGAAGACCTCGCCGTTCGCCGCCGGGCCGACCGGCTGGCTGGGGCGCAACGCCCACTGGGTGCGCCCCGAGCTCGTCGCCGAGGTCGAGTTCGCCGAGTGGACCCGCGACGGGAAGGTGCGCCACTCCTCCTATGAAGGTCTGCGCGAGGACAAGCCGGCCAGGGAGGTGCGGCGCGAGGAGATTCCCGTCGCCGAAGGAGCGCCACGCGAGCCGCGCGCGGCGATGGAGCAACGGCCTGTGCTCGCGCCTCGATCGGGTCGCGCCGCGCAGCCGGATGCGGTGGTCGCGGGCGTCGCCATCAGCCATCCGCAGCGGGTGATCTTCCCGGACTCCGGCATCACGAAGCTCGACCTCGCCCGCTACTACGAAGCGGTCGCCGACTGGATCCTCCCGCACCTCGAAGGCCGGCCGCTCACCCTGCTCCACTGCCCCGAGAACATCGAATCGCGCTGCCATTTTCTGAAGCACGTGAAGAGCTGGGCGCCCACTTCCATCCGGCGGGTTCACCTGCGCGAAAGGCACAAGACGGGCGAATACCTGATCGCCGACTCGCTGCCGGCGCTCGTGTCGCTCGTGCAGATGGGCATCGTCGAGCTCCACACCTGGAACGCGCGAGCTGGAGCGATCGAGCAGCCGGATCGCATCGTTATCGACCTCGATCCCGGGCCCGAGGTCGCCTGGCCCGCGGTCATCGACGCCGCACTGCTCGTCCGCGCCGCCTTCGAGGCGCTCGGGCTGCGCGCCTTCGTCAAGAACACCGGAGGCAGCGGCCTGCACGTGGTCGTCCCCATCGTCGCCGAGCGCGACTGGAGCGAGTGCCTCGAGCTGTCGCGCCGCCTCGCGAGCTTCATCGCGCGGCAGCGGCCCGAGCTCTACACGACCGCGCTGCCGAAGCCGGGACGCGAGAAGAAGATCCTGATCGACTACCTGCGCAACAACCGGACGAACACCTCCGTGGCCGCCTACTCGGTGCGCGCGCGTCCCCGCGCTCCGGTCTCGACGCCGGTGCGGTGGGAGGAGCTGTCGGCCGACCTGCCGCCCGACTACTTCACTGTCGCCAACCTGCCGCGCCGCCTCGCGACGTTGAAGGCCGACCCGTGGAGCGACTACTGGCGGGGCGAGCAACGCCTCGAGGACTGGATGATGCGCACGGCGGGAGCGCTGTAGCGCCCCGTGAGAGGCGGCAGCGGCTCGCCCGCTCTCTCACTCGCCTCCTGCGAGGGCTGGCGCCGGCATTGGTGTTGCTCACCCGCCGGGCGATCGCCTTCCCAGCGCGAGATGCCCCAACGGCGCCCGCGAGGTTGTGAGCGCTCGCGTTTCCGGGCTGCTCTCGCAAGACGTCGCACCGGCATCAAGGTGCAACCGGTCCTTGGAGACCAACGGGACGACCGGGCGGCTCCTCGGCGTCGGCGGCGGGCTCGAAAGCCCGCGCCCGCGATGAGCGAGTCAAAGATCGCCGTGCGGCCGACCGGCGCCACGTGCCGCCCGACGCGAGCCGGACGTCCTGCGCCGCGCGCGGGAGATGGAGCGAGGCTCGCGCCTGCATAACCTCTGCGAAGAGCCACGCTCGCGCGCGTCCGCGCAGGCGCGACGGAGCCCACCTGCAGGCCGCAGCCGCGTGCAGCGAGCGCTCGTCGCTTCGCCAGCGGGCCGCGGGCTTTCGGAACGCTTGGGAGGGGGACGCTCATGCGGATTCTGATCACCGGGATCACCGGATTTGCGGGGAGCCATCTGGCCGAGCTCGCCCTGACCAAGCCGGGCGTCGAGGTCTTCGGCACCTGTCGCACGCGCAGCCGGCTCGAGAACGTCAAGCACCTGCTCGACGACATCGTCCTCGTCGAGTGCGACCTTCGCGATCCGTTCTCGGTCCAGAAGACCATCAAGGACGTGATGCCCGACCGCGTCTTCCACCTCGCGGCGCAGAGCTTCGTGCCCACCTCCTGGAGCGCACCGGACGAGACGCTGACCACCAACATCGTCGGCCAGCTCAACCTGCTCGAAGCGATCCGCCACAGCAGGCCCGACGCGCGCGTGCAGGTCGCCTGCAGCTCGGAGGAGTACGGGCTCGTCCATCCGCACGAGGTGCCGCTCACCGAGCACAGCCCGCTGCGCCCGCTCAGCCCCTACGCGGTGAGCAAGGTCGGCCAGGACATGCTCGCCTACCAGTACTTCGCCTCGTACGGCCTCTTCACCGTGCGCACCCGCGCCTTCAACCACACCGGGCCGCGCCGCGGCGAGGTCTTCGTCACCTCGAGCTTCGCGCGCCAGATCGCCGAGATCGAGGCCGGGCTCAAGCCTCCGGTGCTGCGCTGCGGCAACCTCGACGCGAAGCGCGACTTCACCGACGTGCGCGACATGGTCGAGGCCTATTGGCTGTCGCTCGAGCACGGCGAGCCGGGCGAGGTCTACGTCATCGCGAGCGGCCACGCCTGGACCATCCGCGAGATGCTCGACATGCTGCTGGCGATGGCGCGCTGCTCGGTCACGGTGGAGATCGATCCGGAGCGGCTGCGCCCCTCCGACGTGCAGATCCTTCAGGGCGACGCGACCCGCTTCCGTACCCGGACCGGCTGGGAGCCGCGCATCCCGTTCTCGAAGACGCTCTCGGACCTGCTCGACTCCTGGCGCGCCCGAGTCACCGCGCCCGGGCAGGGCGTGGAGAGCGAAGACGCCAGCGCCGGCCCGGCAGCGTAGCGACCGCGCTGCGAGAGGGAGCTCGGCCGGCGCGCCGGATGGTTCCGACGGACCACGTCGAAGGGCCGGCGAACGCGCCAGGC
>JBMNNX010000229.1:0-10870 GCA_050942745.1 Myxococcales bacterium
CTGGCCGGCTCGGTCAAAGCCCGCAGGGCGAGCCGCTACGCGACCAGCGACTGGATGGAGCTTGAGCGCCAGCGCGGCATCTCGGTCACCAGCTCGGTGCTGCAGTTTGAGTACGACGGCTTCGCCGTCAACATCCTCGACACCCCCGGCCACCAGGACTTCTCGGAGGACACCTACCGCACGCTGTCGGCCACCGACGCGGCGGTGATGCTCATCGACGGCGCCAAGGGCGTCGAGGCGCAGACCCGCAAGCTCTTCCACGTCTGCCGCCAGCGCGGCATCCCCATCTTCACCTTCGTCAACAAGCTCGACCGCGAGACGCGCCCACCGCTCGAGCTGCTCGACGAGCTTGAGTCGGTCCTCGGCATCCGTAGCTGCCCGATCAACTGGCCGGTCGGCTCGGGCAACGCCTTCCGCGGCGTGTTCGACCGGCGCAAGAGCCAGTTCCTGCTCTTCTCGAGCGGCCACCACGGCACCCGCGAGGCGCCGATGGAGGTCACCGGCGCCGGGGATCCGAAGGTGCGCGAGCTTGTCGGCGAGGCGGCGCACGCGACGCTGCGGGAGGAGCTTTCGCTGCTCGACATCGCCGGCGACCCTTTGGACCACGCGCGCCTGCTGCGCGGCGAGCTGACCCCGGTCTTCTTCGGCAGCGCGATGACCAACTTCGGCGTGATGCCCTTCCTCGAGGGCTTCCTCGAGATGGCGCCGCCGCCGGCGAGCTTCGAGACCACGCGCGGGCGCATCGAGCCGACCGACGAGCGCTTCTCGGGCTTTATCTTCAAGATCCAAGCGAACATGGACCCCGCGCACCGCGACCGCATCGCGTTCCTGCGCGTCTGCAGCGGGCGCTTCACGCGCGGGATGACCGCCAGGCACGTGCGCCTCGGGCGCGACCTGCGCCTGGCCAACCCGCAGCAGTTCCTGGCCCAGGAGCGCTCGGCGGTCGAGGAGGCCTACGCGGGCGACATCCTCGGGCTGTTCGATCCCGGCCACTTCCGCATCGGCGACACGCTGTGTACGGGCGAGCCCTTCGAGTTCGGCGGCATCCCCAGCTTCTCGCCGGAGCACTTCGCGCGGGTGCGCATCAAGGACGCGCTCAAGCGCAAGCAGCTCGCCAAGGGGCTCGATCAGCTCTCGCAGGAGGGCGCCATCCAGGTCTTCTACCAGCCCGGCCTGGGCGGCCAGGACCCGTTCGTCGGCGCGGTCGGCCAGCTCCAGTTCGACGTGCTCAAGTTCCGGCTCGAGCACGAGTACGGCGTGCCGCCCATCCTCGATCCCCTGCCCTTCGTCCACGCCCGCTGGATCGAGAGCGCGCCGGGCAACCCGAAGCGGCTCGCGGTCAACGAGGCGGTCACCCTGGTCGTGGACCGCGAATCGCGGCCAGTGCTGCTGTTTCGCAGCGACTGGGCCCTGCGCTGGACGCAGGAGCAGTCCCCCGACCTCGTGCTGGCCGACACAGCCCCGGCGAGGGTCACGCGCGGCGGGATCACCGCCTCTTGAACGCCAAAGGGCTTTGGTCCTAGGTTTGTCGGCATGCAGGCCGCCGCACCGGTGGCCTCGGGCCGACCAACCGGAGACAGAGACCAAATATGAAATGCTTCAAGTGGATCGCGGTTTGCCTGACCCTGCTCGCCCCCGCCTCCTCGTTCGCCGTGGGCATCTCGCTGTCGGCGGGCGGCGGCTACCTGCACCCGAAGGCTCCAGAGCTGAAGGATTCGCTCAAGGGCGCCCTCGAGCTGACGCCTTTCCACGAGGTCATCGACATCCTGCGCCTGGAGGTGCCGGTGGAGATGCAGCTCAAGCCCGTGGCGAACGTCTTCGCGGTGCGTCCGGGCATCAAGCTCTTCTTCCCTGTCGTCGGCCTCTATGCGCGCGCCGGCTACGGCCTGGGCAACATCAACGGCGAGGGCAGCCTGACGCAGTCGGGCATCCTCGGGCTCGGCTGGCAGCTCGCCTTGCTCGACACGGTCGGCATCTTCTTCGAGGGCACCTACGAGCCCGCGTTCAAGTACGACGAGGCCATCGACCGCCGCCCGATGGCCTTCATGCTCCGGGTGGGCGCGCTGCTCGACCTCGACTGAGGCGAGCTTCCGCCGTTCGGCTTTCAAAGGCCGCGCTGGCAGCAGTCTCCAGCGCGGCCTTTCTTGTGCTCGAGGGACGGCGCAAGCCACGGCGAGAATGGACCGGCGAAGCTCCAGCTCCGCCACCCCAACCCGATACCCACGCGCCCGTCGGGCTCGCCTCGACTCGAGCCTCTCCCTTGACCCGAGCGAGTGGCGCGCCGGACACCCTGCGCGGGAGCGGCCCTCGCCGACGAGGGCGCCCAGGGCCGAGGCGCCTTCGCCAGCGGCGAACCCGAAGCCATCTCGCGCGCCCTCGCGCTGTCGCAGCGTCGCTTCGGCAGCCTCGGGGCGGCGAAGCACAACTGCACGTTCGCCCCCGCGGTCGGCCGGTAGCGCACCCGGAGACAGCCCGCGGGAGCGCTCTGTCTGCGCGGCGGCAGAGACGCGCGTGCTACAGTACGCCCATGAATTCGCGCTCGCTTCTCCTCGCTGCCCTGCTGCTCGCGGCCTGCGGGCCGGGCGGCACGCCGCCGGTCGATGTCGTCGCCCTCATCTTCAACCCGGAAACCGGCCGCTATGAGCCGCGGCAGGTCCAGCTCAAGACGCCGACGGATCTGGTCGCGATGAAGGGCCCGCTCCTCGAGCTCTACGGGGACGCGAGCTTCAACTACGACACCTCCGATCCTGCCCTCGCCAACGCGGGCAACGACCCGGCGAAGATCAGCGAGGCGATGACCAAGGACGAGGGCTCGGACGTCAAGGTCGCCTACATCGACCGCCAGGGAATCCTCGTCCCGGCCGACTTCCACTCGCTGAACATCGTCACCAGCTACTACAACTTCGAGCGCGCCTTCGACTTCTTCGCCGGCATTGGCGGCCTGAGCGCCGAGAGCTTCGGCAAGCGCAAGGTCTACTACTTTCCCGAGTTCAAGTTCCGCGGCAAGACGCTCCAGGACAACGCGCTCTTCTTCCCGCCGATGCAGTCCTTCATGATCCTGCCGTTCGAGGCGTACAAGCAGGTCCCGTTCGCCATCAACCTCGGCATCGTCGGCCACGAGTACAGCCACGCGGTCATCAACTACCGGCTGTTCGACGCCGATCCGCTGCCCCGGGTCTTCGAGGCATGGTACTCGGACGTCTTCCCGACTCCTGGCCTCAACCTGCTCAAGTCGATCGACGAGGGCTTCGCCGACCTCTTCGGCACCGGCGTCACCTGCTCGTCGAGCTTCTTGACCTGCGATACCGGGTTCATGGCCCACTCGGTCCCCGACAACATAGCCAGCTCCCGGCGCATCGACGGCATCCACTGCATGAGCAAAGAACTGAGCGACGCGCTCAACAGCCAGACGACCGAGTCGTTCACCGACGCGAGCAACGAGTACCGGATTGGCAGCGTCTTTGCCTCCTCGCTGTGGCGCGCGGCCGAAGACACCACGGTCGTCCAGAAGCTCACCCTCGGCGAGGCGCGGCGCCAGGTGTTCGAGGGCGCCTTCAAGGCGCTCGGCGAGGGAAGCTCGGGGATCCGCGGTCTCATCGCCAACGCGACGAACCTGCAGTCCAACTTCCGCCTGGATTCTGGTGCAGCAGCACGAGGGGTGCTCGACGTCATCGTCGAGTCGATGACCGATCCGGCGCTCAAGTCCGCGGTCTGCAGCGCGTTTGCCGACCGCTTCGACATGCCGCTCAGGTGGATGCCAAGCTGCCCCGAGACTGCAGCCCCCTTCACTGATTGCAAACGCTAGACGGGGTTTCGCGTGCGCACCTTCCTACTCTCCACCCTCGGCCTCACCCTCATGCTGGCGGCCGTCCCCGCCCGCGGCGAGGACGGCGATCTGCCTCGCCGCAGACCTCGCCTGACCGATCCCTCGGAGTTCGAGGAGGTGGACTTCGGCAGATCGAAACGAAGCCGCAAACACGCTCGGCCCATCGAGGAGAGCGCCGAGGAAGAGAGCTGGCGCAGTGAATCGGAGGCGCCAGCCGACCGCAGCAGCAAGGACCGTCGGCGCAGCAGCTCCTGGGAGCCTTCCGATGCCGAGGAAGAGCCGCGGCGCGCCCGCGAGGACGACCCCTTCGCTTCAGAGCCTCCCGCGGGCGACGAGGCCCCGCTGGGCCGCGAGCTTCCGCCGGCCGACCCGGCATCCAGCCGCAGCGACGACTTCGACCTTCGCGACGATCGCGCCTCGGGCTCGCGCAGCAGGGAGCGCTTCGACGACGACAGCGAATGGCGCGACGACTCGCTGCGGCACGTGCGCACGGCTGAAGAGGAGCTGCGCAGCGACAGGGATCGCCCGCGGCGCCTGTCGGGCCTCGATGAGCCCGGATACGGCCTGGCGGCCGAGGTGACGCTCGGCGGGCTCCTCATCGACGACGCTGCCGGCGGGTTCCGCGGCCGCTTCGCCTTCGGGCTCAACTTCGCGTGGCAGGCCGGCCGTCTCTTCGCGCCCGAGGACAAGCTGCTGCACAAGGGGCTGTTCGTCGAGGCGAGCTACCTGTACCCGCTCGCGAGCAAGGCGGGGACCGACGCCGTCCGGGTCGAGTCGGGCCAGCACAACCTCGCGCTCGCCGCCGCGTTCGGCCTCCCGTTCAAGCTCGCCCACGTCTACGCCAAGGTCGGCCCGGCGTTGTTCATCCAGCCGGTCAGCTACGACGTGCAGGGCACTTTGACCGGCTGGACCGGCGTCAAGGGCGGCGTGCTCTACGGAATCGGGGCGCGCAAGGTCCACTACTTCAACCGCGAGCTGGGCATCGCGGGGCGAGTGGAGATCACCGGCATTCGCCGCCACTACCTCAACGATCTGCAGCTCTCGGCGAGCTGCGGAGTCGCGTTCTAGGGCCTAGACGACGGCAGGCGCCCGCCCGGCGGTCGCCGCGTTGCTCCCGAGCCTCGGCGGTTGGAATGCGGCATTGACGGGCTGGGCCCATGCGGCGCGCCTGAGCTCATTCCGCCTTTGTACGTGCACTTGCACGAGCTTCGGTCACGCCGAGCGTAGCCTCCCGAGGAACGAGCGAGGCGGAGTCAAGGGGCGTGGCCAGTCTCGATAGGCCAGGTTTCGTCAGGACTTTCGCTCGCGCCGCGCTGGTCGTCGCGGCTTCGGCGCCGCCTCGGGCACCATCCCCGCCCCGCCGAGCAGGCTCGCCTCGGCGCGCGCCATCCGCGCAGCCTCGCCCGGCGCGTGATGATCGTGGCCGAGCAGATGGAGCAGGCCGTGGGCGAGGTAGCGCGACAGCTCCGCGGCGACGGGGCGATGCTCGCCGTCCGCGCACGCGCGGGCGGTGTCGAGCGAGATGACCACATCGCCGAGCCAGCGCTTCTGACCGGGCAGCATCGGGATGTCGCCCGCCGGGAAGGAGAGCACGTCGGTCGGCCGGTTCTTCTTGCGCCACTTGCGGTTGAGCTTGCGAATCTCCGCGTCGGTGGTGACGACGACCGACAGCTCGACCCCGTCGAGGCCGAGCCTTGCGAGAAACAGCCGCGCGCGCTCGCGCAACACGCGCACGGCATAGGCACCCTCAGGGTGTTCGCTTCGCACGAGGATCAGGTTGGCCATTCTGTCCCTTTCGGTTGCGGCCTCGCGGCTCGACAAGCATGCCGGAGGGTCCGGGAGCTCGCCGCGACCGCGAGGCAGACTTCTCGCGGCGAACTATGGAGTCGGCGCGCCCGCACGTCACGGTTTTCGACGCGCGGCCGCAGGAATCAACGCCGAGAGCTCAGGCTGCGCCGCGGCCGGCCGAAGCGCTTCGACCGGATATCCGTGGCGCCGAGCGGCTGGCAGCCTTGACACGGTTCGTGTCCGGATGGCTTTCTTGTAAGCTGTCCATCATTGGGGAGAACCGAAGATGAAACGTCTGATTGGCACCTTGGCGGTCGTAGTGGTGTGCGCCTGTGGTTCGACTCCCGTCGACTCCAACGGCGACGGCATCGCCGACGGCGATCCCCGCACTCCCGACTCGGTGACTGCGGTGGCGCCCTCGACGCCCAAGGGCAAGGTGAGCGGGCGCGTGGTCGATGCCCAGGGCAAGGCGCTTGCGGGCGTCGCGGTCTTGCTGTCGGGCACTGAAGCGGCGACCGCCACGACCGACGCCGCGGGCCTGTTCTCGATCGACAAGGTGACCGCGGGCTCGAAGGTCGGCGTCGTCTTTACGCTCGATGGATACGCGCCCGCGTGGGCCAGCGCGATCATCCCCGGCTCGACCGGCAACTTCCCGCTCAACGACGGGGAGGTCTTCGTCGGTCCCATCGCCATGATCCCGATCAAGGGCGAACTGGGCTTCCACGTCGTCGGCTGGGACGGGGCGCTGGTCGCCAAGCCCGCCGGGCTGCTCGACTTCACGCCCGGATTCCTCGACCTCTCCTACTCCGCTGCGGTCGGCGTTGGCAGCATCACCGCCGAGTCGACCGGCGCCAACGGTGTGCTCACCTTCGGCGGCGTTCCCCGCCTCGAGGAGGCCGCGCGCCTGGCGAGCCTGGGCGTGATTGCGCGCTACTCGCTCTACATCCCGCCGGTGATCGAGGGCGAGACGATGCGCTACGCGGGCACGGCGCTGAGCTTCACGGCCGAGGAGCTGCTCACCGATCCGTGGACCCGCACCATCGTCCTCGATCCTCCGGATTCGCCCGCGGCCCTGTCGATCGAGGCGACGAACGTCAACAACCTCGTCGACTGCCCGAGCCTCGGCAGCGGCAACCTCGTCCCGCGCGCCGGCCCGCTCTACGTCGTCTTCAACCAGCACGTCTCCCCCGGCGCGCTCGCCCAGGTCTTCGTCGACGTGCAGGACGCCTCGAAGTACGAGCCGGTGGCGGTGAACGCCGAGGTGCTCAGCGTGGGCAACCAACTCAAGATCGTCCCGGGCGGCGCCATCGAGGGCTTCCAGGAGGGGCTCAAGTACTTCCTCGCGCTGCAGGTCGCGAGCCGCGACAACCCGGGGGCCGCGCCGCTGCACGTGGTGGCGCCGTTCTTCGGCGGCTCGCTCAACGACCCGAGGCCGCTCGGAAACGTGACGGTTCAGTTCGTGGATAGCGGCGTCCCCGGGGTTTTCAACCCGGGCGAGGCGCTCGAGATCGTGTTCGAGCGCAACATCGGCCGCGGCGGGAGCGGCGGCTTCAGCGTGCCGCTCTACTTCAACTATGACCTCGATGGCTCCGGCACGATTGGCGACGGCGCCGGCGAGCTTGGCAGCGACGCTCCGTACTGCGTCGAGGACGCCGAGACGGTTCCGCCGGTCTCCGGCGCCCAGAAGTCCGGCTACTCGCGCTGGGCATCGGCCTCGACGACTACCGGCACGCAGCCGGCCGGCTCCTCAGTGGTGGGCCTGCCTGCCCTGGGGATCCCGAACGCCACCGAGGTGACGGTGCTCGTTGCCCTCTCCGAAGCGCACCGGTGCTCGGGCGTCCTGCAAACGGTCTGGGGCGAGAACCTGCTCGCCGACGTCGAAGTCAACCTGAGCATGCGCACCGTGCCTGCCCCCTAGCCGAGCGGTCCGGGGCGAAGCAGTGGCCCGCCTTGACGACAAGGCGGGCCAGCCCGCTCGAGCCAATCGGGAGCAAATCGGTCGCCGTTTCGGTTGCGTCGAGAGCATGCTGAAGAACCTCTCTAGAAACCGCTCAAAATCCGGCCGGCGACCTTGCTGTGCTCTGATTGCGCTCGGAGCCTTGCTTTCCCTCGCCGCGCCGGCGTTCGCTGATCCGCCGGCAGGGACCAAGCAAGCCCAGGCTGCTCGGGCCGGCCAAGGCCCACGCCTGCTCGAGGCCCGCTTCGAGCACGGGCTCGCGGTGACGGTCCGCCCGGCGCACGTCGCGCCAGGCGAGCTGTTCCAAGTAGACCTGCGCGGCCAGGGCCTTTCCTCGGCGAGCTTCAGCTTTGCTGGCCACTCCTTTCGGCTCTTCGAGATCGAGAAGGGCCACCTGCGCGGTTACGGCGCGGTACCCGTCAGTCAGGCCCCGGGCCAGCTTCCGCTCAAGATTCGGGCGACCGCGCTGTCGACCGAGCGGTCGGGCGAGCTCGAGCTCGCCGTCGACGAGCGCGAGTTCGCCGAGAGCACCTTGAGGGTCGCCAAGAGGTTCACGAGCCCGTCGAAGAAGCAGAAGGCGCGCATGCGCGCCGATCGCAGGGCGTTCCTGGCGGCCTATCGGGTCGGTTTCGGCGCGCCGCACTTCGCCTCGAACTTCATGAACCCGGTTGCCCCGGACGCGAAAATCAACTCGGTCTTCGGCGTGCGGCGGGTCTTCAACGGCAAGCTGCAGAGCCGGCACATGGGCCTCGACATCGACGGCACGACCGGAACGCCGATTTACGCCGCCAACGACGGCCTCGTCCGGATGGTTCACAACGGCTTTTCCGCTGGCAATACCGTGCTCGTCTCTCACGGCGCCGGGCTCTTCACGGGCTACTTCCACCTCTCGAAGTTCGCGGTGAAGAAGGGGCAGCGGGTGAAGAAGGGCCAGCTCATCGGCCTCATGGGGAAGACCGGGCGCGTCACCGGGCCCCACCTGCACTTCTCGGCCAAGCTCGGCGAGATCACGATCGATCCCGCGGCGCTGCTGTCATTCGACTTCTTTCCGGACGCGGCTCAGGTCGCCGGCTTCGAGGCGTCGGAGTAGGCCGAAGGCAGGGACTGAGGCCAACGTGGCTCGCGCCGGCGGCTCGGTCTTCGCCGCTCGGCCGGTGACGTGCCCACGCAACGCGTGCCTGGCACGAGGCCGAGGCGGGACGCGTCTACTTTTCCGACGATCGGCGTCGCGGTCACCGTGCCAAGTGCGCTGTGTTTTCACTTTTCGGTAGAAAATCTCAGTCCGAACAATTCCTGCATCGGCGGCGGAAACCGAATCGGGGACTCGGTCGGTATGGGCTACCTGGCGCGCGATGAGGTGCCGAACCCCGAGCGGGGCGAGCGTCTTTCTTGCCCTGAAAATCGTCCCGAGCGCCGGCTGAACGGCCTTTCTCAGACTGAGAATCGCCCGAAGCAGCGGCTGTTCGTCCAGGTCCAGCAGACAAACCGGGCCAACGGAGTCTCTCCGCTGAAAGTCGCTTGGGGCCACAGACGCCAATGGCTATCCCGGAAAGCCCCGAGATGGCCATTGATTGTTTCCGGCGCCTTCTCGCGACCTAGTCGACGTCGACGTCGATCCGCGCGTTGAAGGCCGCCCTCGCCTCGCCTTCAGCAGAGAGGCTGAACTCTCCGCTGCACGCCATCTCGGTGAACATCGGGCCGCAAGGAGGCTCCTCGGTCCTGCAGTCCGGGTTGCACGAGTGGCTGTCGGCGACCGAGAAGGGACCGAAGAACTTCATGCCCGCCGTTTGGCTGGAGAACGTGAAGTCCGACGGTTCGACCGTGCACCCCTCGCCGACGCAGTTGCAGGTCACGGCGTCACCGACCTGGACCGTAACGGCGTTGAGGCGATCGTCGACGATCAGCAGCTTAACCTTGGGAGCGCGAGTGCAGTGCGGGACCTGGAGCAGGCTGATCTTCTGGTTCGTGTTGTCGTCGTAGATGCCCGACTTCGTCTCGTCGATATTGCCGGTCCACACCAGCTTGGTCGCGCGCCAGATGAGCGTGCTCGAATCCCACCTGCCGTTCTCTTTGTCCCAGTAGCCGTTGTTGTTTGCGTCGATGAAGCGCTCGCCTTCGTCGTAGCGGCCGTTGTCGTTCGCGTCGACGTAGGGCTCCGGCAGATCGACAAAGTCCTCGCCTTCGTCCCATTTCCCATTCTTCGGGTTCGTGTCGTTCCACTGCTCCTCGCCCGCGGTCACCGCGATGATGGTCACCAGGCCGTCGCGCGGGTTGCAAATCTTCTGCGGGTTGGTGGGACAGGGCTGGCTGGGCTCGGTCCCCGAGTCGCCGATCCAGTGCGGCAGATAGGCGGGGTTGGGATCGACGTCGACAGGCCTCGGGTTGCCGCTCCGGTGGGTGACGACGGCGACGCCGTAGGTTTCCTGGTCGTCCGGGTCGTTGCCCGTCGTCGCGACGCCGTCGATGTGCCCGGCCTCGGTCTCGAAAGTCACCTGCACGTTGCCGAGCTTCTGGCTGCTGCGGTCGGCCACCAGCGCGGCGCACTGGACGGTCAGGTTGTCGTGGTTCATGCCGCCGAGCGAGAGCTGCTCGCAGCTGAAGGTGAACTCCCGATAGTTCGCCGGGCTCCCGGTGACCGAGATGTCGCCCGAGAGGCCGCTCACCGAACGGTCCTTCGTCGAGGCGCGCACCTTCACGGTGCCGTACGCCTTGCCCGAGGTCAGGTTGGTGATGACCAAGCCGTTGTCGCCCGACAGTGCCGAGAGCGGCTTGAGCGACGCCCCGCCGAGCTCGGAGCCGAGCTCGAAGTCGATCTCCACGCCCTTGAGCGGCGCCTTCGATTCGTCGAGCACCTGGAAGGTGACGACCGAGGTCTCGGTACCGCCCGAGCCCTCGATCTGCAGCACCGACGGCTCGGCGCTGACGAACTCGATGGCGGTCACGTTGACGGTGGTGCTGCCGGAGCCGAAGGTAATCGAGACCTTCTTGTTCGCCGTCAGCCCGGTCTCGTCATTGATGTAGTTGACGACGACGTCGGCGGTGCCCGCGCTTATCGAATAGAGAACCGCCGAGGCCTGCCCGACCATCAGCTCGGTCTCGTACTTGCGCGCGTCGGGCGGCGGCATCTCCGTCGTCTCGACAATCGGCTCGGCGAACGACGAGCCGTTCAGGCTCGAGCTGAACATGACCCTGCCTGAGTTGACCGCCACCCCGCCCTGCGTGACGCTGACCTCGATCTGCGCCGGCGACTTGCCGTCAAATGGGATCGCTTGCTTGGGATAGTCGACCGAAACAACGAG
>JBMNNX010000242.1:0-10143 GCA_050942745.1 Myxococcales bacterium
GAGAGGACCGCGCGCCACCCGCCCGCTGACGACGACCAGAGCAGCTTGCGATCGCGCAGGTCGAACAGGCTCAGCTCCGCGCGATCGGCCACCGACAGCCGCCGGCCGTCGGGCGAGAGCGAGAGCGAGACGAAGGGACGTCCGCTCGAGCTGCCGATCTCAGGGAGCTCGACGCGCGCGCGCGCCCGCAGGTCCCAAGCGACGAGGTCGCCGCCCACGCTCACGAGCATGCGCCCGTCGCCCGCGACGTGTACCTGGCGCACGTCGCTCGCGTGAGAGTAAGCGTGATACTCGCTCGCGCCGGACAGGGACCAGAGGTTGGTCCGGCTGTCGCTCCCGACGGTCACCAGCGTCTTGCCGTCGGGCGTCATCAGCAGGTCGCGCACGACGCCGCGGTGCCCGCGGACCTCGCCGAGCTTGTGCCCGCTCTTGAGATCGATGAGGCCGACGCCTTCCTGCTCGCGCGCCAGCGCCGCCCGCAGCGCGCCCTCGCCGCCGAAGTGGACGGCGAAGCGAGGCGAGGCGAAGCCTATCGAGACGGTGCCGAGCAAGTCGCCCTCGGGCAGGCCCCACAGCCGCAGCGCGTTGTCGGCTCCCATGGTGGCGAGGAAGCGGCCGTCGGGCGACAGCTCGATGCCACGGAGCTGGTCGCCGTGGCCTTCGAGGGTCCGCAGGAGCTTGCGCCCGCGCACGTCCCACAGCCACACGGTCTCCGGCCCGGAGGCGACGAGCAGGCTCGAGTCTGCGGTGAAGGCGAGGTCGGTGACGCGGCCCTCGGCGCCCAGCTCCACCACCTGCCCCGGCTTGCCGCTGGCCGGATCCCACAGCGCCACCTTCGGCGAACCGAAGCTCGCGACCGCGAGCAGCGCGCCGTCGGGCGAGAAGGCGACCCGCCGCGTCGGCTCGGAGAGAGCGAGCGCGCGCACCTGGGTGCCGGTCGCCGCGTCGCACAGCCGCACCGACTTGTCGGCGCCGGCCACCGCGAGCAGGGCGCCTTCGCCCGAGAAGGCGAGCGCCATGACCGCCGCGCCGACGTCGAAGGAGCGCAGCTCCCTGCCGTCCTCGACCTGCCACAGCGTCACCCGCCCGTTCCGGTCGCCGCTCGCGAGCAGCTCGCCGTCGGGCGAGAGCGCGGCGGCGATCGCGGAGCTCGCGTGATCGAGCCGCGCGCGATGGCGCACCAACCCCTGGGAGGCGGCCCAGAGCGTGGACTGGAGCGAGGCGATCTGCGCCTGGCCTTTTTCGAGCTTGGCCTGCGCGACCTCCGGGTCGTAGTAGGGCCCCATCGGATTGAAGGGGCTTTCGACGAGCGCGGCGGCGGCGAAGACCTTCGCGCCGAGCAGGTCGTGCTCGGCGGCCAGCCGCTCGGCCTTCTCCTGGTAGCCATCGGCGAGGTGCGCGTGGGCGAGCCGCTCGTTGGCCTGGGCCGCGGCCCGCTCGTTGGCTGCCATGCGCCAGGCGTTGGCGAGCAGGCCCGAGCCGGCGACGAGCATCACGAGCAGCGCGAGCGCCATCCCCGCGGCGGCCCGGTGCCGCTCGACGAGCCGGCGCACCAGCTCCCAGGCGCTGTACTCGTAGGCCCCGACGCGCCGGCCGGCCATGTACGCGGCCACGTCGTCGTGCAGGGCCTTGGCGGTCGGGTAGCGATCGTCGGGGTGCGGGGCGAGCGCCTTCTCGGCGATGGCGACGAGCTCGGCGGGCGCGGACGGCTCGCGCTGGCGCAGCGGCACGAGCTTCTCGCGCCCCTCGCCGTAGGCCTGGACCTTGCCGATGACCTCGAAGGCCATGTCGCCGGTGAACGGCGGCTCGCCGGTGAGGATCTCGCAAAGCACCGCGCCCAGCGAGTAGACGTCGCTGTGCTCGTCTACGTCGTCGAGCTCGCCCCAGGCTTGCTCGGGCGGCATGTACTCGGGCGTGCCGAGCGCCTCGCCCATCACCGTCTTGCCGGCCGCGGCCTGCTTGAGCGCCTCCATCTGCTTGAGGAAGCGCCGGTCCTCTCTGGTCGAGGCCCCCTTGAGCTTGGCGAGGCCCCAGTCGAGCACGACGGTCTCGCCGAACTCGCCGATCATCACGTTCTGCGGCTTGATGTCGCGGTGGAGCACCCCGCGGCTGTGGGCGTAGGCGATGGCCGAGCAGAGGCTGCCAAAGTGAGGCAGCAGCCCGAGCCGCGCCTCGACGCCTTTGGCCTGGGAGATCGCCTCGGCCATCGTGCGCCCGCGCACGAGCCGCATCGCGTAGTAAAGCGTCCCGTCGGTGCGCCGGCCGACCTCGTACACCGGGACTATCGACGGGTGCTCGAGCTGGCCGGTGAGGCGCGCCTCGCGCAGGAAGCGGCTGCTCGCCGCGAGCGTGCGATCGCTGGAGACCGAGGTGCCCCGGCCGTCGCCGGTGAGCAGCTCCTTGATGGCTATCTCGCGCCCGACGTGCCCGTCGAAGGCGATGAGCACCCGCCCGATACCGCCGCGCCCGAGCTCACCGCGTATCTCGTAGCGCCCGGCGAGCTCCGGGGTCACCTCGTCGGCCGGCTGCGCAGGAGGCGCCGCGCCCTCGCCGCGCGCGGCCTCCGGCTGCTCGGGCGCCATCTCCAGCGCGCCGCCGAGGCTCTCGAGGACCCGCCCGCCGCCGATCGACTCGAGCGAGGCGCGCTCATCGCCTCGGTGCGCGCTGAGGACGAGCTCGACGGTCTGGTCGAGGAGCCGGAGGTTGTCGGGCGATATGGCGCAGCGCTCGATGATCTCGGCGCGCAGGCTCGCGGCCTCGCCGCGGCTCCAGGCGAGGCCGATGTCCACGAGCGTGCGCGAGTCCGACAGGCCCATCTGCACGGCCTGCAGGCAGAAGACGAGCTCCTTGTCGAGCGGTGGCCTGTTCATGTGGACATGCCCGCTTCCCCCGCTGTTCGGTCCGAAGTGCGTCCCTGCGTGCGGGCGGCATCCCGAGCGGTCGCGCCCGGCGCCATGGTCGAAGAGGTGATCACGCCGCCGGGTAGAGCGCCGCCTGGATGCGCTCGCGCGCGCCTTCGGCGAGCGCCTGCTCGTCGAACAGCCTCGACAGCAGGCTCGTCAGCAGCCGTTCGGGGAGCAGATCCGCGTCGAGCGCCTCCGGGGCGACGCGGGCGAGCGCCCCGAGCGCCTCACCCGGCAACTTCATCTCGAGGTAGGCGATGGACACCTGCACCCGGCCCACGTCGTCCGCCGCCCCGAGCCCCTCGCGGACGCGCCGGGTAAACACCTCCTGGACTGCAGCGCGCCACTCCTCGCCCTCGGGCTGAGCCGCCGGCTGCCCGCTCGCCCAGAGGGCGGCGATGGAGGCGGCGAGGTCGGGCTCCGAGAGCGAGTGGAGCCAGGCGAGCAGTCGGCGCAGGCACACGCGACAGACGCGCCTGCCATCCGGCACACCGCCGGGCCGCATGACGATCTGACGCTCACCGCGACCGCCGCAGAGCCAGCAGCCAATGAAACTCAAGCGAGCTCCTCACGTCGGCGCGCCGCCGATGCGGCGCGCCCGGACGGCAGGCGGTTAGTACTGCACCAGCGAGAAGACCTTGTCCTTGCCGAGGCGCGCTGCGCCGGCGAGGAAGGCCAGCTCGACGACGAAAGCGAACTCGGCGACCTCCCCACCCTGCTTCGCGATGAGCCGGGCGACCGCCTGGGCGGTTCCGCCGGTGGCCAGCAGGTCGTCGATGACCAGAGCCTTGTCGCCCGTGGCGATGCCGTCGCGGTGCATCTCGAGGCAGTCGCTGCCGTACTCGAGCTCGTACTCCTCGCGCACGCACTGCCAGGGCAGCTTGCCCGGCTTGCGCACGATGACCAGGCCCGCGCCCAGGGCGATGGCGAGCGGAGCGCCGAAGATGAAGCCGCGCGATTCGATGGCGACCACCTTCTTGATGCCGCGGTTGCGGTAGCGCTCAGAGAAGGCGTCGACCACGTGCTGGAAGGCCACGGGGTTGGCCAGCAGCGGCGTGATGTCCTTGAAGACGATGCCCTTCTTCGGGAAGTCGGGCACGTCGCGGATATGGCTGGTGATCAGCTCGCTCATCGGATGGGCCTCCGTCCGCTGGTGGTCCGCCATCTGGCGGAGTGCGGACGCCTCGTTTCGTCGCAAAGGCGACCTATTACAACACCTTGCAGCAGCGAGACTCAATCATCGCGCCTTCGGGTGCGGGGGCGGGTCTGGGCACGGCGAGGGGTCCGGCTGGCCGGAGCACGAGGGGGCGAGTGCCCGGCTGATCGATGGAGGATGCGGCTCTGGCTTCCGTGGACTCGCTCCGGCTTCGCCGTCCGCGCCTGCGCCGCGTCGCTCCAGGCTGCCGAAGACGGCGGCCCTCCCTCCGCGTTGCGCGCCCGGCTTCGCCGTTACCCCTCGCCGCGTCGTTCCAGGCCGCATCGCCGCGTCGCAGCGCCTCGTCGAAGCCGTCGTGGTGGACAGCTCGCCCGCGGCCGAACCGAGTGCGCCGCGCCGACCGCGGGCCATGAGCGCACCGATTCGTTCGCGGCGGCGCCGAGAGGTAGAGTCGAAGCCATGCAGATGCGCAACTTCCTCGTCCTGAGCGACCTCCACATCGGCGCCGGGCACGCTAAGGGGCGGCCCAACTTCTTCGACGACTTCCGGGACGACGACAACCTGGCCGCGCTGCTCGCGCGGATGAGCCAGCGGTTTGGCGACGAGGACCTCGAGCTGGTGCTCAACGGCGACGTGTTCGACCTGCTCAAGGTGCCGGTCAACGGCCTTTTTCCCGAGGCGATCACCGAGAGCATCGCCGCGCTCAAGCTCGAGCTGTGCCTGCGGGGGCATCCGAAAGTCGTCGAGGCGCTGCGCGCGTTCCTGCACCGCGGCAACCGGCGCGTCACCTACCTGCCCGGCAACCACGACATGGAGCTCGTCTTCCCCGAGGTGCGCCGGCTGTTCACGCGCACCTTGCTCGCGCGGGACCAGGACGAGCGGGTGCGCTTCGTGGTCGATCGCGACCACTACCGGCTCGAGGGCGGCGTCGAGATCCACCACGGCCAGCAGTTCGAGGCGCTCAACGCCTTCGACTTCCGCCAGCTCGTCCTCGACAAGAAGCTGCCCGAGCCCATCCTCAACCTGCCCTGGGGAAGCCTGTTCGTTCTGCAGGTGCTCAACAAGTTCAAGGAGGAGCGGCCCTATCTCGACCGGGTCAAGCCGTTCTGGCCGGTGATGGCCGGCGGGCTGCTGGTCGATACCCGCTTCACCCTGCGCACCCTGGCCAACTCGGCCTACTACTTCCTTCGCGCGCGGGTCAGCCCGCTGTGGCGCCGGCGCCGGCCGTTCACCAAGCTTGGCAAGTTCTTGATGAACGAGCTCGACCTGTTCGCCAAGCACGAGGACACCGCCCAGCGCCTCTTCAAGAGCGACCCGAGCCTGCGCGCGCTTATCATGGGGCACACGCACACGGCGATGCTGCGCACCTACGGGCGCGGCGAGCGCATCTACGTCAACCTCGGCACCTGGATGCCGATGGTGAACCTGTCGCTCGAGAACCTGGGCCAGAGCACCGAGCGCCACTACGCGCTGGTGCGCTACGGCAAGCGCGGCGAGCCGCGCGTCTCGCTGATGCGCTGGAACGGACGGCCGCGGTTGTCCGAGGAAGTGATGGTTTAGTTGTCAGTTGGGAGTTTTGAGTTGGGAGTGCGGGCTCGGAGGAGGGCTCGCACCACTTCCTCAAAGCCCTTCCCGGCTCTGGCTCGGGTCAGGTAGCGAGGACGGTGCTCGAGCTGGTCGAGCACGTCGCGCACGTCGGCCACGCCGATGGTGAGCGGCAGGCCCCGGAACATCGGCTGGTCGTTGAAGGAGTCGCCGACGTAGGCGAGCTCTTCGGCCCGCAGGCGCAGACGCCGGGCGACAAGCCGCGCCGTGCTCAGCTTGTCGAAGTCGCCGGGCCAGAAGTTGACGTGCACCGAGCTGCGCACCGCCGAAAAGCCTCGCGACCGCAGGATGCGCTCTATCTCGCCCGCGGCCTTGGGCCCGAGGCGGCGCTCCTCGTTGTAGTCGATGGCCAGGTCTACTTCGGTGTAGCGGCTGTCCGAGGAGAGCGCCGCTCCGGGGACTTGCTTCTCGACCGCGTGCGCTGCCCTCCGCATTCGCCTGCGCTCGCGCTCGAGCTCCTCTTGCGGAAACGCGTAGATCCGCTCGATGCCGCGCGCGCCCTGCACGAAGGCGATGCCGCCGTTCTCGGCGATCGCCGCGTCTACCGGCCACAGGCGAAAGAAGCCCTCCGCCCAGCCCGCGGCTCGCCCGGTGACGAGCACGGTGAGGCCGCCGGCCTGCTTCCAGTCCCAGAGCGCGCGATAGGTCGAGGGAAGGAGCTTGCCGCCGGTGGTGAGGGTGCCGTCGATGTCGGTGAAGATGGCGCGCACTCTTCGCGCCGTCGCCAGAGGTAACCGGGCGAGTGGAAGCATGCTCACGGCTTTGGACAGGAAAAGGCCCCGGCACCGCGGAGGGCGCCGGGGCCGATGCTCAGGGATGGCACGCCATCCCGCCAGCGGCTACGGGCATTCGTAGGTGTGCGAGCCGATCCCGTCGAAGGTGTCGATGGGGAAGACGTCCCACTCGACCGACGGGTCGAACGCATCCGCGCCGTTGGTGTCGCCGTGGGCGATCTCGCACTTGCGCCGCAGGGTCTTGTTCAGGGTCGAGACCGAGCCGTCCGACGAGGCCCACTCGGTCCCTGGGTCGAACCCGATCTGCCCGATAACGTCGAGCACCTCTCCACCACAGGCGAGTTCGAGCGCGTCGTCGCCGTTGAAGTTGACCACGCCGTGCGTCGTGTCGCAGCTGAAGCTCGCCGCGCTGTTGCAGATGGAGAAGACCGCGTTGGCGGCCAGCGTCTGCTGCGAGAAGTTGAAGGTCGAGCCCGCGGTGCTGTTGCCGTTGGTGTACAGCTTCACCGTGCAACCGCCCAGGTCGAACGGGGCGCCGGTGGCGTTGAAGATCTCGATCGCCTTGTTGTTGCTCGAGCCCTCGATGTACTCGCTGAAGATGAGCGTGCCGGCCGGCCCGCTCTCAATCACCACCTCAGCCTGCGCGCTCAACGCGTCGAGGGTCGCGGTGATCGTCGCCGTCTGCTCGGTCGCGCCCGCCGTGAAGTCGAAGGTCGCCTCCATCGCGTTCTCGGCGATGATCACCTCCGCCGGCAGAGTGCCCGCGTCCACCGGATCGACCGCGAGGGCGACGGTGAGGCCGCCGACCGGGGCCGGAAGGTCCAGCGAAAGCGTGAAGGTCTCGGTGTCAGCCGGCCTCACGATCGCCGAGGTCGGCCCAATCGTCAGGCTGGTCGGCTGATCGGCGGCGCCGAGAACCCGAACCTGGGCCGTGGCGCTGGTGCCGTTGAGCTCGGCGCTCAGGTTGACCGCGGCGTTGACGTTGACCGCGTCGAAGATGATGGGCACCGCGGTCTCGTTGGCCGGCACGGTGACGCCGCCGCCGACGACTACGACGTCGGTCGAATCGGAGGTGATGGCGACCACCGTCTCGGTGGCCATCGGCCGCGCGAGCTTGAGCATCATCGGCTGCGGGAAGGTCTGCACGCCTTCGGCGCCGGCGCGCAGATAGCCGAACGCCGGCTCGATGCCCGCGATGCGCGCGACCGGCGGCGCCTCGACCAGGTCGTCGGCCGAGCGCGGCTCGAGCTTCGAGTTGCTGTTGCGGTAGGTGAGCACGCCGGAGAGCGAGATGAACTCGTCGCCGACGAACGGGCGCGGATCGACCGCGTAGAGGTAGTCGTCGACGCGCAGGCCGTCGGTGACCGCGAACTCGCCATAGTCGCCCTGCGGAGCGTCCGGGTTCTGGCTGGTGACGATCACGTTGTTCACCTGCACGACCACGCCCTCGAGCGCCGCGGCCCGGGCGCCCTCGGTCACCACCTCGGCCGGGGCAACGACCACCGGCGCGGGGGCTGTGTTGCCCGAGCTCTTCACGGTGAAGGTCGCGTTGGTGAGTTGCTTCTGGCCGTAGTACTCGCCGACCTTGACCGGGTCGAGGTCCACGCGGTCTCCGACCGCAGGCTTGGCGGCCGAAGAGCCGGCGTAGACGAAGGCGCCCGAGTAGTCCGCGCCCTGGAAGCCGTCGTCGCCGTCAACGACCTGCACGAAGTAGCCGTCAGCGCCCACGCCGGTGACGAGCAGGTTGGTGATCTTGACGGTCTCGCCGATGGAGACGAGGCCCTTCTTCACGTCGTAGACGGACGCCGGGCACACGCCGGCCACCTGCGGGCACTTGTCACAGGCATCGCCGAACTCGTCGCTGTCCTGGTTCTCCTGCATCGGGTTGGGCACCGAGAAGCAGTTGTCGATGCCGTCGCTGACGCCGTCCATGTCGTAGTCGCCGGGGGTAAAGGCCGGGCAGTTGCCGCCCTCGGCCGACAGCGGGCACGGGTCGCAGGCGTCACCGACGCCGTCGCGGTCGAAGTCGGGTTGGAAGCCGTAGTCCATCGGGCGGATCGGGTTGAAGACGGTCGGGCAGTTGTCCTCGTCGTCGGGGATTCCGTCGCCGTCCTGGTCGCCTTCCTTGGGCAGGCCGTCGTAGATGGTCGAGCCCTTGACCGAGGTGGCGCGGGACGGCTGGCAGGTCGGCTCATCAGCCGGGGCGCCGCCGCAGGTGAAGAGCGGGATGTACTGGTCGCCCGCGTCCCGGAGCGCCTGCAGGCTGTTGTTGGTCTCGGCGGTGCAGGCCTTCTTCGCCTCGCCGCACACCTCGATGGCCGTGCAGCCGCCGACGTTGGCGAGATCGCCGACGAGATGATCCTCGCCGTAGAGCGCCTTGCCCCCGCGCAGCACGAGCGCGACGTCCTCGGGCAGCGCCTCGATGACCGCGCGGAAGTCCTGGTGGTTGTTCTTGCGGAAGACCGCGATGTCGGCGAAGCGGCCGGTGGCCAGCACGCCGATGACGTCGTCCATGCGAGCGGCCATGGCCGCGTTGATGGTCGCCATCTTCCAGATGTCTTCGTCGCTGAAGAAGCTGTCGAAGTAGACCTCGTTCAGGTCGGCGACGCAGCGCAGCTCGCGCAGCATGTTGCTCGAGCCCGAGCGCGTCCAGTCGGTGCCCAGCGCGATGATCGCGCCCGAGCGCGCATACAGCGTCACCGGCGCGGTGTCGCCGTAGAGGCTCACGTTGGTGCGCGGCGACCAGATAAGGTGCGTGCCGTCGAGCGCCAACCAGGCGGTGTCCGGCGGCAGGGCCGCGACGCCGTGGATGAACGCGGCGTTGTTCTTGACGAGGTCGGTGCCGCCGTTGAGGCCCTCGACGCACAGGAACTCGTTATGCGCCTCGGTGTCGATGCCCTCGGCGACGTGCGGGACGTAGGAGTCCGAGTCGCTGGTGACGAACTTGGGGTAGCCGCAGCCGTCGGAGAGGAGGATGCCGTCGCCGCCGTCGCCGAGCGGGAAGGTCTCGTAGTCGACCTCCGGCTTGTTGAGGCCCTCCTGGGCGTTGGCCTTGTCGAGGTTGCGCAGCAGGCCGCGCGCCGAGCCCGAGCCGACGATCGAGGTCGCCCCGCCCATCACGAAGCGCAGCTCGAGGTGGGAGATGACCGCGCCGGGGGCGCCGCTGCTGACGCTGATCTTGGTGTGGCCGCGCAGGCCCTTGCGCCAGTCGTGGCGGTGCTCGAAGCGCTCGTTGGCCTTCTCGGGCGGCGCCACGTACGGCTTGTTGTTGGCATAGGTGATGTGGTCGTGGGCGTTGATAAGGCCTGGGGAGACGACCGCCTCCGGGCAGCTGACGACGGTGGCGCCCGAGGCCTGGCCGCTGCAGTCGCAGTCGACGCAGGCGATCTTGCCCTGCTCGTCGATGAGCACCTGGCCGCCGCGATAGACGCGGCCCGGGGTCAGGATGTCGCCCTTGAGCAGCGTCTTGCCGGAGCCCTCGGTCAACTCGCAGATCCGCCCGTTGGTGGTCGCTGGCAGCTCGGCGCAGGTGACGATCTCGGTCTCGGCCGGGGTGCGCTTGCAGTTCGGCTCGCAGCCGTCGCCGGGCACCGCGTTGCCGTCGTCGCACTCCTCGTTCGGATCGACCACCTCGTCGCCGCACACCGGGGTCTTCGTGCAGTTGTTCTCGCAGCCGTCGCCGGGGACCTGGTTGCCGTCGTCGCACTGCTCGCCCGGGTCCTTGACGCCGTTGCCGCACAGCTCG
>JBMNNX010000232.1:0-10725 GCA_050942745.1 Myxococcales bacterium
CGCAGATCCCCGGCTGGCCCGCGCCGCCGCAGGTCTGAGGCCAGGGACAGCCGCCGCAGTCGAGCGTGCGCCCGTGGCCGCACGAGTCGATGGCCTGGACCTCGCCGCATTGAACCTCGAGCTGCAGGCACAGCGCCCAGTCGCTCTCAGGGAGGCAGCCGCAGCGGTTCGGCTTCCCTGCTCCGCCGCAGGAGAGCAGCGCCTCGCAGCCGCCGCAGTGAATCGCGCGCCGCTCGCCGCACCGGTCCTCGGCGAAGGCGGGGCCGCACTCGAGCGACAGCTCCGCGCACAGCTCGGCGTCGGTCTCGGGGACGCAGCCGCAATCGCCGCCGTCGCACGGCGGAGGAAGGCAGCCTAAGTCGCAGCCCTCGCACGGAACGCAGGCGTCGGCGGGCTCGCTGCCGATGGTGTGGACGCTCGGGCAGGCGCAGAGCGTCGAGGCCGCCAGCGCGGCGGCGATCGACAGTGCTCTGTGCCGCGACCTCATCGACGACCGTCCGTTGCAGCGTCCCGGCGAGCTCCTACTCGCCCAGGGCCTTCCGGACCTCGCCCGCGAAGCGCCCCTGGGGATGGCGCTCGAGATAGAGTAAGGAGTCTGCCCGGCTGCCCGCCCGGTCGCCAAGGATTCCTCGACAGATCGCGCGGCCGTGCAGCGACCGCTCCTCGAGCGGCCCGGTCAGGCCGGAGTCGAGCTCGCGGGTGAAGACCTCGACCGCCTCGCGGCAGCGACCCGCCTCGGCGAGCAGCTCGCCGCGCAGGACCCTCAGCTCGCCGTGGCGCGGCAGCTCGCCGAGCTGGGCCTTCTCCAGGACCTCGAGCGCCTCGGCGCGCTTGCCGAGCGCGAGCAGCGCGTCGATTCGCGCGAAGCGAGCCTCGTTTGCGAGCACGCCGTTCGGGAACCGCGCGTCGTAGTCGTCGAGGATGCCGAGCGCGGCCCCCGCGTCGCGCTCGACGCGCAGCTTCTCGACGGCCCGGCGAACGAGAGCGCTCGCGGCGGCGAGGCCGTCCGCGGCGGCCGGCTCGACGGCCGCGACGGGACGAGGCGGCTCGGCCTGCGCGGCCACCGACGCAGTGGAATCGGCCGCGTCGGCGACTCCGGCTGTGGCCGGCCGCGCGGCCGCATCGCGGCGATCGGCTTGGGCCAGGGCGACCTTGGACGGCGTGCTCGCCGCACGCGCGGGAGCCGGTTCTGCGACGTCGGCGCGAGGCGGCGGAGCGCGGTCGCCCCGAGCGTCGAGGCGATCCGCTTGCTCCTCGGGGCCGGGAGACTCGCCGACTGGCTTCTGTGCTTCATGGTGAACGGTGCCTTCCGCCGAGGCGCGAGGACGCTCGAGCCCGTCTTGGCTCCCGCTCGCAGCCCGGGCCGCGCCTTGGCTGCCGGAGTCGATGCCGGCAGCTCGGACTGTCTCGGGCGCCGCGACCGCGTCCGCCGGCCTGTCGCGCTGAGCGATCCCCACGGCGACCGCGCCGCCGACGACCACCGCCTCGGCGAGCATCAGCTTCCAGGCCGCCCGCGCCGCCAGGCCACCGCCGGCCGCGGGCAGCGCCGGCGCCAGCCGTCCCCAGAGCCGCTCGAGCTGCTGCGGAGGCAGCGCGGGCGCGCGCCCGGCGGATCGCAGCAGCTCGCCCGCCCTGTCCTCCAGGCTCGAGCCGCCCGGCTTTCTATCTTTCAAGCGTCCGATGGGCTCGTTGGACATCACAGGCCCCCTTCGTTCTCGAGCTTCTCGAGCCTTTTGAGGAAGTCGGCGCGCGCGCGGTGCAGCCAGACCCAGACCGTGCCTTCGCGGGCTCCGGTCAGCTCGGCGATCTCGGCGGCGGAGCGTTCCTCTATTTCGAAAAGGATCAGGGCGTTGCGGTACTTCTCCGGCATCTGGTCGAGCACCGCGTAGACCTTGGCCCGAGCCTCCTGGCGCTCGAGTGAATCGGCCCCGCCCTCCGCTTCGGCGGCGAGGTGACCGGCGACCTCGTTCGCGCTCCCTCCGAGCCAGCGGCACCACCGCTCGCGCTGGCGCTTGCGGCGCACGACGTTCGCGGTGATGCCGTAGAGCCAGGTGGTCAGCTTCGAGTCGCCGCGAAACCCCGGGAGCCGCGCGTGGACGACGACGAAGACTTCTTGGACGACCTCCTCGGCGTCGATTCCCGGGCCTCCGAGCGCGCGGGCCCAGCGCGACACGAGGCCGGCGTGCTCGCGGGAGACCTCCTCGGTCGCCTCGGTCGATCGCGGCCTTTCGACCGCTGCCGGGGAGAGCGCTTGCTGCATTTCGCAGTCTGAGTGCCCGCGGGCCGCCGAACCTTTCATCGGGCCACCCACCCGACGCCTGCCCGCAGCGCGGCCTCGAACCAGGGAAGGTCTGCGGTCAGCTCGGCGCCGCTGACGCGCACCGTCTGCCGGCTAGGCCAGGCGGCGGCCCAGAGCCCGAGCCACCATTCGACCGGGCCGCCGCTCCAGATGAGGCGCGCCTCGGTCGCGAGCCCTGCCTCGAGGTCCCAGGCGCCCGTGTCTTCGGCGAACCCGGAGCCGGCGACCGAGAGGAGCGTGGCGACGGCTTGGGCCGAAAGCTCGAGGTCGAGCCCGCCGCGCGCCGTCCAGGTCGGCCCCAGGGTCAGGCTCGGGCGAAGCCAGCGGACGGTGCCGGAGCCCAGCGCGAAGGAGCGGGGCGACGAGGCAACGACTGAGAGCCGCGCACCCCACGGCGAATCGGCTCGGGAGAACGAAGCGGCGATGGCGCCGCTGACGGCGGGTTGCAGCGCGGCGAGTGAGCCGCCGAGGCCAAGGTCGAGTCCGACGCGGAGCGCGCGTCGCGGCGGCTCGGCGGTCGCTGCTTCGACCCGCGAGGCGACCGGCGCGCGAGGCGACGCCGCAGGCAAGGCGAGCGCAGTCCCCGCGCGAAGCTCGGCCTCCCAAACCGCGAGCACCACCGCGCACGCCTCGGCGCGCTGCTCACAGGGCGCGGAGGTCTCGAGGTCGCGCGAGGCAACGGGCCGGCCGTCTTCGTTGAAGAGCGCGATGCGCACGCCGCCCTCGATCGTCTCGATGCGCGCGACGTGGGCCGGCCCGGCGGAATCGGGGAGAAGCTCGCGCAGGCGCGCCTCGACGGCGCTGGCCGCGGGGCAGGTTGCCTCGCCCTGGACCGACACTGTTGAGAGAAGGCTGGCAATAAGGAGCGTTGCGGCCATCGCCGCCATCGAGCCACCTGGACCGGCATGTAGCCATGCGGTCGATGCGGTTGTCGAGCCGGGCGTGGAGGTGGCTCGGCCGCGGGCACTCGCTGCGGCGCTTCGATTTCGCACAGGCTTTCGTCGTGTTCCGGAGGCCTGGGGCGCCGGCACGAAGGCCGGCGCTCCGCGACGGGGCGGTTCTGCGACCCGGCGGGTTCGCGGTCGGGCAGTTCCACCGGCGGTCCGCGACCGGCGTTCCGCTCGCGCGCCGACCTGTAAGGTTTCCGGCCGCCAAGACACCAAGCGCACGGTCCCTCATCCCCGGCCGTTCCCGCGAGCCTGCGAGGTGTTCCATGCGCCCGAACCGACGCTGCGCGCCGTTTGCCGCCCTCCTCCTTCCGCTCCTCATCGCCTGCGACCCTGAGGTCAAGGTTGACCGCGCCAAAGGCATCGCCGTCTTCGAAGAGCTGTCCGGCGACGGCACTGCGAAGCTGGTAGACGCGACGACGCTCGACTTTGGTCCGGTCCTCATCGGCTCCCGCGCCGAGCGCAAGGTCATTCTTCGCAACGACGGCCGCGGCAGCTTCCGCGTAGACGCCGTTGTCGAGAGCGAGGACTTCGACCCAAGCTTCCGCTATCAGTTCGAGCCGATGACGCTCGAAGTGGGCGACCGGGTGGAGCTGGTCTTCTACTTCGAGCCCTCGGGCACGCCGGGCGACCGCGCGAGCACGCTTACCCTGCGGATCCTCGACGCCAACATCGAGCAGCTCGTCATCAACCTGAAGGGCCGGGCCGTCAACGGCGGCTGCGTCATCGAGCCGCAGGAGGTGCTCGACTTCGGAAACGTCGCGCTCGGCACCACCTTCACCCGGCAGGTGCGCATCACCAACTCGTCCGACCTTCCCTGGACGGTGACGATCGCGGGCATCACCAGCGAGCTCGCCCCCGAGTCGTTCGTCTTCGCCGGCTTCGAGGCCGGCGAGATCACCGTGCCCGAACACGGCGAGATCACGGTGCCCATCGAGTTCCGCCCCGCGCACCTCGGGGAGCACAGCGCCTTCCTGCAGATCCCGGCGCCGGCGATGTGCAAGCCGAACATCCTCACGCTGAGCGGCCGCGGCGTCGATTCGGTCCTCGCGTGCGAGCCGAAGGTCCTGGCGACCGATCCGAGCTCGGGCACGGAGCGCTGGGTCTGGCGGCTCGACTTCGGCTTCGTCAATCCGGGCTCCAAGTCGGTCCTGCCCGTCGTCTGCACCAACCTCGGCAACACCGACATCACCTTGACCGGCTTCGAGCTGCTGCAGCCGCCGGGCAAGGGCGAGCCGTTCGCCCTCGAGACGCAGGAGACGAGCCTCGTCGCCGCGGCCGGCGGCGGCATCGTCGAGATCCCGCTGTCGTTCGAGCCGAGGCTGCTCGGCCTTCAGGTCGGCGCGCTCAACCTGCTGACCGACGACGCGAAGACGCCGGAGGCCAAGGTCGAGCTCGTTGGCACCGGCGGCGGCCCGGACATCGAGGTGCTGCCGACGCGCCTCGATCTCGGCCGCGTCGCGGTGGACACCACCAAGTCCAGGGCGATCACCATCGCCAACGTCGGCACCGACATCTCGGGCACCACCGAGGACAACCTGCGGCTCGTCGTGAGGCAGGATGGCGAGTGGGTGGAGAAGCGCGCCGAGCTCATCACCGACTGGCCGGACGAGTTCAGCCTCGGCAACAGCTTCATCGGCTATCTGCCGCAGGGCATCGCGGCGGGCACGAACGTCACTCTGAAGGTCTTCTTCTTGCCGACCTCGCCCGGCCGCAAGAGCGCGGTGGTGCGCATCTACTCGAACGATCCCGAACGAGCCGGTCGTCGAGGTCGAGGTCGTCGCGAGCGCCGAGGTGCTGCCGCCGTGCGACTACGAGGTCGTCCCTTCGCAGATTCACTTCGGCGTCGTCGAGCAGGGCCAGTACTCGACCATCCCGTTCTTCGTGCGCAACAAGGCGGCCGATCCGCTCGACGTGTGCATCGTCGCCACGCTCGGGTTCACTCGCGGGACTCCGGACGCGTTCTCGCTGCCCGAGGGTGAGATCACCGAGGCGGTCATCCAGGGTGGAGAGGTCCTCGAGGTCCCGGTGCGCTTCTCACCGCGCGCGGAGGGCCAGTACACCGGCGGGGTCGAGTTCTACGTCTCGAGCCCCACGGCGCCGATGGGCCACGTCGCCCTCAGCGGCACCTCGCAGAAGGGCTGCCTGCTCATCGCGCCCAAGGACCTCGACTTCGGCCCGGTGGAGGTCGAATGCAGTGCCCGGGAGCGGGTCTTCACCATCTACAACGTGTGCCCAAGCAACATCACGCTGACCAGCATCGAGACGCAGCAGGGCCTCTCCACCGAATTCCGGCTCACGCAGCGCCCGGCCCTGCCGGCGACGCTGGCGCCGAGCGAGGAGGCCGAGTTCAGGATGACCTACCGGCCGGTGGACGTCGGCGAAGACTTCGCCACCGTCGCCATCCAGACCTCGCAGATCCCCGCGCCGTTCGTGGTCACGCTCACCGGGCGCGGCGAGACCGTCGCCATCCAGACCGACGTCTTCGCCCAGGACGCGCAGCCGAAGGCCGACGTCCTCTTCGTCATCGACGATAGCTGCTCGATGGACAACGAGCAGGCCGATCTCGGGCGCAACTTCGCCGCGTTCATCCGCTTCGCCGTCAGCCAGCAGGTCGATTACCACATCGCCGTGACCACGACCTCGGTGAGCAGCAGCGCGAGCGACGAGAACGGGCGCTTCGTGCCGCTGGCCGGCGGCAACCCCCGCGTGATCACGCCCACGACTCCGAACAAGGAGCTCGTCTTTCAGCAGAACGTCAGCGTGGGCACCTCGGGAGACGCCTACGAGAAGCTGATCCGGCCCGCCTACCTCGGGCTGAGCAGCCCGCTCATCGACACGCACAACGCCGGCTTCCTGCGCGAGGAGGCGAACCTGGCCATCATCGTGGTGTCGGACGCGGCGGACCAGGACACGACGCCGCTCGCCTTCTACGAGAACTTCTTCCTCAACATCAAAGGCCATACGCGCCGGAACATGTTCACGTTCAACGGCATCATCCCGACCTTCCCGCAGGAGACGGGCAGCTGCAGCTACGACGAGTCAACCGCGGGTCAGTCAACGCGGGTGAAGAGCCTCGTCACGCGGACCGCGGGCGTCTACGACGACATCTGCACGCCCGACAGGTCGCTGACGCTCGAGAAGGTGGGCAAGGGGACCTTCGGCTTCCGCACCCGGTTCTTCCTCTCGAGCACGCCGGACACCTCGCAGCCCATCGTCGTCGAGCTCGACGGCCAGCCCTACGACGCGACGGGCCCGTATGGAGACCAGCGGTGGAGCTACGACTCCAACGCGAACGCCATCGACTTCGTGCCGCTCGCCGCGCCGGAGCCGGGCAGCACGCTGACGATCACCTACCACGTCGCGTGCATCTGACCGAGGTGCGAGCGCGGCCTCGCCTCGGGCAGGCCGCGCTCGTCTCCGGGCACCGGCCGGGTTGAAACGGGGATCATCCGTTTGGTAACAAGCGCCCCGGCCGGACAAACGCCTGGAGAATCCATGACACTTCATCCACAGATTGCCGCTCTTCCCGCCCTTCTCGTTGCCGCGCTCCTCGCCTCCTGCGGCGAAGAACCGAAGCCGCCAGCTCCGACCTCCGGCAGCGTCACGCTCAAGGCCCGCAACGTCTAAGGCTACGAGCAGGCGACCTTCAGCTTCGAGCACGCGACCGCCGAGGACTCGGACAAGGTGCTCAACGACTGGGACCTGCTCTTCGGCAACGACCAGGATCCGGCCCGAGACCTGTTCAGCGTCAACCTCGTCACCGACGACGACTCTTTCATCGTCGACCTGGGCGAGAAGTCGTTCGCCGACGTGCCCGAGCAGGTCGATCCGGCCCTCTATCCCGTGGGCGAACATGGCAAGCACGACGACATCCCGGTTGCCGTCGGGCATCTCTACGTCGTGCGGACCATCGACTCGAACACGCGCCAGTGGGCGGCTTTCAAGGTCACCGCGCACGAGCTGAACGAGCAGGTCACCATCTCCTGGGTGCGCTCGCCGGAGGCCGAGCGGTTCGTCGCGCCGCAGGAGTAGGCGGCGGCTCTGGCTCGGGCCTCGAGCTCAACGGTCTGCTCGTCCTTCTTGCGGCCCATCTTGCTCAATCGTGCCCCCTCGCCCCTCCGGCAGCCTCGCAACCGCCCGGCCTTATTCCGAATTTTCCTGAAAGGGCGAAGGAAGAGGGGGCACCGCCTTTTTGTTTGACAGTAAGGGATGGGGGCACTATAAAGCCGCCCGTCCTTAGCGCGGGGTGGAGCAGCCTGGTAGCTCGTCGGGCTCATAACCCGAAGGTCGAAGGTTCAAATCCTTCCCCCGCAACACGCAGCGCGAGGTCCCCGGAAGCCCCGGGGACCTCGTTCGACAGACTTCCGCTTTTGACGCGGGGTGGAGCAGCCCGGTAGCTCGTCGGGCTCATAACCCGAAGGTCGAAGGTTCAAATCCTTCCCCCGCAACTCGAACGCCGGTTCGGCCGCAAGGCTGAACCGGCGTTTGATTTTCCGGGCCTCACTCGGCGCTCTTCCGCCGGCCGGCCGCGCCCTCGCGCTCCCGGTCCCGCCCCGGGTCGTCCGTCTCCCGACTCTGCCGGCGGCAGGATTCCCGGATCCTGCTCGGGCCAGTCGCGCTCCTGCGCGAGGGCGCAGTCGAGCTCAGGCTCCACCGCGGTCTACGCCGCCCGACTGAAACCGGCTGCGGCGATCGCGCCCGCCCTCGACGTGCGGGAAAGGCACGCGACGCGCTCGAGAGGCTGCGGCTGTGGCCTGCCCAGCGCGTCATCGACGTGCGCCCGACAAGAACCGGGCGCGGCGGCTTGCTGACCGGGCGCACGTCGCACCCGATCGGCGAAGGCCGCCGCCTCGTCCCGGCGACCCTCCGGGCGTGGTAAAGGTGCTGCGCGAAACACTTGGCGGTTGCGCACAAGCCCTACCCTCACCCCTGGAGATCCCCAATGCCCGCTTCTTGGTACGGAGTGAAGACCATCTATCGCATCGAGGCCGCCGGTCGCCCCAAGGGCGCCGACGAGGACTACGACCCCGAGGCGACCATGTTCGAGGAGCGGATCGTCCTCGTGCAGGCGAGCTCGCTCCAGGGGGCCATCGAGAAGGCCGAGCGCGACGCGCGCGAGTATGCCGAGGGCTTCGAGCACGAGAACCCGTACGGCCAGAAGGTGCGATGCCGCTATCTGGGCGAGTACGACGTCTTCGAGATGCTCACCAAGCCCGCCGACCGGGTCGAGGTCTATTCGCGCACCGAGCTCGTCTCCAAGAAGGTGAAGGACAAGATCCTCGGCGACTGGGCCTTCGGCACCGAGGGCAACGCGGAAGCGCCGCTCCGGAAGAAGTTCTTCGCGCGCGAATAGCGGAAGCGCGGCGGACGAGCGCTCTGTACTGCGGGCCCCCGGACGCGGGCGCGAGGCCCGCCGCCGAGGACGAAGGCGCATCCCGCGACACCGCGAGTCCGCGTGGGACGTCCTGATACGGCCGTCAGAGGGCTTGGACGGCGCTTCGAAGCTCGCTCCGAGCGAAGAACCGGACTCCCCAAGTGGCCGAATTTTCAGGCAGGCCGCCTGAGGCCGTCGTCAAGATCGAGCTTGGGAGGCGATTTCGCGAGGCCCTCGACTTCGGCCTCGCAAGCTCGGCCTACGCTCGGGCTGACCGGTATTTGCTCCAAGGTCGCGGCCCGCTACAGGGCCGGTAGCAAGCTCAAGATGACCGGGCGCCGACCAGGGATCCCCCCGGACGGCCCTCCGGAGTCTCCAGACCGCGCCCGCGTGGTTGGCCTTGTCTCTACCGCCCCGGTCCGCGCGCTCTCCAAGCTCTGATTTTCAGGAACTCGAGCCCGCGGCTTCGCCGCCCGAAGCCCGCGGCGCGGCCTATCGTCCGCGACGGGTAGACGCGGGCCGCACGCCTGCCCGCGGGCTCACAACGTCCGGTTGCGGACCTTCGTTTGGGCGGGTAAAAAGGCCTCTCTTCCAGACGAGTCGAGCGGGCAGCAAGCGCGACCTGGGGGCCCGAGCGAAAACGAAATGGCAGTCGATTCGACCGAGCTTGTCCGAGTCATTGCCGAGGCCGAGGACATTGCCTCGAGCGTCGGCCAGAAACTGACGACCGTACACCTGCTGCTGGCCGCCTTCACGGTGCCCAACCGCGCCCAGATCCTGCTCAGCGAGCGCGGCATCAACGAGGACACGCTGCTCGAGGCGCTCACCCGCGCGCCGAAGGAGCCTGAGCACCTGACCCGCGAGGTGCTCGACCGCTCCCGCGAGATCGCCCAGGGCTGCGGCTCGCGCGAGACCGACTGCGGCCACATGCTGATAGCCACGACCCGCACCCGCGACTGCCTGGCGCTGAAGCTCCTCATCGCCTGCGGGGTGGACGTCTCGTCGCTGCGCAACACCGTCCTCTCCTACTACCTCGGTGGCCATATGCCGCGGCGCCTGACCAACGTCGACCGCGCGACGATGCCCCCGCCCTCGCCCACTTCGCTGCGCTCCTGGCCGCACGCGCGGCCGGTGTCGGCCCCCGCGCCCACCATCGCGCCCACCGTGCCGCTGCCTGAGCCGCTCGTCGAGCCCCGCCTGGAGCCGGAGCCCGAGCCGGCGCGCCGGGCCGAAACGCGGCCCGAACCCCGCATCGAGTCGCGCATCGAGTCAATCCTCCCCGAGCCGGTCGCGAGCCCGGAGCCCGCGCCGCGCCCCAAGGCCGCCTCGACCTCGAGCTTCGCGCTCTCCGAGAAGGAGTACCCGACGCTCTGCTCGCTCGGGCGCAACCTCACCGAGCTCGCGGCGCTCGGGCGCATCGACCCGGTCATCGGGCGCGAGCGCGAGATCGACGAAGTCATCGACATCCTCGGCAAGCGGCGCACCAACAACCCCTGCCTGCTCGGCGAGCCGGGCGTGGGCAAGACCGCCGTCGTCGAGGGCGTTGCCAGCAAGCTCGTCGAGCTCGCCGCACGCGGGGTCGGCGAGCGCGTCATCGTCGAGCTCGACATGGCCTCGCTGGTCGCCGGCACGCAGCTGCGCGGCTCGTTCAGCGAGAAGCTCAACCAGGTCAAGGACGAGGTGCGGAAGGCCAACGGCCGCATCGTGGTCTTCATCGACGAGATCCACACGCTCATCGGCGCCGGCTCGACGGGCGAAGGCCCGCAGGACGCGGCCAACGAGCTCAAGAGCGCGCTCGCCCGCGGCGACTTCCCCTGCATCGGCGCGACGACGCACGACGAGTACCGCAAGTTCATCGAGCAGGACCCCGCGCTCGAGCGCCGCTTCACCGTGGTCCACATCAACGAGCCGACCGTCGCCCAGACCGTCGAGATCCTCTCGGGCATCATCGCCCGCTACGAGGAGCACCACGGGGTGCGCTACGAGCCGCAGGCGCTCGAGGCCGCGGCCTCGTTCGCCTCGAAGTACGTCTCCGACCGGTTCCTGCCGGACAAGGCGATCTCGATCATCGATCTCGCCGGCTCGCGCGCGCGCCGCGAGGG
>JBMNNX010000233.1:0-10604 GCA_050942745.1 Myxococcales bacterium
CCGAAGCTCGAGCTCTCCTCCTCGAGCGCCGAGAGGCGCTGCTCGAGCCGCTGGATGCGCTCGGCCGCGGCGCGCAGCTCGGCCTCCGAGGGCGGCTCGACCGGCTCGCCGAGCGGCGGCACGACCCATTCGACCCGGACGTCGCTCGGCAGCGGCAGGCGATCGGAGTCGGCCAGATCTCCAGGCTCGAGGCGCACGCGCACGCTGCCGTCGTCGAGCGCGAGCGGCAGGCCGCCGAGCTCCAGCTCCTCGGGCCAGGACTGCGGCTGCAGCTCGGCGACGCGGGTGACCAGCGCGCCGCTGCGAAAGACCGCGACCTCCTCGATGCGCGAGGCGAGCTCGAGTCGGGTTTCCATCGGTGTCCTCCCTTCGGGTGGCTGTCGGGGGTGAGGAAGACAGCCCGGCTGGGGGAGGACGGTATCGCAGTGGGCGGGGGAAGGGATAGGGGCCGAGGCCTATTTGGAAGGCATGCGCTCGAACCCGAGGAGTGGGGTTGGAGCCTGCGACGGCCGACCGGTTCACCCTCACCCGCCACGAGAGCAGCCTCGCTCGTTCACGTCCGAGCCCATAGCGGGAAGCGGATGCTACCGCAGAAGGGCTGGCCGCCGCTTTACTCAGCCGAGGCCGGGAAAACGGCCGCGTGACGTCAAGCGGCGCCCGCGCTCGCCTTAGGGCCAGGACGCTGTCAGATTCCGGCGGTGCTGCTCTGCGGCGGCGACGCGCTCGCGTGCTGCTAGGAGCACACAGCGCGCGACATGCTCGACGCTGCGGCTCAAGATCTTCGACCGACACGCCGTGCGCTCGCTGCTACAGCTCGAGCCACAGATCTAGTGCTCCATCACTCCAGCTGTAGAAGCTCACGCGCCTCGTGTTGGCGAGCACCGAGACGATCGCGAATGCCAGCATCTGCGGGCCTCTGACTGCCAGGTGGAGCTCTGCGGCACCCGCGTACTCTGCAAGGAACTCCTCGACGATGACCGGGAGCGCCTCGATCTCGATGTGGCGGGGAACCGCGTGCGGGCTCCAACCATCGGCCAACACTTCTCCGCCCGTAGAGACAACGACGCGCGCCACGGATTGCTCTTTGACCGGCGGCAGCGAGTAGGCGCGTTTGGAGCGGTTGTCCCAGGCCGGCCTGCCGCTGATGGCATCGATGAAGCGAACCCACGCAGGATGATTCGCGACTGCGTCGGCGAGTGCGGCCGCCAGCGCCACGGGTCCGTCAATCGCCAGCTCGTAACGCTCACCGGGCTGGAGCATCGTGCGGATCTTTCTTGCAGCCTCCGCTGCGTCTCCCGCTCCGATTCGGCTTGGCAGCTCGATGGGCTGCACGTGACACCCCTCGAACCGCCGCGGAGGCCTGCTTTCGCCACACGAGACGAAGATTGCCGTGCGCTCGGCATCGGCGCTCCAGGGAACGAAGCCGAAGACCCGCTCGAGCGCGACTTCGGCGTCACCGCAGTACACGCAACCCGCGAGCTGGCTCTCATTGGGCGCCACGGCGGCGGCGACAAGCATGGCGTCGCAGCCGAGCTCGCCATGCACCGTTTCGAATAGCTCGAGCTTCTCATGCAGGAAGTGGATCTGCTCGTCGAAAGCCCCGGTCGCCAACACGTTTCGCAGGGGCCGCTTGTCGCCAAAGTAGGCCGCTGCAGCTAGCAGCGTCCCCAGGTAGAGCGAACGCCCGGAAACCTCATCAATCTCATGGCCGAGCGCGTCGGCGAGCTCGAGTTTGGCGACAAGGCACTCGGCGGGCGCGCGCGCTCCGGTCAACTCGCGGGCCTTCTCGATCGCCGCAAGCGCAGCGGCGCGCGACTCCTCGCGCCACCTCGGGCTCCACTCTCCGGGCCCGACCCGCACCGCACAGGCAAGACTCTTCGCGGCGCAGTTCTGGTCCACCAGCGGGACGAAAACCGCACGACGCAGCGTCGGCTCGGCCTGCAGAGCTTGGTGTGCTGTCCTGCGCTCGCTCGGTTCAACCCACTTCGGAAGCAGATCGAGCGCCTGCTTGCGGTTTCCCTGGCGCGCCAGCTCGATCAGTACCTTCAGCCGATCTTCGGCCATATCGAATTCCCATGCCGCAACGCGACCAGCCCGCTCGAGAGCACCGAGCGCGCGGGCGCGCATTCGAAGACTTCCCCCACGACCTCAACGAAATTCTCCTCGCGATCCTCGCCCGCCTCCTCCCAGAACAGGCGAATCGGCTGCTCTCCCGGCGGTTTGCCGACGAGCGACGCGCGCAGCCCACCCGAGGCATCGTCGTAAAGCTCGACTGACAGGCCACCAGGCGCACCGTCGAACTCCCAGCGGGTGTGCGGCTTTCCGGGGGCACCGCTGGCGGCGGCAAGGCTGCGCGCCCGAGCGGTGGGGCGCCGCGCCGCCGCGCGCAAGACCGGATCGACGAGGTCGAGCCACCAGGGGTTCTCGCCAACCATCACCAGATCCGCGAGCTCCTCGGGGACATCAACGCCAGCGACGGCGGCCCGCAGCGCGTCGAGCATTGGCGCGGCCGCCGAATCGAGGCCGCGTGCGGCGATGGCGAGCTCGTCGTGCGCTGCGTCCACCCGCACCTCGTCCAGTTCCGGGTTGCGCAGCGAGAGCGCGGCGAACGCGTGGCGGGCCGACTCGAGGTCGTCTCGCAGCAAGAGCAACGAAAAGGCCTCGCCCGGCTCGATTTCCGGCTTATTGCGAAGCTGCTCGAGAAGATCCTTTGCCTCGTCGGCCAGCGTCGCGCAGCCTTCCTCGAGCCGCCCGGATTCGTCAGCCACGAAGACTGGGGCGAGCGCGTTGCGGACCGCAGCGCGCCGCGCCGGCGAGGCAGCCGGACAGCGCAGCAGCTTGCCGGCCAGCACGAAAGCACGGAAGGCGTCGGTAGCCTTGCCAGCGAGCAGGGCATCGAGCTTCTCGCGGTCCACCCAGCGGCCCAGGTGTTCGAAAAGCGCACTCATGGCATCTCCTCGCCTTTGCTTTGAGGACGGCCGTCATCGCCGGCTTCTGACACAAGCTTGGCGCCGATGAGCCTGTCGAGCTCATCGAGCTCGGGAGCCATCTGCTCGAGGATCTCGGCGACGTAGGCCCGGCCCTTATATCGAGCCGTGTACGTCACATCGCGCGCGCGGCGCTCTTCGTCGGTCTGGGGCCTGGCGGGCAACGGCGCGCTCCGTCCGAGCCGGTAGTCGAGAAAGACCCTGGCGCGCTCGCGCTTCCTGGCAGCCTTGATGAGGATGCGCTTGTAGAGCGAATCGATGCGCCCGAGCAACCACTCGTCGTCGAGCGCCTCGAGCCCCGGCGCGTCCTGCACAGGCTCCGGCGCCTCTTCGAGCGGGACCTGGCTCATGCGCTTTGCCTGACGGCGGGCGCTGGCGACGTAGTTGAACGCGCACGCGCGGACGAAGCTCACTGCCGCGGCGGGTGTGTTCCCACGGAACGGCTCGAAACAGGCCTTTTCGATCGCGTTCGCGACGGCTTCGTCGATCAAGTCCGAAGCGTCCGACTTCCACCGGGAATAGCCTGACTTGACCACCGAAGGCACGACCTCCCCAATGATCGCCTGCGCCTGCCGGCGGCTGAGGCCCGTCTCTTCACCGCGAAGAGACCGCAGCGCCAGAAACAACCGCTCTTCCTTGGACTGCGTATCGCTCATGACCTCGACCCCCGCGCTGCGTCGAGAGTTGCGAGCGCGCTCTCGTACGGAGCGCGCACGGCGCCCTCGGGCGGATTCTTCCGACTGCGTTCGAGCTCACCACGCCCCGCCCCCGCGAGCGCCTCGCGCAGCAACGAGCGCGCCGCCAAGGCATCGGTGGCCGCCAGGCACGAAGCGCCAAACCGGCTCCGCACCTTCTGCGACAACCTCGCCAGGACCCAGCGACGGCGCTCCGCCTCGGACAGCTCGACCGTGGCGAAGCGCCGCGGGCCCAAGCGGTAGGAGGCGAAGTCGGCGAGAACGAGACCCGGGTGAGCGTCCTTCGCATGAAAGTACGGCCCCGGCGCAATTTGAGGAGGAGCGCCCTCGCGCTCGAGCCTTCGCCAGATTTCCTGGGCAGCGGCTTCTATCCCGGCGACGTCGGGCCCGCGTGCATCGCTGCGCTCCTCGGCGAGCACGTGCAGGCAGGACCCCTGCGCGCCGCGCAGGATCAACTCGATAATCGCCGCCTCGATCGCCGCCTCGAGCATCGGCGGATAGCGGCTCTGATCGGGGCCGAGGTCCTGCTCCACGGCGAGCACCAGACCGCCCTCGAAAAGCCTGCACGCCTCGCCCACCGCGGCCGAGCCGGCGCACATCAGCCTTTCCGACTCGCCACACACCTCGGAAAAGAGCTCTCGGTTCTGCGCGCGCAGCGTCTCGACCTTGCGGCCATGGGAGCCGAGCGCCCTCAGCTCCCTTCGCGCCTTGGCGAGGTGGAAAGGCACCTTCGAGGCGTCGATTGTTCCGAGCAGCAACGCAATCTTGTGGGCGCGCAAGTCAGAGGCATGCCGCGCTCCGGGCCACCACCCGAGCCGCTCGGCCAGCAGCGCGTCGAGTGGCTCGCGGTGCGCTTCTGGCCTGCCTCGCATGAGCACGCCGGCCACCAGCCTCAGGCCCAGCGGACCCGGTCCCTGGAAGCCCCCCGATTCGTCCAAGTAGAGCGAAAAGTCCATGTGTGCCCCGAGGCTAGCGAAGAACGGCCTTCGTTAGGAAGCGCCTTTTGTCGGCGCGAGAACCTTCGTTGGGCGCGAGCGCGCCCCGCCTCGAGCTCGAAAACGCCTATCCGAACGCTACCCGGGCCAAGTGCCGCAGACGCGCACTCCGAACGGCCTTCCGCCCCTGCTGCCCTCCGCGAAGGCGACATCCTCCAGGCGCCTCCATGACCGAACCGCTGGCCAGCTGCGGCGGGCCGGTTTCGAGCGCGGCGGCGACGGGCCGGGCGTACGGCGAGCTGTCAGAAGTCCAGCACCAAGCGCGTCTCTTAGGGCACGAACCTCTCCGGAGGTGACCAATGGAGAAGCTGGTAGCGATCGCGGTGAAAGAGGCCCTGAAGGTCTTCGCCAAAGGCGTGACGTCGAAGCACATCGCCAAGGGCGCCAAGAAGGTGATGAAGGCCGCGGCGAAGGCGGCCAAGCGCGCCGCGCGCTAGGCGCCGGCCGCCGAAAGGAGGAAAGCCATGGCCTGCAAGAAGATCTTGAGATTCGGAACCAAGCTTCTGAGCGACGTCGCCCCCGTCGCCGTCGGCACGGCCGGCGGCGGAGTCGCCGGCGGCACCAGCGGCGCGGCAGCCGGAGCCGCTGTCGGCCCATTCCTCGGGCCTCCCGGGGCGGCCATCGGCTTTGTCATTGGCTTCACCGTCGGCACCATCAGCGGCAGCGCCGGCGGGGCCAAGCTCGCGAAGAAGCTCTCCGAATGACGACAGGCCCGGCCGGCGTGGCCCGCGCAAAGCGATCGCCGGCCACGGCGCCACGGTGACCGCGGCCGTCGGCAGGGCTGCTGTCGGCGCTCGCCAAGGGTGTCCGTTGCCAGCGGGCGCAGGATCTCCCTCCTCCGCGCCTCGCGCTCTCGCCGTGGCCGGCATGACGCCGGCCTTCCCTGATCAGCGCGCTGGGGCCGGCGTGACGCCAGCCCTCCCTCCTCCGCGCGCCGTGGCCGGCGCCACGCCTTCCTCGCTCCTCACGCGCTACGCCTTGGCCGCGGAGCCCTCCGTGGGCTCTCGACCGGCTCCCACTACCTTGTGTCCAAAACCGGGCGAAAGCTCCAGACGCCGAAAAAAAAAAGTGGGTGACCCTTCTCGGTAGCCGGGTGTCGACTGCGCTCGTTCGGGGGAAGGAGCCCGTTGCTTCTCCCCCGAGCGAACCGACCACTCGACACAGGAGGCACCCCAATGACCACGCACAACGACCCGACTGAACGCTGGATCCGCTAGGGCCGGGCAACTCCGCTGCCCTCGCTGTTGCAGCAGGCGCACAAGTCCCGCACCGATTCGCTCACCTTCCGCGAGCAGCTCACGGGCTGCGGCCTGACCGAGCGGCACTACACCAGGTTCGACGAGCTGCTCGCCGAGTTGGAGAAGGCGGCCGGCAGCCAGAAGCAGGCCCACGACTACGCCGAGTCCTTGACCCGCTCGGAGGTCGAGTCCAAGCGCAAGGTCAAGCGCTACAAGCGCCGGCTAGAGCGCGCGGTCAAGCTGCTGCTCGCCGAGGACGACTCGTCGGGCCTGACCCGCGAGGACTTCGCTGGCCGCATCAGCGACTCCACCCCGCTCTCGGTCGTCTACCTCGACCGCATCAAGCCGCACGTCGCCAAGATCGATGAAGCCCTCAAGCCCTACTTCTCCAACCAGTCGCCGCTGGCCGAGCTGCTGTCGCTAAGGGCCGAGCTCGTGCAGTCCGACGCCAAGCAGGAGGCGGCCCGCGATGACGCGCCGGCCGAGACGCTCAAGCTCTACGCGACCAAAGGCGAGATGCTCGAGCTCATCGAGCGCATCAACGACACCGCCCACCTCGCCTTCGACGGCGACGCCGAGACCCTCGCGCGGTTCAACAAGGACCTGCTGCTGCGCGCCACCCGCACCAGCCGCAAGAAGGCCGACAAGACCGTCGAGCAGCCCGCGCCCTCGCCCAGCGTGGCGTAGCGCCAGTCCCACCGCGACGGCGCTCCGCTCCCGCGACACGTCGCTCACCTGCTCCATCGATTCGCGTTCACCGCCGCGAGACGCCCTCGGCTCACCTCGCGGCGGCTTTCCTTTGCTCCGACCCGGCGGATACCCAGTTGTGAGGCGCGCCTTTCCTTGCTTTGCCGCGCCGGAGGCGCGCAGAGCGAATCCCCGGCCATCGTGCCGACGCCCTCCGCCCCGGGGCAACGACCGGTGAGAACCGCCACGAGAGCGTCCCGAAGAACGGAGCGCCGGCCTTCGTGCCGGCGCCCTCCGCCCCGGGGCAACGACCGTGAGAGCCGCCACGGTAGCGCCCCGGAGACCGAATCGCCGGCCATCGTGCCGGCGCCCTCCGCCCCGGGGCAACGACTTGGAGAACCGCCAGGGAGCGCCCCGGAGAACGAATCCCCGGCCATCGTGCCGGCGGCGCAAGACAAGCCACGCCGGACTGATGCCCGGAGCTCGGCCCTACTCCGCCAGCGCCCCCGGGTATTCGCGCCAGGCCTGGAACTCGAAGCAGCGGACGGTCTCGGTGCTTCCATCCGGCAGCGTGCGGGACTTGGCGACCCGCTTGGTGGTCGAAGCAAAGCAGCGCACGCCGGCGCGCTGTAGTTGTCTCACCAGCGCGAACGTCAGCGTGTACTCGCCGACCACGCAAGCGCCGGCGGCGTCGGCCGCGAGCGCGCGATTGGCGATCTCCTCGGCGAGCTCGCAGACCTCGGCCGTATCGGCCGCAGGATCGACCTGCGGCATGCCGCCCTCGAGCTCACGGGGCTCTCCCAGGTTGAGCGCGCGTGCCGCCTCGAGCTGGGCCTGCGACCACTCGGAGATCGGATGGTTCGAAAGGTTGAGGAAGCGCTTGCCTCGACGCAGCGACACCTCACCCGGCTCGCTTGCGAAGGGGGCGAGCGCGGCGCAGTCATCGGCGAGCCTTCGGCGCAGCGTATCGGCCTTGGCCGGGCCGTTGTTCAGGCCGAGGTGCTCGATGTCGTTTCGCCGCCCGCCGACCGAGTCGAAGACCTTCGCGAACTCGATTTCTCGCGCGGGGAGCCCCGCGGCGAGCTCCGAACCCTTGCGAACCCGCTGGACGAGCGCGCCGAGCTGCGCCTCCTGCAGCCCCCTCGCGCGGTGCGCTCCAGCGCACCCGGGCTCGACCCGCGGCAGCCCGGCGGCGAGCGCGAAGCGCGTCACCGCCCCCTCGCGCAGCGCCGCGGCCTGCTCGGCGAAGCGCTGCAGCCGGCCGCACAGCTCGGCGAAGGCATGCGTCGCGCGCAGGCCCGCCGGGCCGGTCACGTCGGGCGAGCAGAGCGGCTCGACCTGCGCCTTCAAGGCCTCCACCGCCGACTCGATCACCGGAAGGCGCTCGACCCAGGCAGCCGCCTCCTCGCTCTGCAGCAGCTCGCGCAACCGGGGCGCCGAATCCGTGAAGAGGTAGAGCAGCCGCCCGAGGGCCAAATCATCGGCGAGCTCGCGCGCGGCGGTGCCGAGGCGCCGTACGAAGTCGTGCGCGGCGAGCTGCCTGCCCCGCTCGCCGCGCTCGAGCGCCTCTTTCCGAGCGCGCTTCGCCTCCGCCACGGCGAGCGCCTCGAGATCGTCGGCTCGGCCGTAGCGCAGCAGCGCGTCGAGCGCCGAATTCCAGCGGCTCGCCGCGGCGAATTCGGTCACGTCCCAGATCGGCGCCACCTCGTCCTTTCGCGCCTCGAAGGCGCCGTAGAGGATTTGCAGGGCTGGGGGATTGGCGAGCCCGCGCCGGCTCCATTCCGAGAGCGTGAACCCCACCGCGGCCATCCCGAGCATCGGCTGGGTGCGAAAGCCATGGGTAACGTCGAAGAGCACGCGGTCGGGAGGATTGTCCTCGTAGGCGCCCAAATCGGCGACCGTCTGCTGGAAAAGCGCGCGCTGGCCTTCCAGGCTCTCGATCTCCACGACGCGAAACACCACCTTGTCGCCCAGATCTCGGGGCCCGCGAGTGATCCCGCTATCGCGCGGTCGCTCAACGACGCAGCGCTCGAGCAGACTCTCGAGCAACCCGTCTTTGAGCCAGCGGTTCTTGACCTGCTCAGTGCCGAGCACCACCACCTCATCGACCGGCTCGAACAACTCGAGGATCGCGCGCTCGACCAGCGGGGTCTTCTCTTCGGTTTTCCTGTTGCCCCACTCGTAGACGACCGGCGTGTAGTGGGGCGGATGCGGACTGGGACCGAGTCCAAGATTGGTGACGAGTCGGGTTCTCATTTCAAGGCTCCGTGCGAGAGGGTTCTTACAACCAAACGGGAATTCGCTCCCGCCCCAAGCATTGAGGGGCGAGGAAGCCTTCTCCGCGGGCGCGTTTCCAAGACAGCTTGGCCACGCCCGCTGAGCTCACTCCGGGGTTTCGGCATCGCTCCGGAAGAGGCGCGCTGCAATGCGGCTCAGAAGATCACGACCAGCTCGAAGACGTCGATAGTCCCGTCGCTGGTCTGCGAGCGATAGACGCGCAGTCGGACCGCGCGCTCATCGCCATCGATGGGCACGAGCGCCGACCGATAGGTGCCGCTTATGAATAGAGGCATTTCGATCACGGTGAAGTCGGAGCCGTCCGCCGAGACCGCGAGCCAAAGCGCCTCTCCGCTCGACTGCTCGATCGGCCCCGTGCTGAGGAGCATGAACCAGCGGCCCGCGAAAAGGCGCACGTCGAGGTGCCACGGGTCCTGATGCGGTCCCCACGGCCGATTGGTGAAACCCACGACTTGGGATTCGTCGTATTCGCCGTAGCCGCTTTCGATGTCCGGGCTCGAGCGGCGCATCACGAAGGAGTTGGTCTGGTTCTTTTGCGCGGGGATGAAGAGCGCGGTCGGGCTCGAGCGGACGACGTCGAAAACGTCCCACCCGTCGCCGCTTGCGATGACCACCGGGCTCAGCAGCTTGTTGGTGTAATCGACGCTCGCCAGAGGACCGCTCGCGTAGGCGTGCCGTCGGGGCGACCAGTGGACGCCGTCGGTCGAAGTCCGAAAGGTCAGGCTCCGGCCGCCGAATTCGGGCCCGGCGCCTCGATAGAAGCAGTAGAGGACGCCTTCGGGTCCGAGGACGAGGTGCGGGTCGGACCAATAGGACTGGCTCGGCGTGTCGGGAGCGAGGTCGATGGGGTTGTCGATTCCATCCGGTTCCTCCCAATGGATGCCGTCGAGCGAGCGAAAGATGTGCGGGTTTTCGAATTGGTCGTCCTTGCCGACGGGGCCGTAGTAGGGGCTCGCGGCCATCCAGTACGGGTATCCGTTCCAGCCCTCGGGGAGGTAGAGCACCGACGGATGCGTAAAGCCCGAGCGCTCGAGCGGGATGGTGGGCGTCGGGCCCGCGAGAGGCTTTCGCCCGACGGCGGTGCTCGGGAGCGCGATGTCCTCGGCGAGCAGGATGAAGGACGTGATGAACGCGAAGCCTATCGGCGGGCGGCCCGCGTCCGGCCCGGCCACGACTCCGGAGTCGGGCCCGGTGTCGAAGCCTCCCGCGTCGGCGGGGAAGGCCCCGTCCGGCCGTGTATCGCCGCCGTCCAAGCGAGCGTCGTCGATGTCGCCATCGAGGTCGCCGCCGTCTCCTTCGTCGCCGCCGTCGAGCCCCAGCAGCGGTTTCTGAGACTCGACCTTCGAGGAGCCGGGCTGGCAGCCCGCGACGAGCGCGATGGCGCCGACGACCGCCAAGGCCAAGCGTGCAAGCCGGCACATACCCTTCTGCGGAGCGGAAATCGTTCCCATCCGTCTCGGTCGCCGCCCGGGGCCAGTGCCGCCGTGCTCCAAGTGCCGAACAGCCACAGGCCCGCCTACTTTGGATTTGGGCACCCGGCTCGAGGCCGTCCAGCGAGCCGCGGCGAGGAGCGAACGGAGCGCCGGCCTTCGTGCCGGCGGCCTCCGCCCCGCGGCAACGACTCGGAAAACCGTCACGAGGGCGCCCCGGAGAACGGAGCGCCGGCCTTCGTGCCGGCGCCCTCCGCCCCGCGGCAACGACTTG
>JBMNNX010000235.1:0-10539 GCA_050942745.1 Myxococcales bacterium
GCGAAGAAGCAGCGTACTTGGCGCTACTTCGGTCTCCCCGAGAACGCGCCCCTGTGGACCGCGCTCAGGTGCATAGTGGTTTTCCACAGCCACCGCGCCCCCAGAGAGAGTCGCTTAACACCAGCCACCTAGGACTCTGTCCTTCACCAACACTCCGCGAGGCCTAGCATGTCGAACCCCTTCGTCCACATCGAGCTCAGCACCGGCGATCTCGATGCCGCGCGCGCCTTCTACAAGAAGCTCTTCGACTGGAAGCTCCTCGACATCCAGATGCCGAGCGGCGTCTACACGCTCATCGACCCGGGCAAGGGCCCGGGCGGCGGCATGCAGTTCTCGATGATGTCCGACGCTCCGCCGATGTGGCTGACCTACGTCGAGGTCGCCAACGTGCGCCGGGCGATCGCCAAGGCGAGGAAGCTCGGGGCGAAGATAGTCGCCGACTTCATGGACCTTGGCCCCAACGGCACGGCCGGCATCTTCGTGGACCCGACCGGTGCCGTGCTCGGCGTCTGGGCTCCGCCGAAGCAGCCGTCGCCGATCAAGCGGGCCGCGAAGAAGGTTGCGAAGAGAGCGACCGGCGCGGCGAAGAAGGCAGCGACCGGCGCGAAGAAGGTCGCCAAGACGGCGAAGAAGACGGTGAAGCGTTCGCCCAGATAGAGGGCGAATCGCTGCGAGGCGAGAGGCGAAGCGAAGCGACTGTGTCGCGCGTCAGCGCGAAGTGACAGCGAGCCGCGGTAGGTCTGCGCGCCAGCCTCTTCACCGCTCGCAGCGCGGGGGCTGCCCTCGTCCCCTGCGGACGAAGAACGCCGCACCCATCAGCACGACTGGCAGGCCGGCGAGGCCCGTCCCGGCCGCGCTGCAACCGCTCGAGGGGTCTTCGGCGCACCACAGGCACTCGTCAACCGTGGTCTCCGCGTCGTCCGTACAGTCTTGCTGCACCTTGCAGACGCCCTCGGGCGCCAGATCGACCTTGCAGGAGTCGCCGGCCTTCTTGCCCTCGCAGGCCCAATACGGCGCCATCGAGGATGCCAATGCGCTGGAGGAGAGACCGAGGACGACGAGGGTGGCCGCAAGCATTGAAGCTTTGCGCAGGATGCCTCCTGAGGAAAGCGGTGGATTGAATGTCACACGCGAGCATGTCTCCGGCGAAGGAATGAGTAGGGGGCGACCAGAGGTCGCCCCGAAGCGGAGCAGCTGTGTGTCAGCGCAGCAACCGCCACCGCGGTCACCCCGAGCGTCGCCTCGCGCGGGACGCGGTAAGCGAAGTCGAAGGCCTCGCTGATTCCATCCAATACGGCCGAGGGCCATCGCGGCTCCTGGGGCCATCCAAGGGCCTCTGGCGCGATTTGCATCCTTTTCGACGTTCTCGGCCGGCAGCGTCCGATTGGCGACTCACCTGCCGGACTTCACACCCGCGCGCCCGCGACTCGGGAGCCGTCAGGCCTCGCCGAAGAACTTCTCGAGCGAGACGTAGAGCGAGTACTCGCCGATGTCGAGATAGCGCCTGCGATCAGCCCGGTCGTACCCCAGGTCGTCGCAGACCAGCCGCACCAGGCGCTGTCGCTCGCGCACGCCGAACACGGCGCCGTCCAGCCGCGAGACGTCAATGTGCTCGACCGTCTCCTCGAAGACCTGCTCGGCTATGCCGACCGCGTCCTCGAGGTCAATCTCACCGAGCGCGTCCACGACGATCCAACACCAACTCAGGTCGAACTTCACGAGCTTGAGCAGGTAGCGCGCCCCCGAGCGCGCACGTCGTAGCGCTGCCGGTCGAGCAGAGCGAGCAAGTCCTTCGGACGCCGCCCGTCCGTGGCCAGCAACAGCACGAGCGAGCCGACCGTCCAGACGGTGGCCTCGACCATCTCGCGTGCCTCGCGCTTCGATGGCGGCCGATCGAAGTACCACCTCCCGCCGACGAACTCGCGCGCCGAGCGGTAACCATCCGCGGCAGCGGCTCGCCGGTAGGCAGTCGCCCAAGCCCGGACCGCCTCCGCCATGGCCGGAGAGTCCCCGCATTCGCTCATCACCATGATCCTCCTCCTCGCGCGCCGCGGCGCGCCTCGTTGGCGCCCCGCGCACTGGGCTGATTGGGCCGTCATTTTTCAAGACTCGGAGGCGACCGCATGCCCCTCGACATGGTGCCGAGCCCCCTTCCATTCGGTTTGAGCGTAGCTTCCGACGTGTTGGCGCGAGGAGTGAAGTCGAAGGGCTCGTCGGTTCCGGGCGGGGCTCGACTTGGTGGCAAGGCCCCTTCCGTTCGGCCTGAGCGTAGCTGCCGACGCTTGCGTCGGCAGCGGAGTCGAAGGCCCGGTCGATTCCGCCGCGGCCCCTCGACTTCGCCTCCTGCGTCCCGCGAAAGGCTACGCTCGGGATGACCGGGGGCCGCGCACCGCGCGCACCTCCGCCGCGAGCCTCGTCTCCCCCATCCTCTCCAGCACCGCCTCGGCGGCACGAAGCGCCGCCACCTCGCTCCGCTCCTCACCCTCGATGCGGAAGCGAAGCGCCGTGCCCTCCCGCTCCTCGCGCACCGCGATGCCTGCGCGCGACAGCGCGTCGAGGTCGCGCTGCACCGTGTTCTTCGAGACCCCGAAGCGCCGCGCCAGCTCGCGCAGCGTCCTCCCCTCACTCGCGCCCTCCAGGGTCCGCCAGAGCTCGATCCTGCGTCCGAAGCTGCCCATCCGCCTCCTCCCTGTTCCCACCATCGCCCCGCCACGCGTCAGTTCGTGTCGCGTTCGGACGCGCGGCTGCCGCCGGCCGTGTCCGCTCCGGCGCTAGGATTCGCCCATGGCCTCGCGACGCAGAGGAAAGGGAGACGCCGGCAGCGCCCTCCGCCGGCAGTGGCTCGTGCTCAAGCTGCTCGCCGACGCGCGCACCGGCACGACGGTCGCGCAGATCAAGGAGCGCCTGGCCGACGAGGGCTACACGCCGAGCACCCGCACTCTCGAGCGCGACCTCGCCGAGCTTCGCGACCTCTTCCCGCTGCACGCCAAGGGGCGCCACCCGCAGACCTGGTTCTTCGACCGCGAGGCCCGCATCCAAATCCCCAGCCTCACCGCCGACGAGGCGCTCTCGCTCACCCTGGTGCAGGAGCGGCTCGGCCCGCTGCTGCCGGGGATCACCCGCGAGCACCTGCGTGGCCACTTCGAGGCCGCGCGCAAAGTGCTCGCGCGCGAGGACGGCCGGAAGCTCGCGCGCTGGTCCCAGCGCGTCGTCGCCGTCCCCACCGGCCAACCGCGGCTGCCGGCCAAGGTCTCGACCGCCGTGCGCGACGCCGTCTACGAAGCGCTGCTCGGCGGACACCAACTGAGGCTCAACTACCGCGCCCGCCACGGCGGACGATCCGAGCACCAGCTCCACCCGCTCGGACTCGCGGTGCGCGAGACGGTCATCTACCTCGTCGCCACGCACGACGGGCGCGACAAGCCCTTCCTCTATGCGCTCCATCGGGCCCGGAGCGCCGAGGTGATCCACCTGCCCGCGCGGTGGCCGCCAGGCTTCGACCTGCGCCGATACATCGAACAGGAAATCGACTGGCCGCTCACCGAAGGCCACATCGCCCTCGACCTGCGGATCGTCGAGGACGTCCTCGCCGGGCTCGAGGAGAACCCGCTCGCTGCTGATCAAGTGATCGAGCCCGACGACGAGGGCTGGTTCCGGCTGCGCGCGTCGGTGCGGGACACCCGGCTGCTGCGCTCGTTCCTGTTCGGCTACGGCGCCACGCTCGAGGTGCTGGGGCCGCCGCACCTGCGCGCGTGGGTCGAGGAGGAGCTCGCAAAGACGCGCGCCCGCTACGCGCCCCGCCGCGCGCGCGGCGGAGGCCGGCGCTAGGCTCGCTCCCCGCGCCGACCCGACCGCTCAAGATCTGTCGCGAAATCGCCTTGCTCTCGGCCGGTCTCCGCTCACCCCGAGCGAGAGACCGGCCCGTTGGCCGGCTGTGGCCTTGAACTAACAGGGGGAGCTGTTAGTTAGGAGCGTAGAGGCGACCAGCGGGAGCCTCGGAGTCGAGGGACTCGCGGATTCGCCTCCCAAACCTGATTTGGACGAGAACCTCCCACAACTCGCCCGTGAATCCGGCCGGCGGATTCGGGTATCTAGCGCGGAACGAACTCTGGGGCCCTCGACTTCGCCTCGCAAGCTCGGCCTCCTGAGCGCGTCGAAGGGGCTCGGGCTGACCGGGTGTCGCTCGGAGAATTATTCGACACAGCTTCAGAACCCGATGCCGCGGCGCGCACCGCCCTTCGCCCGGACCTCGGCCTCGAGCCCCGAGAGCAGCGCCTCGGCGTCGAGGGACGTCCCCAGCATCCGCGCCCGGCACGAGACCGCCGCGAAATCGCCCGGCGCCAGCTCGCCGAGCGCCGCCAGGGCGCGCCGGAAGGGCTCGGCCTGCGCGCCCTCGGGCACAGGCGCGCCGGCGGCGGCGAGCGTCGCCGCGAACAGCTCGGCCGCCTGAGTCGGGCCGAGAGGCCGGAAGCCCACCTTGATCGCGAAGCGGCGCAGGCAGGCCGGATCGAGCGCATCGAGCCGGTTGGTCGCGCAGAAGAAGAGCTTGTCGAAGCGCTCCATGCGCACCAGCAGCTCGTTGGTCTGCGACACCTCCCAGCGCTGCGTCGCCGCCGCGCGCGCCGAGGAAAGAGTCGGCCTCGTCGAGGAAGAGCACCGCGTCGCGCGCCCGCGCCTCGGCTAACATCTTGGCGATGTTCTTTTCGGTCGCCCCGACAAAGCAGTCGAGCAGGTCCGAGCCGTAGCGCACGAGCAGCGGACGCCCGAGCCTCTCGGCCACGTGCTCGACGTAGCGGCTCTTGCCCACGCCCGGCGGCCCGTAGAGCAGCACCGTCCCCTGCCCGTGCGCGCCGAGGCCCGCGAGCAGCGCCGCCGGGTCGGAGTCGGCATTCACGTAGCGCAGGCTGTAGGCCGCCGGGTCGCAGGTCGGGCTCTCCTTCTTCGTCCGCTCGCCCCTGCTCGCCAGGCGCAGCTCGAGGACGCGCTCGAGCATCGCCGTCGCTCCGCCGGGCGCGTCGCCGCCCGCCAGCCGTACGCTGCGGGCGGCTCGCTCGCAGTCGGCCGGGGTGATCTCGTCGCAGCGCACCAGGCGCTCCACGACCGCCTCCTCGATCGGGAGATCGCCGAGGTTCCGCTCGAGGATGCGGCGGCGGGCCTGCCGCGGCGGCTTCGGCACTTCGAGCACCAGGTCGAACCGGCGCAGGTAGGCCGGGTCGAGCCCGTCGAGCTTGTTCGAGCACCAGATCGTCGGGAGGGGCGTCTCCTCGAGCAGCCGGTTGGCGAAGCCTTTCTGGTGGTCGTTGAAGCGCCCGAGCGGCCCGCCGTCGTCGAAGTCGAAGGCGTCCTCCATCTCGTCAAAGACCACGAGCGCGCGCGGCAGGCGGGCCCCAAAGAGCTGCGCGACCTGGTAGCTGCCGCGCCGCGCCGCCTGGCCGAGCGCGTCGCGGTCGGAGTCCTCGACCGCGACCTCGAAGAGCGGCGCCTGAAGCGCCTGGGCCAGGGCGCGCGAGAGCTGCGTCTTGCCGGTGCCCGCTGGACCATGGAGCAGCAGGTGAAAGCCGCGCGCCCGCTGCGCGAGCGCGCCGCGCAGCGCCGCCAGCGCCATCTGCAGGTCGAGGCCGAGGTGCGCGAAGTCGTCGAGCGACAGCTCGGCGAGCGGCGCCGGACGCGCGAAGTGCTCGAGGAGCGACCCGGGCGCGGCGTGGTCCTGGTAGAGCAACGCCTCGAGCCCGTCGCGCAGGGAGAACCAGGCGCCGTAATGCCGCTCGTCGGCGCGCAGCAGGCCGAGCCGCGCGAGCGATCCCTGTGGGTTGAGCGCGCGCACAACCTCGCGCTCCTCGAACCCGAGCACGTCGGCGAGGACGCGCGCGCGCGCCCGGAGCGGGCGGCCGTCGTCGCCCGGGAAACAGCGCTCGAGCTGCCCGTTGACGGCGGCGGCGGCGGCGAGCGCGATGAGCATCCGCTCGACCGGGTCGAGCCCGAAGACCGCGCCGAGGAGCTCGACGTTGCGCAGCAGCGGCGCCTCGCGATGCCGGGCGCCTTTGGCCTGCCGCTGCAGCCGGTCGATGCCCCTGCGGACCAGCCGCGCACGCTCGGACTGGCTCAGGTCGCCGTCGTGCAGCCCTTCCAGCCCCGCGGGCTCGAGATCCATGGAGTCCCAGTCGAGCACCTTGATAGTGCCCGTTGCGAGCGCCGCGCGCAGCGTCCAGAGGAGGATTTTGCGCTCCTGGTCGAACCCCGCGGCGCCTCCGGCCGCCTCTGACTCGCGCGCCGCGCGCTCGATGGCCGCGAGGCCGCCTTTCGCGAGCTTGCGCCGATCTCTCGTCCCGTCCCTCTTCTTCATCGCAGGCTCCTTTCCGTTCGAGGACACCTGCGATGGTGCGGCCCGCACGCGTCAGTTCGTGTCGCGTTCGGACGGGGCGAAGGCCGCCGGCGGGAGCTGCTCGCGCGCCGCCTCGAGCCAGCGCTCGGCCCGCTCCCAGGCGCCGTCCGACGCCTCGGCGCCGCCGCGCGCCGCGAGGTGCTCGAGGAGCCAGCCCTCCTCCTCGAAGCTGTCGCAGACGACGAGCGTGTGCGCCCCCTCGGGCGTCTCGAAGGCGAAGAGCAGCGCTATCCCGTGCTCGGCCTGCGCGAGCCAGGCGGCCTCGCCGCGGCCCATCGCCTCGAACCAGTCGAGCGCCTCGCCCGCGGTCCGAAGCGGCCGGCCCCGGGCGCCGGCGAAGGAGAGGTCGTCGCAAGGGCCCGCGAAGATTCGCGCCTCGCGCGGGAGCGTCAGTCCCATCCAGTCCACCGGCGTGTTCCCGCTGGGGAGGACGAACCAGGGCCGGCGGCGCAGGTCAGTAAGCCAGGCGAGGAACGCGGCGCAGGCCGCCTCGCCACCGGCGGAGGACACCGCGTCCGGATGCGCCGCGCACCAGGCGACGAAGGCGGCGAGCCCGCGGCGGATACCACGGGCGCCGCCGAGCGCGCGGTAGAGCCGCACCGCGTGCGCCGAGCCGAGGTCGAGGACGAGCTCGGCGACATGGGGTTCGACGAAGCCGCGCCGCAGGTGCTCGGCGAGCGCCGACATCGCCCGGTACCAATGCGCGTTGGCGGCCGGATCGCTCGGGACGTCGGCGGCGCGAAAGAGCCTGGGGGCGGGCTCACACGCGATGCGCCGCGGCACGCCGGGGCCGGCGAGCGCGGTCCACAGCCGTTGGCGCCGGCGAACGCGGGCGGCGGCGAGCCCGCGCGCGGTGGCCGCCTCGCGCCAGCGATCGGCTGAATGCAGGGAGCCTGTGACGACCGCCAGCGCGAAGCGGGCGACGGCTTCGCGCTGCCACGGGCCGGGCGCGAATGAATCGGCGGGGGTCGGGCGCGTGGCGTGCCGGTACATCTTCGCCTCCGGTCGAAGAGGCGCAGCGTCGCACGTCTGCGCTCCGGTTTTCGGGGTGGTGGGGCCTGCTCTCCGTGGGATTCCTCATCGCTGCTGCGCCCGCGCACGACGACGCGGTGCTCGACCCGCCCCGCGCGCGTGTTCGCGCGAGCGCCGAAGCTCGCCCCGTCGCGCGCGGTCCGATCGGACCCATCGCCGCTCGCCGGCCGAAAACTTCGGGCGGTGTGAAACTAGTCGTATCATCCCTAGAGTCCGCTTCGCGCGAGCGGGCGGACGCGCAGGACGCGGTCGGACATCTGGGCGCGGGATTTCGGCGGCGGTCGGCCGCGAAACCACGTTATCTCCAGAGGAGATTGCCGATGAGACGCCTCACCCGTCCCTCGCTATGGCCTGCCCTCTTCGCCCTGGTACTGCTGTTCGCCTGTTCCTCCGACACGCGGGTCGAGCCGGCCGCGTCGGTCTCGAGCACCCGCCACGCGCTGACCGCGCCAGGCTTCACAGACCTGCACACGCACATGTTCGCCGAAGAGGCCTTCGGCGGCGGCTGGTTCCACGGCACGGTCGCCGGCCCGCTGACGACGTGCGACGGCGGCATGCCCGAGAGCGACCACGCCCGCGTGCGACAAGATCTCGGCTCGCTGCTCCAGCTCTGCCCCAATTCCGGTGACATCGACCTGAGCAGCAACCTGCTGCTCGCCGCGCTCTTCGGGATCGGCGGCGCGGTCGGCTCGGAGTTCATCGGCAAGATCGAGGGCACCGAGGGCGACACCGGCCTGCACCTGGGCCGCATGGAGACGCCGAGCGAGTGGCCGCGCTGGGACACCATCGCGCACCAGCAGGTCTTCCAGGACTGGCTGCGCCAGGCGCACCTGGGCGGCCTGTCGCTCATCACCGTCTCGCTGGTGAGCAACGAGTTCCTCTGCAGCGTGTTGCCGTACCAGAACCTGAACCGCCCCTGCGACGAGATGGCCGACATCGACGTGCAGCTCCAGATGATGCTCGACTTCGACGCGCGCACCGACTGGGCCGAGATAGCGCTCTCGCCGGCGCACGCGCGCCAGATCATCGCCTCGGGCAAGCTGGCGATGGTCATCTCCCTGGAGGCGAGCAAGCTGTTCGGCGACGCCGACTGGCGCACCGAGCTCGATCGCTACTGGTCGCTCGGCGTGCGCTCGATTCAGCCGGTGCACCAGACCGACAACCGCTTCGGCGGCGCTGCCCCGCACCACGCCATCTTCCACGCGGCACAGTTCGTGGAGAACTGCCATATCGACTTCGACTGCGGCCTGACGACCAGCGACTTCACGCTGGGTTTCGACGTCTACGTCGACCCGCAGGGCAACTGCCGCAACACCAAGGGCCTGACCGCCGAGGGCCGCGCGCTCGTCCAGGCGATGATGGACAAGGGCATGCTCGTCGATCTCGCCCACCTGTCGGAGAAGGGCGTCGGCGACGCCTTCGATATCGCCCAGGCCAACGCCTACTACCCGCTCTACATCTCGCACGGGCACTTCCGCGAGGTGATGAACCCGAAGCTCGCCGACGGCGAGAAGACCACTCCGGCGTGGGTCATCCAGATGCTTCGCCAGACCGGCGGCATGTTCGGCCTGAGGACCATGCACGATGAGACCCGCGCCTACCCGGCCTCGGGGATCGAGAACAACTGCCACGGCTCGACCCGTTCGTTCGCCCAGGCGCTCGCCTTCGGGCAGCAGGGCCTGAAGGTCCCCATCGCCTTCGGCGCCGACTTCAACGGCTTCATCCAGCAGACCCGTCCGCGCTTCGGGGAGCTCGGCGCCTGCTCGGCGGGATTCAGGGCGGAGGCCGACGCGCAGGCCCGGCTGCAAGAGATCAACGGCCCGCCGCGCCTGGGAACCGACTTCGACGAGCTCGGCCTGGCGCACATCGGCCTGCTGCCCGACATGCTGCGCGACCTCGAGAACCTCGGCGCCGACGTCTCGGGCCTGGCGCAATCGACCGAGGTCTTCCTGCAGATGTGGGAGCGCGCGCTCGGCCCGCGCAGCGGGATGGTCACCCCGGCCAACGACATCGACACCAGCGGCGTCTCTCCCTACGTGCCGAAGGAGGTCCGCGAGGCGGCCTATCCGACCCAGTGCGGGATCCCCTACGCGCCCGACTCGAAGGTCCTCGGGCAGGGCTGCCGCTTCGACGACGAGTGCCTGAGCGAGCAGTGCACCTCGGTGCTCTGCGGCACGTTCGAAGGGCGCTGCGTCTGCAACGACGACGGCGACTGCGGGCCGACCAGCTACTGCCAGGACGAGATCCCGGCCAACCCCGGCGACAACGACTGCGTGCCGAAGAAGGCCGACTGGGACTCCTGCTCGCGCGACGGCCAGTGCCTCTCGGGCGACTGCGGCGGCTGCTTCGAGACGTTCGGCTGGTGCATCACCCCGGGCTCGAAGAGCTACGGCCAGGCCTGCCGCGCCGACAACGAGTGCACCACCGCCCGCTGCAGCGCCGACTGCTACATCAACCCGACGGGCACCTGCCTGTGCCAGACCGACGCGCACTGCGGCGCCGGGCGCTACTGCGGGTACGCGCTCAACTCCGGCGTCTGCCAGAGCAAGAAGGCGCGCGGGAAGGCCTGCCTCTATGACCGCGAGTGCCTGTCGAACAACTGCCGCTGGACCCTGACCTGCGGGTAGCCGCGGCTTCGGACTGCCGATGACGGGAGGCCGGCCCGAGGACGGGGCCGGCCTCTCCCTTTCGTCGTGCGCCTGACATAGCGGCTATTCGCCGGCGCGAGAATCTTACGACGTCGTAAAGATGATTTCGGCCGCCCACGGTGGTCCGCGAGAACTTTACGACGTCGTAAAGATGATTCCGGCCGCCACGCCGCCCCGCGAGAACTTTACGACGTCGTAAAGATGATTCGGGCCGCCCACGCCGCCCCGCGAGAACCTTACGAACGTCGTAAAGATGATTCCGGCCGCCCACGCCGCCCCCCGCGAGAACTTTACGACGTCGTAAAGATGATTCCGGCCGCCACGCCGCCCGCGCGAGAACCTTACGACGTCGTAAAGATGATCCCGGCTTATTCACGGCCGGGCTGGTACAGCACAGCTAGAAACGACATGACGCGCCGATCTTCCGAGTGGTAGGTGAAGGTTTGCGGACCATTCACGCCACCGAAAGAGAGCGCG
>JBMNNX010000014.1:0-45147 GCA_050942745.1 Myxococcales bacterium
GAGTCGTCGCGTCTCCTTGTAACCAGGCGGTGCCGACTCCCGGGAGTCGCGCGGACGACTTGCAACCAGGCGCGGGCCACTCGTCGGAGTCGACGCAGCTCCTTTCAACCAGGCAGGTCGACTCCGAGGAGGTGAGCTCGGGTGGTTGAAACCAGATCGGTCGACTCCGCGGAGTCACCGCGGCTGGTTGAAACCAGTTTGGCCGACTCCGAGGAGTCGAGACGGCTGGTTGAAACCAGATCGGTCGACTCCTCGGATATCCCATTCGGGGGATGCGGGGGCTTGAAACGCCTGGCCGGCGGCGCGACCTGTTCGATGGTAGACGGCCCAGGAGCCGGAGAGCGTCAACAGATCCCCGCTTGCGCTTTGCGCTGTGAGACGCACCGCCAGCCTCTTCGGCTCGCAGGGCGTCTACAGAAGCCAAGTCGGCAGGATCCGCAGGGCGCAGCATGGCGTCGATCCGAGGTCTTGAGCGCCTTAGTTTGAGGCTTGAGTCTCGTCCATGAATTGCTCAAGCATCGAGAGAGAGGAGAACAATGATGCGAGGGCAGAACACGAATTACTTGGCATGGTCGTCGGCGGCGCCGTGGCCGCTTTGGCCTCGATGGGCGAAGACGGCGTCGATCGGGCCTCTGAGTTTGTTGGAGGCGTCATCGCTGGACTACTGGCGGCGCGAGCCCCGGACGCTCTTGAGCCGGCCACCAGCCCAAGCCACCGAGCCCTCGCGCACAGCGTCCCTGCCGCGTTCTGGAGCACGAAGAGCGCTGTCGACATTTGTCGAAGTGGCTCGCAGCTCGTCGGAATGCTCAGGGAAGCCGCGAACACCGCCAAGAGGCGAGCCGCGTCTTCGGAAACGCTGCTAGACGCCGGTTTCTGGGGCGCACTCTGGGCGGCGCTCCGATTCCTGGCCGGTGCGGTTCCTGGGGCAATCGCCGGCTACTCCTCTCACCTTCTTGCCGATCAGATGAGCGGGAAGAAGGGGCTCCCTTTGATCGGACTTCCGAGGGGCCGTGGATAGCGCATGCAATCGCGCGGAGGTAGCGCTGCAGCGGGCCTTGTCGATCCAGCGAGTCCAGGCGGCGTCGACGTCGCGCCCTGGGGCCGCGGGACCGGCCACGCTCCGGCTTCTTCCTCTCGAGTGGGCTTGTGGTCGGGTTCGGTTCGTGCGAAAGGTCCGGCGTTGCCGTCGCGCCGCTTCGCCATTGGTCGACCTTCAGCGATTTCAGGATTCGGAGAAGCGGCGCCCACCTGCGGGAATGCGCCAGCGGGGATCTGCCCGCCGAGCTCTCGCTCCGGTCTCGGGACGTTCGGACCCGGGATTCGCCGCGCTCCCGGTCGCTTGACCAAGAGCGCTCTGCACGAGAAAGGCGCCCCGGTTTCCCGAGGCGCCTCTCGATGCTGCGAAGCTGCCGAGTGCGCTTCTACTTGAGGTCGATGTCGAACTTGATCTCGAAGTGCTGGCCCTTGCCGGAGATGATCATGCCCGAGCCGAGGACCTTCTTGACGCTCTCAGACTTGTTGATCAGGTCCTGGACCGTGAACTCGACGTACTTGCGGCCGGCCCAATCGGTCTTGGCCTTGAGGAGCAGCTCGTCCACGTCGCGAACGAGCGGCCGGTCCCCTCATCCAACAAAGGTGCGGCGCTCCACCTTCGCCAGCGCGTCGTCGAGCGCGTTCCGCAGATCGTCGAGAGCCTCGAGGCCGACCGAGAGGCGCACGAGCCCGTCGGTGACGCCGCCCTTCTCGCGCTTCTCCTTGGGCACGCAGGCATGGGTCATCGACGCCGGGTGCTGGATGAGCGAGTCAACGCTGCCCAGCGAGACGGCCAGGGTCCAGATGTGGATCGCGTCCATCAGCTTGCGGCCGGCCTCGAAGCCGCCCTTCAGCTCGAAGGAGACCATGCCGCCGTAGGTGCGCATCTGCTTGCCGGCCAGCTTGTGCTGCGGATGGCTCTCGAGGCCCGGGTAGTAGACCTTGGCGACCTTCGGGTGGCTCTCGAGGTGCCGGGCGATGGCCATCGCGCTCGCGCAGTGGCGCTCCATGCGCAGCGGCAGGGTCTTGAGGCCCAGGTTCACCAGCCACGCGTCGAACGGGCTCGGCGAGCTGCCGAGGTCCTTGATGACCTTGTAGAGCTCCTCCTTCAGCGCCTCGTCGGCGGTGGTCACCACGCCGCCGACGACGGTGCCGTGGCCGCAGATGTACTTGGTGGTGCTGTGCAGCACGACGTCCGCGCCCAGCTCGAGCGGGCGCTGCAGGTACGGGGTCGCGAAGGTGTTGTCGATGATCACCCGGGTCTTCGGGTTGACCGCCTTCACCACGCGCACGACGTCCGCGATGCTCGCGACCTCCAGGGTGGGGTTGGTCGGCGTCTCGAAGAAGACCGCCTTGGCGTTCGGGTTGGCCTTCATCGCGGCCTCGACCGCCTCGACGTCGGCCATCTTCACCTCGACGGCGCGGATGCCGAAGCGGGCAGCACCTGCGAACAGAGGTGCTCGGTGGCCCCGTAGACGACGTCGCCGACGAGCAGCGTGTCGCCGGCCGAGCAGGCCGAGAGGATGGTCGAGGAGACCGCCGCCATGCCGGAGGAGAAGGCGAGGGTCGCGACGCGCTTCTCGGGATCGGCCAGCTTGATGGCCGCGCCCTCGAGCGCGTTGAGCTTCGCCTCGAGCACGCGCACCGTCGGGTTGCCCAGGCGCGTGTAGATGTAGCCGTTGCGCGCGCCGGCGAAGGTGTCGGCGCCCTCCTGCGCGGTGTGGAAGGTGAAGGTCGAGGTCTGGAAGATCGCGCCGGTGTGGGCGCGCGTCTCGGGCTGATCGACGTGCTCGCCCGCGTGCAGCGCGCGGGTCGCGAAGCCGCAGTCCAGGTAGAACCTCTCGAGAAAATCTTTGCGCTTGGAGTCTTCCATCGTCCTCTCCGGCTCAGATGGCGATCGCGCGGCCGGCCGCCGGCTCCATGCCGAGGCGGCCTGCGCGGTTCGCACGGGCGCGGCCGGCTGCCCGACGGCCGCCGGGGACGCGCTCGAGGGCGGGCACGGGTAGCGAGAACCGCGCCAGCCTGCCCCGTGGCACAGCGGCGACGTGGCGATGCGCTCTGTTCCAGGCGAGTGGAACGGTTCGGCGGAAAGTGGAGCGAAATGTTCCAGGCGGTTGCCCGTTGCGTTACAGAGGAGCGCGGCTCGGTGCCTGCAGACGGTGCCGAAGATTCGGGAAGGAGCGATGGGGAGCAGCGATATGGGCGAGAGCGCAGCGATGGAACAGCGAGAGGTCGGGGAGACCATCGACAAGCTCTATCCGCTGATCCTCGACTCGATGAGCGAGGGCGTCTTCACGGTCGACGAGGACTTCCGCATCACCTCGTTCAACTCGGCCGCCGAGCGCATCGCGGGCGTGCCGCGCGCGCAGGCCATCGGCCGGCGCTGCTACGAGATCTTCCGCGCGAGCATCTGCCAGACCGGCTGCGCGCTGAAGGAGACGCTGCGCACCGGCAAGCCGCTGCGCGACGTGCGCGTCGATGTCCTCGACGCCTCGATGCGCGCGGTGCCCATCTGCGTCTCGACGGCCGTCCTGCAGGACAACGGGCGCATGGTCGGCGGGGTGGAGATCTTTCGCGACCTCTCCGACGTCGAGAGCCTGCGCAAGGAGCTGAGCGGGCACAGAGGCTTTGCCGACATCATCGGCACCAGCCCGCCGATGCAGGCGATCTTTCGCATCCTGCCCGACGTGGCGGCGAGCGACGCCTCGGTGCTCATCGAAGGGCCGAGTGGCACCGGCAAGGAGCTCGTCGCCCGCGCCATCCACCAGCTCAGCCCGCGCCGCGAGCAGCCGTTCGTGCGGGTCAACTGCGCGGCTCTGCCCGACACGCTGCTCGAGTCGGAGCTGTTCGGCTACGTCAAGGGCGCCTTCACCGACGCGCGGCGCGACAAGCCGGGCCGCTTCGCCGAGGCGCACGGCGGGACCATCCTGCTCGACGAGATAGGCGACGTCTCGCCCGCTTTCCAGGCGAAGCTCCTGCGCGTGCTGCAGGAGGGCGAGATGCGGCCGCTCGGCAGCACCCGTACGCTGAAGGTCGACGTGCGCGTGGTCGCCGCCACCAACCGCAACCTCGGCGCGATGGTGCGCGAGGGGAGCTTCCGCGAGGACCTCTACTATCGGATTCGCGTGGTCCCCATCTCGCTGCCCGCGCTGCGCGAGCGCCGGCAGGACATCGCGCTGCTCGTCGATCACTTCGTCGGCCGCTTCGCGGTGAAGACCGGCAAGCCCATCCGCCAGGTGGCGCCCGCGGCGTTCGAGGCGCTTTGCAGCTACGAGTACCCGGGCAACGTGCGCGAGCTCGAGAACATCATCGAGCGGGCCTTCGTGCTCTGCCACGGGCCGCGTATCGAGCTGGCGCACCTTCCGGACGAGGTGGTCTGGGGCGGTTCCCGACTCGCCGAGCAGGGCGCGGTGGCCGAGCAGCCGCCTGCCATGCGCCTGCCCGACACGCCGGAGGCCCGGCGCATCCTCGAGGCGCTCGAGGCCCACCGCTGGAACCGCACCGACGCGGCCAAGGCGCTGGGCATCGGGCGCAACACGCTCTGGCGGCGGATGAAGAAGCTCGGCCTGCTCGATTAGGAGCGGCCCTACGCCCGGAGGCTCACGACACCATGCGACTGCATCCCGATTGCCTGCCCTGCTTTGCCCGCCAGATCCACGACCTCTGCTCGCTCCACGGATCGACCGTCGAGCAGAAGCTCCACTGGTCGCGCCAGGCGCTGCGCTGCGTGCTCGACGCGGACTGGGAGCTCTCGCCTCCCGAGGTAGGCGCGGCCATGCACGCGAGGCTGGCCGAGCTGAGCGGCATCGAAGATCCCTACGCCGACGCGAAGCTGCGCCAGAACGAGCACCTGCTCGGCCGGCTGCCCGAGCTCGCCGCGCGGGTCGCGCGCTCGCCCGATCCGCTGGCGGCGGCGCTGCGGCTGTCGATGGCCGGCAACCTCATCGACCTCGGCATCCATCCCCGCTTGCGCGAGGACCAGGTCGATCGGGCGATCGAGGAGGCCTTCTCCGTCGCCATCGAGCCCGAGCGCGTGCGGCAGTTCGCCGAGGAGACCGCCGCCGCCCGACGCATCCTCTTCCTCGCCGACAACGCCGGGGAGATCGTCTTCGACCGCCTCCTGCTCGAGGCGCTGCCGCGCGAGAAGACGGTGGTCGCCGTGCGCGGCCGGCCGGTGCTCAACGACGTCACCCTGCGCGATGCCGAGCACGTGGGCCTGACCGGGCTCGTGAGGGTCATCTCGAACGGCGCGGGCGTGCCGGGCACCTCGCTCGCCATGTCGTCGCCCGAGCTGCGGCGCGCCTTCGCCGAGGCCGACCTCGTCGTCTCCAAAGGCCAGGGCAACTACGAGACCCTGCACTCGGTGGACAAGCCCATCTACTTCCTCTTCAAGCTCAAGTGCGTGCCGGTCCAGGAGATGCTCGGCCTGCCTCTCGGCACCCTCGTGTTTCGCCGGCAGGGCCCGCCGCTGGGCATCGCGAGCGCCTGAGCTTCGGCGCGCAGGAGAGCGAGCGCGCCGCCAGGCGCGCTCCAGGTCGGTACGGTGCGTGGGGAAGGGTCCATCGAGGTCGGCCGGGAGCATGGCGACACGCCCGGCCGGTCGGGAGGCGGCCGGCGAGAAACCGGCCACGGGCTCGGCAACGGCGATGCGCGGCGAGGGCGGGCGATCCGGCGATCCGCTGTGCGATCACCGTGGAGATCGCCGCGCGCCCGCCAACCGTAGAGGCCGGGAGGGGCCTGGAACACCGGGCCTCCCGGAGAAGCACGGCGTTCCACGCGCGGAACGGCGGGAGCGGCACCGGGGCGGCCCGACAGGCGCGCCCGCCGGATGGCACGTGCGTTGCCTATTTGCCGCGCGATGGCACTGCGAATCGGCATCCCGCTGTTCGACGACGAGGTCTCACCGCGGTTCTGCTTCGCGGAGAGCATGCTCGTCGTGACGGTCGCCGAGGACGGGGCCGAGCTCTCTCGCGAGACGGTTTCGCTGGGGAGCACGTGGTTCCCGGACCGACTGGCGCTCGTCGCCGCCCGCGGGATCGCGGTCGTCGTGTGCGGCGGCTTCAACGCCGCGTTCCTCCCGCAGGCCGAGCAGTTGGGCATCCGGGTGATCAGCGGCATCGCCGGCGACGCCGAGCAGGCGCTCGCGAGATTCTTGGCGGGCGAGCTCGTCTCGCGCCGGCGATGCGGAAGCCCGACGGGACGGCGAAGGCGCCGCGGGTCCTGAAGGAATCAACCGATTGAGGAGAAATCCATGGCGAAGGTCGTAGCAGTGGCGTGCGAAGACGATCAGGGGCTCGGAGCGCAGGTGAGCATGCACTTCGGGCGATGTCCCTTCTTCACTCTGGCCCAGGTAGACGAGGGCAAGGTCCTCTCGGCGCGCGTCGAGAAGAACCCGCATTTCGGAAACCATCAGCCGGGGCAGATGCCGGTGTTCATCCAGTCCTTGGGCGCCAACGTGATCCTGGCCGGCGGGATGGGGCCCAAGGCGGTCCAGATGTTCGAGCAGATGGGCATCGAGGTCGCCACCGGCGCGGTCGGCAGGGCCGAGAAGGTCCTCCAGGCCTGGCTCGAGGGGCGAATCAAGGGCATCACGCCCTGCAACCACGACCACCCGGAGAGCTGCGGGGGCCACCACTGATGCGCCGCGTGGCCATCGCCATCCAGGGCGGCAGCGACCTCGACGCGCGCGTCGATCCGCACTTCGGGCGCGCCGAGCGCTTCCTCGTCGCCGACGCCGAGACCGGCGCGCTCGTCGAGGTGCGCGACAACACCGCGGCCGGCGACGCCCACGGGGCGGGCACCGGCGCCGCCGGCCTGGTCGCCGACCTGGGCGCCGGCGAGGCCATCGCCGGCCGCTTCGGGCCCAAGGCCTATGACGCCCTGCGCGCCCTCGGCGTCGCGATGTACCAAGTGCCCGAAGGCCTGAGCGCCCGCGACGCGCTCGCGCAACTCAGGGACGGCGAGCTGGCGCCGCTCGAGGTGAAGGTCATCGCATGAAGATCGCGGTGGCGAGCGGCAAGGGCGGCACCGGCAAGACGTTGGTCGCGACCCACCTCGCGTGGGCTCTCGCGCGCGCCGGCGAGCCGGTCACCTACGTGGACGCCGACGTCGAGGCGCCCAACGGGCACCTCTTCCTGCGCCCGGAGATAGCCGAGGAGCGGCCGGTCTCCGTCCTCGTCCCGGCGATGGTCGGGCCGACCTGCGCCGGGTGCGGCGACTGCGCCCGGGCCTGCGCTTTCCACGCGATGCTCGCGGTGAGGGACCGGGTCGTCGTTCTCCCTGAGCTGTGCCACTCCTGTGGGCTGTGCCTCGAGATCTGCCCGGAGCGGGTGCTCGAGGAGCGGCCGCGGCGCCTCGGCGTGGTGCGCGAGGGCCGGGCCGGGCCCATCCGCTTTTTCTCCGGGGCGCTCGACATCGGCGAGGCGCGGGCGACGCCGCTGATCTCGGCGCTCGCCTCGAGCCTGCCGGCCGAGGGCACGACGATCATCGACGCGCCCCCGGGCACCTCGTGCTCGGCCATGGAGGCGGTGCGTGCGGCCGACCTGGTGGTGCTGGTCACCGAGCCAACGCCCTTCGGGCTGCACGACTTCGAGCTCGCCGCGCAGATGTGCCGGGCGCTCGGCAAGCGCGCCTACGCGGTCCTGAATCGGACGGGTCTCGGGCGGACGCCGATGGACGAGGCGTTCGCGCGCCACGGCACTCCGTTGGTTGCGAGCATCGGCTTCGACGCGGCGATCTCCGCGGCCAGCGCCGAGGGGCGGATGGCCGGGGAGAGCTCCGAGACACTGAAGAAGGGCCTGCTCGAGCTGCTTCTACGGCTCGGCGAGGACTGGCAGGCGCTTACGGCGGTGCGCCCATGAAGGCGAGACAGCTCGCGGTGCTCAGCGGGAAGGGAGGGACGGGGAAGACCTCTATCGTCGCCTCGTTGGCCGCTCTCGCCGGCCGCGCGGTCGTCATCGACTGCGACGTCGATGCGGCCAATATGGCGCTGCTGATGCCGGGCTCCGACGGACCGGCCCAGCCGTTCTACGCCGGGCGGCGTGCCCGAATTCTGGAGGAGCGCTGCACGGCCTGCGGCCGCTGCATGGAGGCGTGCCGCTTCCGCGCGCTCGCGTTCAAGGGCTCGCGGCTCGTCGTCGAGCGCCTGGCCTGCGAGGGCTGCGGCGCCTGCGCTCACGCGTGTCCCAGCGGAGCCATCGCTTACGACGACAACCTGGCCGGCCAGTGGTGGATCCGCCCTGTGGCCGAGGGCCTGCTCGTCCACGCGCGGCTAGGCATCGCCCAGGACAACTCGGGCAAGCTCGTCGCGAGCCTGCGCAAGACCGGGCGCGAGCTGGCCGAGCGCGACGGGTACGGCCTCGTGCTCGTCGATGGTCCGCCCGGCATCGGCTGCCCGGTGCATGCCGCGCTCAGCGGGATCGACGCGTTGCTCGTCGTCACCGAGCCGACCGTCGCCGGCGAGCACGATCTGCGGCGGATCGTCGGGCTGGCCGCCCGGTTCGGTGTGCCGACGGGCGTGGTCATCAACAAGCACGATCTCGTTCCAGGCGCCGGCGAGCGTATCGAGCGCTCGTGCGCCAAGCTGGAGGTTCCGGTTCTCGGTCGTATTCCGTTCGACCCGCTCGTTCCCGAGCGCGCGAGCAGGGGTCAGCCGGCCCTTGCTGCTTCGGCTGGTACCGCCGAAGCCCTGGCCGATGTATGGTCGCGCGCCCAGGAGCAGCTGTTGAGCGGAGAACCGAATGGAAGCAACCCCCACCTCACAGGAGCGTAAGGCAGGCTGGAAGCTGTGGGCCGGCATGCTCGTCTTCGGCCTGGCCGGGCTCGGCGTGGCCATCGAGCTCACGGTGCTGCACGTGCGCGTCCACCTCGACCCGGCGTTTCGCAGCTTCTGCGCGATCAACGAGACGGTGAACTGCGACACCGTCGCCCAGAGCCCGTACTCGGTCTTCCTGGGCGTTCCGGTCTCGGTCTGGGGAATCCTCGGCTACCTCGCGATGAGCGGCGTCGCCATCGCGGCCTTCCTGCTCAAGCAGCGCGGCCGCGACGTGCTCGCCGGCATGATGCTGGCGCTCACCAGCTTCTCGGTGTGCATGAGCCTGGTGCTCGGCGGCATCTCGACCTTCAAGCTCAAGTGCTTCTGCCTGCTGTGCATGTTCACCTACGGCATCAACCTGGTGCTGCTGGTGCTCTCGCTGCTCGAGGCGAAGCGCTGGGGCGTGGCCCCGAGCGTCCGGGCCGCGCTCGGGTTCGCCTCCGACGAGTGGAAGCGCGTCCTGCCGGTCGGCGTCTTCGGCTCGGTCGCCGTCGTCGCGCTGCTCGCCTTCTACCCGGCCTACTGGGCGGCGCCTTCGCATGCGGACGTCAACCTGCCCACCGGGACCGACGCCTTTGGCGATCCCTGGATCGGCGCCAAGGAGCCGAAGCTCACGATCATCGAGTACAGCGACTACCAGTGCCCGCACTGCCGGCGCGGTCACGACGAGATGCGCGCGCTGCTGGCCAAGCACCCCAGCGAAGTGCGGCTCGTCCATCGCCACTATCCGCTCGACGAGGCCTGCAACCCCAAGATCAAGAGCCGCTTCCATCCCAACGCCTGCGAATACGCCAAGATGTCGGTCTGCGCGGGTGAGCAGGGCAAGTTCTGGGAGGCGAACGACTATCTCTTCGAGAACGGCAGGCAGGAGTCGCCGATAACGCCCTCGGCCCTGGCGAAAGCGGTCCAGGCCGCCCCGGGCAAGCTCGAGGCGTGCATGAAGTCGAGCGCCGCGCAGAGCCGGGTGGACGGCAACATCCAGGAAGGCATCCGCCGCGGCATCCAGGGGACGCCGAGCTTCCAGGTCGGCGACAAGGTCTATCCCGGCCGCCTGCCGCCCGAGGTGATCGACAGCTTCCTCTCGCCCGCGAAGTAGCGACGAGGCAGCGGTCCGTGGGCTCGAGAGGGCGCCAGCGAGCCCGCTGGCGCCCTCTCTCATTCAGTCGGTCTTCTTCGGCCGCGCGGCTTCCATCATCCCGAGCTGCTCGCGCAGCTCCTCGAGCTCGGCCTCGAGCGCCTCGGCACGCGCCTTCAGACCCTGGAGGTCAATCTCCGGCACGGCGGCTTCGACCGCACCGGCGCGGCCGAAGCCAGCGCGCCGGCCACCGCCCCAGCACCGGCCTCGACCGCCGCCAGCGGGCCGGCCTGCCCGGCCGACGCCGCGCAGCTCGCTCGGCCCACACGTGCCGCGCCCCCAACCCGTCCGCGAACCTTCTCCGCGGGGTCCTGTTCCGTCAAATCGAGGCATCGCGTTCCTCCTTGTTCCAGGCCTCGTGGGGCGACCGTCGCCCCGTGCCAGGTCAGAGCAGGATGCGTGCCCGCGGGTTCATCGAGACGAACGGTCGTGCGGGCGAGGGGCCCGTGGCTACTTGCCTCTTCGCCCTCGCGGTCGACCCCGCCACAGCAGCAAGAGCGCGCCGAAGAGGGCGGCGGCGACATCGACGAGGCGCGCGAGGAGGCTGCGCTCCTCCTCGGGCGTCGCGAGCTCGAAGTCGACGCCGTTCTCTCGCAGGAACTGGACCTCGGTGAAGCTGAGCGTCCCGGTCTTGCCGAGGAAGCGCACGCGCATCGGATAGCTCTCCGGGTCATCGAGCAGCGCGCGCTGTTCCGCGTTCATCTCGGAGTGGCGCATCGATTCCCTCCTGCTCACGGCCCGCTGCCGCTGGCCTTGTTGTCCGGCCTGCGCTCGAGCTGCAGGCCCAGGTGCCAGGCGTAGGTGATGACCTTCCAGATCTCCTCTTCGGTCATCACCTGCCCGAACCCAGGCATGGGCATGCGGTCGAGGCCGTCGGCGACCCACCGGAAGACGTGGTCCTGGCGCTCGCGGAACGCGTCGAGCAACGCCTCGTCGGCGAAGCTCGGCGGATACGGCTCGATGTAGGTCCACATCGGCCCGCGGCCGCGGCCGTCGTTGCCGTGGCAGACCGCGCAGCTCAGCCCCTGGTGCGGCGTGAGATAGAGCCGCCGGCCTTCCTCGAGCACCTGCGCGTCGTCGGGCGAGAAGGGGTTGGTGCGACCCTCGTAGGCTGCCGGCAGAGGTCTTGTCGTCAGTCCGGGCGGCAGGCTCTGGTCCTGAGTGGTCGGCGGACAGCCGAGCAGCGCCGCAAGCCCCAGTCCGAGCAGCGCGCGCCTCATCGCTCACCTCCGTCTGGCGCCGGGGGCGTCTCGCCTCGCGGTTGGCGCGGGATCGGCGAGGTCGGGAAGCGCTGCGGGCTGTCGATCCGAACCTGCTCCCAGATCAGGAACGGCTGCCGCGCGCTCTCGCGGATGTAGCCCATCAACAGCATCATCAGGCTGGCCATGACGCCGAGCGCGATGAGCGCGAGCTGCGCCCCGCGGTTCACCTCGCCGATGCGCTTGAGCCTCAGCTCGCGAAACCGTCCCCCGAGGTAGATGAGCACGGCGGCGATGGTCGTCAGCGACTGGGCGGCGAGCGCGATGTACTTGAACGGCTGCATGCTGCCGATGGGGTTCACCCAGCGGACCCAGAGCGTGTACTGGCTCGGCCCGACGACGTAGGGCTGGATGAGGAGCAAGCCGCCGAGCGCGTTGAGCACCAGCAGGATTCGCAGCCAGGTGGCGCCCGGGTGCTTCAGGCCTTTGGTCTGCTTCACCAGGTAGAGCAGCGCGAGGAAGAAGATGAGGCTGAGCAGGAAGGACTGGGCGAGGAAGGTCCCCGAGAGCCGGCCGCGCATCATCGCGTTGAAGGCGCCCGGCGAGTGCCAGCGGATCTCCTCGAGGTAGAAGAGCCCGATAGCGGGCTGTAGGAAGAGGAAGCCGAGGCCGATGACGAGCGCGAAGCCGCCCAACCAGTCGTAGTAGGCGCGCTTCTCGGGGTCGTTGCGGGCGCGCAGCGCGCGGACCGCGGCATAGGCGCCGATGACGAAACCTGCGAACGAGATGTTCCCCACGGTGCGGTGCACGTCGAGCGGGATGGCGGTGGGGTTGAGGAAGACGCGCAGGACGTTCTCGGGCGGGACCGGGGTCAGCATGTAGCCGGCCATCACGTCGATCATCGCCTGCTGCAGGTGCACGACCGCGACCGCGGCCACGCCGAGCGCGAGGTGAACGCCCTTGAACCGCTCGAGGTGGCGCCAGAGGTACCAGTAGGGGAACAGGAAGGCGATGGTGAGCGCGAAGGTGATGGCCTCCAGGACCATCGGCCAGACGTTGATCCGCATGATGCTGAACCAGAACGGCGGCCAGAGCTGGGCGATGAGCCAGATAAACACGATGGCGAGCACCGCACCGGTGCTGTAGATGACGACCGCGAAGAAGGCGATGCCGTAGCCGAGCCGGTCGAGCCGCGCGCGGAAGCGGGGCATGAAGAGCGACAGGAACTCGGCGGTCACGCCGATGGTGAGCCCGCCGATGATGAAGGACGCGATCTGGATGTGCGTGAGCATCAACAGCGCCATCGCGAGACGGCGCGTCCCCTCGGAGACGACGTACGGTTCCATCTCCGGCTCCCTCCCGCACTACGGATTGTTGATGAACTCGAAGTTGTAGACGCGCGACGCGGCCAGGAACGAGAAGGTGAAGATCACGGCCACCACCGCGAGCATGAAGGCCAGGCTCGCGAGCCGGCGCGCGGGGCGTATCTCGGGGCCCGTGTCGAGCCAGGGCCAGAGCGCCAGCGTGAGCACCACCAGCAGCGGGACGACGTTGGCCGCCGGGGCGAACCAGCTTCCCGCGAAGAGCAGCAGCGCCTGGTCGAAGAAGAGGAAGAACCAGATAGACGCGGGCGCGTACTCGGTGGTCGCCGGGTCGATCGGCCCTTCGATGGGCGCGGCGAAGCTGAGCAGCAGCACCACGTCGATGAGGAAGAAGCCGAAGGTGACGACGGCTTCCTTGAAGAGGTGGAAGGGATAGAAGAAGGTCGTGCGCGACGGCAGGTTCACCTTGCGGCTCTTCGGGTTGAGGATTTCTCCCTCGAGCTTGCGGCGCGAGGCGGCCTGCTCCTCGGTGAGCGGCTCGCCGCTTTCGTCCGGCTCGTAGTTGATCCAGGAGCCGTACTGCCCGAGCAGCACGACCAGCCCCACGTGGACGAGCGCGACGGCGAGCAGGGCGAGCGGGAAGAAGAAGATGTGAAAGACGTAGGTGCGCAGCAGCGAGTAGGGGTTGATGACCTCGCCGCCGCGCCACAGCTCCGCCATCCAGGGGCCGACTATCGGCGTGTACTCGGCGATGCGCAGGCCGACCACGAGGTCGAAGTAGGCCGCTCGATCCCAGCGCAAGACGACCCCGGTGTAGGCGGTGGCGACCATGAGGAGCAGCAGCAGGACGCCGAGCACCCAGTTGAGCTCGCGGGGCGCCTTGTAGGCGGCGGAGATGAAGGTGCGCAGCAGGTGGATCCCCACCAGCGCCACGAGCACCACCATGTTCCAGTAGTGGAAGCCGCGCACCGCCCAGCCGAGCAGCGCCTCTTCCTGGATGTAGATGACGCTCTCGCGCGCGCTCTCGACGCTCGGCTCGTAATAGAAGAGCAGGAAGAAGCCGGTGATCGCCTGCAGCAGGAAGAGCACGAAGATCGCCGCGCCGAACGTGTACCACCAGCCCCCGCGCTCAGGGACCGGGTCGTTGAGAAACCGGTCGAGCGCTCTGCCCAGGCCGAAGCGCCGATCGAGCCATCCGTAGGCCCGCTCTGACAGTCTCCCCGCCATCAGACGTAGTTCCTCGCGACGAAAGCGTTGGCGATGAAGACCTCGTCGCCGCGCACCTGCGTCTCGTAGACGGGCAGGCTGAAGGGCGGCGGCCCGCCGATGAGCTGGCCCCAGCGGTCGTAGAAGCCTCCGTGGCAGGGGCAGGTGATCTGCTGGCGCCAGGCGATCCAGCGGACTGCGCAGTGCATGTGCGTGCAGACGGTGCTGAAGACCAGCGGTCCTTTGTCGGTGAGGATGGCGTAGACGCCGCGCACGTCCTCGAGCTCGCCGTCGAGGTGGTCGAACTTGAAGGCGACGCGGAAGTGCGTCGGCTCCATCGAGTTGAGCTGATCGAGGTTGCAGACCTTGATCCATTGCCTGGTCTGGCGTTTGCGCCAGACGCCGGCGAAGAAGGCTGCGACCGCGCCGCCGACGAGCAGGGTCACGACGCCTGCTATCGCCGCGATGGCTGCCTGCAAGAGCGTCCTGCGCCGCACCAGCTTCATGACGCAGCTCCGAAAGTGATCTGGGCGAGGCCCGCGAGGAAGAGCGCGAAGAGGAGCGCCGTAACGCCGACCAGCGCGAGCAGGAAGGCCGCGACGCCCTTGTGCGCCTTCCAGACCTTGGGCAGGCCGGCGAGCACGGTGGCGAGCGGCAACACCAGGAGGAAGAACCCGACGCCGACGAGGATGACCATGAAGACGATGGCCGCTTCGATGTTCATGGCGCGCGCGACCTCCGCTCGTGCTCCTGGGCGGAGTCCTGGTGCATGCGCTCGTAGATGAGCCACGGGTCGCGCGCGGAGGAGCGGATGACTCCCATCGTCACGAGCAGGCAGACGGTGAGGAGCCCCAGCGCGAGGAGCAGCGCCGGCGGGCCGCGCCCGACGTTGCCCCAGCGGAAGTTGCGGCGCGCCCGCCAGTAGAGGGCGTAGTTGGCGACCGTCAGCGCCACGAAGAGCCCGAGGCCGAAGTAGCGGAGCGCGCCAAGGCCGGGGACGCGCGCGAGGAGGACGAGCGCGACGAAGGCCACGAAGCCGGCCAGCGAGAGGCGCAGCCAGCGCGCCGTTCGCCGTTGCGCTCGGGCGCCGCGCTCCATCGCGAAGGCGAAGTAGAGGTTGGCGAGGAAGAGGACGGAGCCGAAGAGCGCGAGCTGCAGGAGGAAGAGCCAAGCGCGGCTGCCGGTGGTGATGTGGCGGAAGGCCGCGGGCGATGCCTCATCGATGGCGAAGGCGTACCAGGCCCCGATGAGCGGCTGCGCGAAGATCACGCCGACGCCGAGGAGAACGCCGAAATCGCCGAGCCAGTCGTAGTACGAGCGCTTCTCCTCGCGACCCTTCGGGAAGAAGAGCATCCGCAGGCCCGCATAGCCCGCGAGCACGAGCCCCGCGTACGAGAGGTTGCCAGCGTGGCGGTGCAGGACCTGCGGCACCCAGGTCGCGGTGAGCAGCGTCGCGGGAAACGACGTGGCGTCGTTCGGCGCGAGCTGGAACGCGGCCATCCCGCTGATGAGCGTGATGAAGGCCATCGTCGAGACGACGAAGGTCCAGCCGATGGCCATGTGCAGCCGAGGCCTGGCGCGCAGGCGGTCCCAGGTCTCGTAGTAGACGTAGACGGAGACCGACATCACCAGCCAGAGCGCGGCGATGACGATGGCCATCCAGAAGAAGAGCCCCATCAGCACGCCGAAAAGGCGCGGGTAGAGCGTGAAGAGGAAGACGAGCGCGAAGACCGCCCAGGTCGCCCCGAAGGCGTAGAGCTTGACGACGGTCGCTCCCAGGCTGTGCGCGAGCGTGCTCCAGCGCTCGCTGTTGCGCCGATGCCCGAGCCACTCGGCGACCGGTGCCATCGTGGCCGCGCCGATGACGAAGGCGACGATGCCGACGTGGAGGAGGAACACCGAGCCCACGGCCCAGCGGTTTCCGATGATGGGCACCTCGATGAACGCCGTGGGATTCATCGCCTGGCTACCGTCGTGGGGGGCTTGCGACCCGGAGTCACGGACAACGAGCGCGCGGAAGGTAGGCACGAGGTCACCCGGACGGAATGTGAGCGGGTAGCTGCCTGGATGCCCCTGAAAGGAGGAGGCCGATCGCCGAAGACGAGGGCGGCCGGGTCTAAGCGAAGCGATCGGAACCGACCGCTGGCGTCCTTACTCGCCCCGCGAGTAGGGCGTCTTGTCCTGCCAGTCGACGACGTTGAAGACGAAGCCGAACGGATAGCGCTGCTGGCGAAGGTGGAAAGCGTCCTGCGCGAAGAGCTCGCGCGCCGCGACGAGGAAGCGGTAAGCCGGATCACCGTGTTCGACGCGCCGGACGACGCCGGCGAGCTGGTAGCTCGGGTAGGTCGGCGCTTCGCCGAAATAGAGGAGCGCGGCGAGCGGGTGCTGCGCGAGGTTTCTGGCTGTCTGCCCCTCGAAGATCTCGAGCCCGCCCAGGGACCAGGGGTCGAAGTTGGCCGGGTCGCCGTAGAAGCTGCGCGCCGCGGCCAGCCGCTGCGGCAGCGTCTCATGCCAGGGGCGAGCTTCGACGTCGGCGCGGAGGCCCTCGAAACTCTCGGTGAGCTCCGCGAGGCGCTCTTTCCTGGGCAGCAAACCGATGCCTTTGCAGGCGAGGTTGATGGGAAACAGCCCGTCGCCCAGCGTGGCGAGGACCGGCAGGTGCGCAGGGTGCGAGTGTGCCGCGTGCGCTCCTTGGGCCTCGAGGAGGTCGAACATCCGAAGGCGCGCCTCCGACTGCCACTTCAGAAAGGCCTCGGGGAGCTGCTTGCGCGCGACGGTGAGGCGGCGATTTCCGCCGAGCATGACGTGGAGGCCCGTGTCGGTCTCGTCGATCTTCACCGCGTCGCGCATGCGTACCTCCGGCGAAGGCCCGTAATTGGGCGGGTCGAGGCGCGAAGGCCTTGGAAGGTGGGGTGGCGACCGCGGGCTTTCAACCCGAAGGGCCGGCAGCGCATCGAAAGCGTCGAGCCGAGCACAGAGCCGGACCTTCGCTTTGGGCTGTCACGTCGGGGTTTGTCGCCCGGCTGCACGGTGCTCATCCTCCCGGGGCCAATTCGCCCGGAGGTCGCCCCGTGTACGAGAACGTGATGGTGGCAGTGGACAACTCCGACTGCTCCAACCGCGCCGTGGCGCTGGGCGCGCGGCTCGCGCAGGCGACTAGCGGGAAGGTGACCGGCGTCCACGTCTATGCGGCGCGCCTTCACTACGACCGCTTCCGCCACCTCGAGCCCGGCTTGCCCGAGCAGTACCAGGCCGAGGAGAAGCTCGCGTATCAGCGGGAGATCCACGACGACCTCATCGGGAGAGGCCTGCAGATAATCAGCGACTCGTATCTCGACGTCTTCGAGCGCGCTTGCCAATGCGCCGGGGTGTCGTGCGCGCGCAAGCTCCTCGAAGGGCGCAACTACGAGCGGCTCGCCAACGACGCCCGCGAGAGTCGGTACGACCTCGTCGTCCTCGGCGCCCACGGGCTCGGCAGGACGCCCCGTTCGGTCATCGGCAGCGTCTGCGAGCGGGTGCTGCGCGCGGTCGATTGCGACGTGCTCGTCGCTCGCGACAAGCCCGCGTCCGACTCGGGCCGGCTCGTCGTGGCGATGGACGGCAGCTCGCACTCGGAGGCAGCACTCGACGTCGCTCTGGACCTGGCGCGGCGCTTCGGCGCCGAGGTCTCGGCGGTGGCCGCCTACGATCCCGGCTTTCACCGCGTCGCCTTCAAGAGCCTCGCCGGCGTGCTCTCCGAGGAGGCCGCCCGGCTTTTCCGCTTTCGGGAGCAAGAGGCGCTGCACGACGAGATCATCGACGAGGGCCTGATGAAGGTGTACGGCGCCCATCTCGATCGGGCCCGCGCGAGGGCCGCCGCGCTCGGCAGCGAGCTGGGCACGCAGGTCGTCGAGGGCAAGGCGAGCGAGGCCATCGCCGCCCACGTCGAGCAGGTACGGGCATCGCTGCTCGTGGTCGGCCGCTTCGGGCTGCACCGCGGGCCGATATCAGCCTTGGGCTCGACCGCCGAAAACCTGGTCCGCCTTGCCGGCTGCGACGTGCTGGTCGTCAATCGGGAGCCGCGCGAGGCGAAGGGCAGGGCCGCAGCGGATGCGCCGGCCTCGCCCGCCGTGCGCTGGAGCCCCGAGGCCGAGCAGCGCCTCGACCGCGTCCCGCGTTTCGTGCGCGGGATGGCGCGGCGGCGCGTCGAGGCCTTCGCGCGCGAGCACGGGCACGCCGAGATCACGCACGACGTGTTCGAGAAGGCCCGAGGCCACTTCGGGATGTGACGCTCCGCGCCGAACCGCTCGGCCCGGCTGTCTTCCGGGACCTAAGTTGATCGGGTGGCGCGCAAACGGCGGCAGGCACGGGCGATCGATGGCCCGCGCACGATCGAGCGCGCCGAGGGAGAGGTGATGGCAGGCCTCGCCGGAAGGTGCGCGAACGCGGCGGCGGCGATGCTTCTTCTGCAGGGGCCCGCGCTTCCCGAAGAGCCGCCAGGCACCTGGTCTGGGTGGTGGGGCTGGTGGTGGTGGGCGGTGGTCGGCGCCGTCATCGTCGGGGCGCTCCTCTACTTCGCGGCGACGGCCAGGCGCCGAAGGCATCCGCTGGGCGAGCCAAAGCGAGGCCTGAAATGAGAGCGAAGCGCCCCTCTCGTGTAGCCGTGCTTCAAGGTGTCGCCGCACTCGCGATCGTTGCGATGGCCGCGACCGCGCTCGCCTACACCGAGGCCCAGGCGAACAACGGCAGGCGCCTCTACATCAACAACTGCGCGGCTTGCCACGGCATGGACCTTCGCGGCGGAACCGTCCCGAAGCAGTTTCCCGCGCACGCAGGGGACGAGGCCTTTCCGCTCGCAGGGCCCGGACGCCTGCCTGGCTTCTTCTCGGCGGGGCAGATCTACTCCTACTCGCGATCGACGATGCCGCAGCAGAACCCGGGCAGCCTGACGACCGAGGAGTACCTCGACCTGACCGCCTTTCTCGTGATGGTCAACCGCCTCGCTGAGCCTGACGGCGCACCGGCGACGACAGAGGCGCTGGAGAAGATCCGCATCCCGCATTCGCGGTGAACGCCTGCCCGCTCCGGTAGCTGACGAGCTTCGACGCCGCGGCCGCGCAAGCGACAGCATTGGCTCCTAACAACAGCCACGTCGGCGCGCGGTCGGAGCGGCGACGGATTGCGCTACAGTCGGCGGCCGCTGTTCCGACGGTCCCATCGATGAAACGAGCACTCTCTCTCGCCGCCCTTCTTCTCGCGGGCTGCGCGACCTTGTCGCCGCGCTTCCCGCAGGACGTCGCCGCCTCGTTCGCCCGCGAGGAGATGCGCCGCCTCGACACCGTGAACCTGCAGGTCTACTACCCGGCGCGCCACGCCGAAGCGGCCATGCGCATCGCGGGAAGGCTGGGGCGCTGTGCCACCGAGCTGCGCAAGCTCGCTGGCACGCAGGGTGAGCGCCGATTTCTCGTCTTCCTCACCGAGGCGGACTTCAACAACGCCTACGTCCAGCCGGTCGTCCTCGGCTACCCGCAGCAGATGGTCGTGCCGCTGCACATGTCGCTCGAGGTCTTCGACCTCTACGACTTGGGCACCACCTCAAACGGCGACGTCTCGTGCCACGAGGCGGTCCACTACGTCGATCTCGAGAACATTCGCGGCTTCTGGCGGGGGCTCAACTGGTTCTTTGGCGGCCTGCTCACCCCGCAGTCGTTCAAGGACCCGTGGTTCACCGAGGGCCTCGCGACCTTCTTCGAAGGCCGGCTCGGACCGCCGGTCGGCCGGCCTCACAGCCCGTTCTGGCGCGCCGGGCTCGAGTCGGGAATCGCCGTCGAGAGCGGCGAGCTCGACGCGGGCAGCCTCTCTCCCTACAACCGCAAGGCCGTGCCCTACGGCGGCGCCTACCTCGTCGGCATGGGCTTCGTGGGCTATCTCGCGCGCACGTACGGCGAGGAGAATCTCTGGAAGCTCATCGACAAGCAGGGCTCCTCGGTCTTCTCGCCGCTGGGCGTGACGCTGCGGTTCAAGTCGGTCTACGGCAAGTCGATAGGCGCGCTCTTCGACGACTACACCGCGGAGCTGAGGGCGAGCCTCCGGGAGCGAAAGCGCCCCGCGAGCCAGCGCGTGCTCGTCGAAGAGGTCGGGTTCGAAGCTCGGATGGCCACGGCGCCCGGTGCGCCCATCGCGCTGATCGCCGAGGGCCGCGACAGCGAGGTGCGGCTCGAGATCCGCGAGCCCGACGGCCGCCTGCGCATTGCGCGCTCGCTGACGAAGCTGCTGCCCTTCCGCCCTTGGATCGTCGCGAGCCCCGAGGTCGTCAGCGGGATGAGCTTCACTGCCGACGGGCGCTGGCTCTACCTCGTCTCGGCCGACATCGACGACGAGCAGTCGTTCGAGGCGAGGCTGTGGAAGGTTGACACCCGCGACGGCAGCGTCGTGCGCACCTGGAGCGGGCTGCGCGGCGTCGGCGGCTGCGTCTCGCCAGACGGCCGCTCCTACGTCTACGTCCGGATCGAGGGCGACACCGGGAACCTCGTGCGCCTCGATCTCAAGTCGGGAGCGACCGAGCAGCTCACCCGGTTCAAAGGGCGCGCCGCTCCCTCGGCGCCGGCCTGCTCGCCGGACGGCACGCGCGTCGCCTTCTCGCGCAAGTTCGACCACGGCTTCGATCTGTTCGTGCGCGAGGCCGACGGCACTGTCCGCCGGCTCACCTCCGACGGACGCTTCAACTACCAGCCCCGGTGGATAGACGACCGCCGGCTCGTCTTCCTGCGCGAGATCAACGGGCGCGGCCAGGCCCACGTCTTCGATCTGGAGGAGGCGACGATCGCGCCGGTCACCGACGCGCCGTTCCTCGCCTTCGACGCCGCGCCCGCGGGCGACGGGCAGCTCGTCTTCCTCAATCGCGAAGGGTGGGGCTGGTCGCTCGACGCGGCGCCGATCGCCCCGCGCGGTGAGCTGGTGGTGCAGGCGTTGGCTGCGGTCAACGCGATGCCGCTCGTGAGCCCGGAGCCGCCGCTCGAGGTCGAGCGCGACGAGCCGTACTCGCAGCTCGACGGCCTCTTCCTGCCGACCCTCCACGTTCCGTTCCTGCTCGTGCTGCCGGGCGAGGGCGGAGGCACGCGCTTTCTCGGCGCGCTCTCGCTGGTCGGCAGCGACCGGCTCGGCTTCCACACCTGGGCGCTCAACGTCTCGTACGACACGGCCGACCGCCTGCCGAGCTTCTCGCTGGGCTACGGCAACTACCTCGCCGCGCCCTGGCTCATCGACCTCAACGCGGCGTACGTGCAGCTCGACGAGACGAGCGACCGTGAGCTGTCGATAGGCGCGACGCGCTCGTTCTGGACGAGCCCGGTGCGAATCGACTTCCTCGCGCTCGACAGGCGCAAGCCCGGGTTCGCCGGTGCGCAGCGCTTCATCGGCCCCGGCGTGCAGGCGAGCTACGGGGCTGGCGCCTCGACGGTCTATGGCGGCCTGCGGCGAGCGCTGACGATGGGCGCGGGTGCCCACTACTACTTGCGCGCGCTCGGCAGCCGCTACGATCTCGCCGACGTGCGCGGCCAGATAGGCGTAGCGCTCCCGCCGCCGCTGCTGAAGCGCAGCGCCTTCGAGCTCGGGGTCGTCGGTCGAGCGCTCCTCGGAGGGGACGGCAGAGACTTCATCACGGTCGGCGGCGTCAGCACCGCGCTCTTCCAGGTGACAGGGCTCGGGGCGGCGCGCGCCGATGACGTCCAGCTCTTCGCCGTGCCCGAGCTCGCCTTCGTCGAGCGCCAGCGCGGCTACGAGGACCTGGCGACGCGCGGGCAGGCCGCGGCCATCGGCACCGCGGCCTACCGCTATCGCTTCGTCATCGACTATGGCTGGGCGTCGCTGCTCTACCTCTTCCCGTCGATCTTCCTCCGCGAGATAGACATCGAGGCCTTCGCCAGCAGCTCGCGCATCTGGCGCGAGGTCGCTCCGGTGTGGAGACACGCCGCGGGCGGCGCCGTCTCGCTGCGGATGGCGCTCATGGGGAGCGCGCCGGTCTCGCTCTTCTACCAGTTCGCCTATCGCTGGGACGCCGCTGCGGCGCCGTTGCACCTGGTTGGCGTTTCGATCGAGTAGGGGCGGCATTTCCCGCGTTGCGCGCAACGCGTCCTCGGATAGCTGACACGGCTCGCCGGCTGGAATCGCCGCACGGGTTGCCGCCACGACACGGAAGCGGGTCGCCGACCTTCGTTTCGGCGCCCCTCGGCCGGCTCGCTCGCGATGCGGCCGCGCCGCCTCGCGCTTCAACCCTTCTCCACCGAGAACGCCGGCGGCTCGATGCGTTCGCTGCCGCACCGCGGGCATCGCCCGGGCGTGGTGAAGCGCTTGCGCTCGCGGAACAGGTAGCCGCACTCGAGGCAGGAGGCCGGCTGGATGACGAGCTTGTCGCCTCGCGCTTCGAGCGAGCGTGACAGGTGCTCGAGGTGCCCGGCGACGTCGCGCTCGCGGATGCCGACGCCTGAAGAGAGCTCGCGCGCCGTGAGCGGGCCGCGCTCGAGCTCGCGGCGGAGCGCGGCGCGCACGGTCGATTCCCGCTCGGGCGGGCCCTTGGCTTCGAGGGGCTTCTTCGCTCGCGGCATGCGTCGAGCCTAATGCCGCTATCGACGGCGCGCATCCGCACGGCCGAGAGCCGGGCAGGCGAACGCTGGCGCGGGCCCGGCGCCGATTCCCATCTTGAAGTCGCCTGCTCGCGCGCCGCCCGCGTGGAGGCGGCGAGGGAGCCGTCATGCCCAAGCAGATCAAGCGAATCGGGATTCTCACCGGCGGAGGCGACTGCCCCGGCATCAACGCGGTCATCCGCGCCATCACCCGCGCCGCGCTCAGCGGAGGGATGGAGGTGGTCGGCATCGAGGACGGCTACCTCGGCCTCATCCAGAACCGCATGCGCGAGCTGAGCTGGACCGACGTGAGCAACTTGCTGACGCGAGGAGGCACCATCCTCGGCGCTTCCAACCGCGCCAACCCGTCCGCCTACCTCGTGCCCGAGAACGGCAAGTGGGTGGCCAAGGACGTGCGCGACGAGGTGATTCGCCACGTCCGGGAACAGCGCCTCGACGCCCTCGTCGTCATCGGCGGCGACGGCACGATGGCCGGCGCGGCGCAGATGATGGAGCGCGGCTGCTGCATCGTCGGCGTGCCGAAGACCATCGACAACGACCTGTGGGGTACCGACATCACCTTCGGCCACGACACCGCCGTCCACATCGCCACCGAAGCGCTCGATCGCGTCCACACCACCGCGTCGAGCCACCATCGGGTCATGGTCGTCGAGCTGATGGGCCGCTACTCGGGCTGGATAGCGCTCAACGCCGGCTGCGCCGCGGGCGCCGACATCATCCTCATCCCCGAGATCCCCTTCAGCTTCGACAAGGTCGCCGAGCGCTGTCTCGAGCGCAGCAAGTTCGGCAGCCGCTTCACCATCATCGCCGTCGGCGAGGGGGCGAAGCCCGCTGGCGGCCAGCAGGTCGTCGAGCGCGTAGACCCCAGCTCGCCCGATCCGATTCGCCTCGGCGGCATCGGCAAGTTCGTTGCCCGCGAGATCGAGGCGCGCACCGGGCTCGAGTCGCGCGCCATCGTGCTCGGGCACGTCCAGCGCGGCGGCACGCCGACCGCGCGCGATCGGCTGCTCGCGACCGCCTTCGGCTTTCACGCCTTCGAGCTCCTTCAGCAAGATCGCTTTGGCAGGCTCGTCGTCGAGCGCGAGGGGAGGATCTCGTCGATAGACATCAGGGACGTGGCGGGAAAGGTCCGCACCGTGCCGACCGACCACATCATGGTCCGGGCCGCCCGGGCGACCGGCACCAGCTTCGGCGATTAGCTCGCGTTGCCCGCCGTATTGGAGCTTGACACTCGCCACGAGCCGGGAGGCCCACGGAAGGCGGGCGACGTCGCGGTGAGCGCCAATGCCGAGCTCGAGCTACCCGGTCGCCGAGACGCCCGAGAGCGGTCCTTGATCCGGGCGAGGGCGCAGGCGAGCGCGCGAACGGCCAGCGAGCGACCCGTCCGCCGTACCACAGGCCTCCGGCGGTGGGGTCCGAAACGGGAAGACCGTCAGCGGACACCGTCTTCTCCGCTGCTATAGTCGCGCCGCTTACCGGGGAACGAGCGGCCCGCTATGGACACCACGCCTACGAACATGGGCAAGTACCGCCTCCTCGAGCGCATCGGCCGCGGCGGGATGGCCGAGGTACTGCTCGCGCAGGTCGAAGGCCCGGCCGGCTTTCAGAAGAAGCTGGCCATCAAGCGCATCCTGCCGACCTACGCGAGGGACCACGAATTCGTCCGCATGTTCCTCGACGAGGCTCGCCTCGCCGCGCTGCTCAACCACCCGAACATCGTCCAGATCTTCGAGCTCGGGGAGCATGAGGGGACGTACTACGTGGCGATGGAGTACGTCGACGGCATGAGCCTGAGGGCGCTGTGCCGGCGCGCGGCCATCGTCCGCCGGCCCATCCCCGTGCCACACGCGGCGAAGATCATCTCGCTCGTCTGCGAGGGCCTCGCCTACGCGCACGCGCTGTGCCTCGAGGGGCGCCCGCTCGAGCTCGTCCACCGCGACATCAGCCCGGAGAACATCCTCGTCTCCGCCAGCGGCGCGGTGAAGATCGTGGACTTCGGGGTCGCCAAGGCGGCGATCTGCTCGTCGCACACGCAGGGCGGCACGCTCAAAGGTAAGGTGCGTTACATGGCGCCCGAGCAGATCCGCTGCGATCCGATCGATGGGCGCGCCGACGTCTTCGCGCTTGGCGTGGTCTTCTACGAGCTGGTGACCGGCATGCTGCCGTTCCAGGGCGACGGCACCGTCGCGGTGATGGAGGCCATCCTGTCCAAGGCGCCGATCCCCGTTGACCGGCTGCGACCCGACTGTCCGCCCGCCATCGCCCGAATCATCAGCCAGGCGCTCGAGAAGAGCCCCGAGGCACGATTCGCCGATTGCCGCTCGATGCAGCTCGAGATCGACCAGTGCTTGATCGCCCGCGGCGAATTGGTTGGCGCGCACGAGCTGGCCGATCTGGTGAGGAACGCCTCGCTTCACGCAGAGATCACGGTTCTCGACACCGCGCCGGGGCGGCGCCTCGGCGAGCAGGCGAAAACCGAGATCGTGGTTCGCCCGCGACGGGCCCAATGCCCGCGCTGCCGCCGCGACCTGAGCCTCTCCAGAGTCGGCGCGGTTGAAGTCGATGGCTGTCACCGCTGCGGCGGCCTCTGGCTGGACGAGGGCGAGTTGCAGGAGCTCTGCAACCATCCGCTGGTGCTCCTCGCCTGCGCGCGGCGCTTCGTCCCCACCGAGCTCTTGACCGTCGCCTCCGGCGGGAACTGCCCGCGCTGCGCGGAGCCCCTCGAGCCCTTCCAGTTCGACTCGCTGCGCGGAATCCAGCTCGACCGCTGTCCGCGCTGCCGCGGCGTCTGGCTCGACCACGGCGAGGCCGAGGCCATCGACGCGCGGCTCAACGAGGACGCGTAGGTCCGAGGATCGGCGATGCCCAAGCTGCTGGTCACAGGAGCGCCAGGCGTCGGCAAGACCACGCTGATCCGCGCGGTCGTCCGCGAGCTCGCGGGGCTGAAGCTCTCCGGCTTCTACACCGAGGAGCTGCGCGGTCCGCGCGGGCGCACCGGGTTTCGCGTGGTCACGCTCGACGGCAAGGAAGGCCCGCTTGCGACGGTCGGTGGCGAGGGACCGCGCGTCGGCCGCTACGCCGTTCAGACTGACGCCTTCGAGAGGCTGGCGCTGCCGGCGCTCGCGCCCGAGCGCAAGCCCGACCTCTTCGTCATTGACGAGATAGGCAGGATGGAGTGTCTCTCCGAGCGCTTCGTGCAGGCGGTGCGGCGGCTACTCACCGGGGATGAGCCCCTGCTCGCCACCGTGGCGCTCCGCGGCGGCGGGCTCATCGAGGAGGCGAAGAGGACGCCCGGCGCTGAGCTCCTCGAGGTGACGCGCGCGAACCGCGACGGGCTCGTCGCGTCGCTCGTCGAGAGGCTGCGTGCGTGAGAGCGCTCGTCTGCCGGTCGGGATCTTTCGCGCCGGCTCCTTTCTTGCGAGGCTGCGCTCGAAAGGCGTGAGGTGATGCGATGGGCAGGCTGTTGTTGGTGGTGATCGGTTTCGTGGTCGTCTTCGGCGCGGCCTACTTCTACGTGACCGGCGGAGCGCGGGTGAGCGGGGAGCAAGCCCCGCAGCAGCAGCTCGAGAACGTGAACGAGGCTGCCCGGCGGATCGAGGAGGACGCGCAGAAGCGCGTCGACGACCTGGCGAAGAAGTTCGAATGAACCCGGCTGTTCCACCTTCGATGGACGCGAGGCGCAGACTCGAGGAGCTGCACGCCAGGATCGACGACTTCTTCGCTCGCGTGGCCAGTCGGTACCCCGGCGAGCTGGCGTGCGGCCGCGGTTGCGGCGCGTGCTGCCAGGCGGGGCTGAGCGTCACCGCGCTCGAGGCGAGCCTGCTGCGCGAGGGGCTCGAGGCGCTGAGCGAGAAGGCCCGCCGCGCCCTCGCCAGGCGCGCGGCCAATCCCGGTGAGTCATGTCCGGCGCTCGAGCCGGATGGCGGATGCCTGCTCTATCGATGGCGGCCGCTGGTGTGCAGGACCCAGGGGCTGCCCATTCGACTGCGGGAAGAGGGCAGGACCGAGGTCGTCGCCTGCGAGCTCAACTTCACCAGCCGCGAGCTCGACTCGATAGCGGCCGATTGCCTGCTCGATCAGGCGACGGTGTCGACGGTGCTCCTGGCGCTCGACGCCGCGTACACCGCCGCGCTCGGGCTGCCGAGAGGCGAGCGGTTCGCGATGGCGGAGCTGTTCCGGCAGTAGCTCGGGCGTCTTCGCGGCCCGCCCGGCCGCGGCATCAGCGCTCTCGGCTGCAGGCGAGTCAGCTCGCCTTCAGGATTCGAGCAGGCCCGCCGATGGACTCGGCTGCGTGCTGTCGAGTCTTGACTGTCAACACTCGACTGTCGCTGGCGTCAAGCGCCTCGCGCACCTTGTAGGTCAACTCGGGCGCCGAGAAGGGCTTGCCGATGAAGCGGGTGCCGGGCTCGAGCACGCCGTGGTGGACGATGGCGTGGTTGGTGTAGCCGGACATGTAGAGCACCTTGAGCTGCGGGCTGAGCAGGGCGAGCCTCTCCGCCAGCTCCCGACCGCTCATCTGCGGCATCACCACGTCAGTGAGCAGCAGGTCGATCTTGTCGCCGTGCTTCTCGCACAGCAGAAGGGCTTCGCCCCCGTTTGCCCCGGAGAGCACCCGGTAGCCGGCGAGCCGCAGGATCCGCTCGACGAGCTTGCGCACCGCGCTCTCGTCCTCGACGACCAGCACGGTCTCGGTCCCGGGGGCTATCACCGCCGGCGAGCGCCGGCGGGTCTCGGTGGCAGGCAGGTCGACCCGCGGCAGGTAGACCTTGAAGGTCGTGCCCTGGCCGCGCTCGCTGTAGACCCAGATGTTGCCGCCGCTCTGCTTGACGATTCCGTAGACGGTGGCGAGCCCGAGCCCGGTCCCTTTGGATTCCTTGGTGGTGAAGAAGGGCTCGAAGATGTGCTCGCGGGTCGCTGCGTCCATCCCGCAGCCGGTGTCGGTCACCGAGAGCAGCACGTAGTTGCCGGGCTTGATGGCGACGTGCATGCGGGCGTAGGCGTCGTCGAGCTCGACGTTGGCGGTTTCGATGGTCAGCTTGCCGCCGCGCGGCATGGCGTCCCGGGCGTTGACCGCCAGGTTCATGATGACCTGCTCGAGCTGCCCAGGGTCGGCCTCGACGCTGCCGAGATCCTCGGCGAGACACACCAGGATCTGGATGTCCTCGCCGAGCAGCCGGCGCAGCATGTTCTCGATGCCGGTGACGGTGGTGTTGATGTTGAGCACCTGCGGCTCGCGGACTTGCTTGCGGCTGAAGGCGAGCAGCTGTCCGGTCAGCGCCGCGGCGCGCTCGGCCGCGTTCTTTATCTCGAGCAGATCGGCGCGGATCGGGTCGGACTCGCGCAGATCGGCGAGGGCGAAGTCCGCGTAGCTCAGGATCACGCTGAGCAGGTTGTTGAAGTCGTGCGCCACGCCTCCGGCGAGGCGGCCGACCGCCTCGAGCCGCTGCGAGAGCTGGAGCTGCTTCTCGGTCTGGCGCTGCTTGGTGAGGTCCTCGACGTGGAGAATCACCATGTCCGAGGGGATGAAGCCGTAGGTGAGGACCAGCCGCAAAGGATTTCGGGCGCCCGGTCGGCCGCACTCCACCTCGCGCCGCACGGTGGCGCGGCTCTCGAAGCAGCTCGCCACGTCCTGCTCGAGGTGCGGGAAGCTCGCGGCGAGCTCCTGCAGCGACTTGCCGACGTGCTGCGCGGTGCCTCCTTCGAGCAGCGTTCGGGCCGTCGCGTTGAAGTCGGCGAGCACGAAGCCGTGCGCCTCGCGTCTCCAGACCAGGGCCGCGTTGGGCAGGTAGTCGTAGAGCGCGCGAACTCGCTGCCCGCCTTTCTCGAGCTCCGCGAGCACCCGGAGGTTCTCCATGGCCACCGAGGTGGAGTCGGCCAGGGCCTGCAGGATGCGGATGTCCTCCTGCGAGGCGCGGTGAGGGCTGGTCCAGTAGGAGCCGATGGCTCCGGCGAGCTTCCCGCCGTTCATCGGCACCATCAGCAGGCTCTTTATCGCCGTGTCGCGGGAGGCTTCGCGCGGGATGCGCCCGTCGGAGTCGAGATCCTCGACGACCAGCGGCCGGCGCTCCCGGATGACCCAGGCGCTGGAGCGCTTTGACAGAGCCTCGACGCCTCGTCCCTCTGATTGCGCGAGTGCGCAGTCGGTGGCACACAGGCACCGCTCGTTCTCGTAGAGGACGAAGGCGGCCACCTCCGAGTTGACCAGGTCTCGGGCCGCCTTGCGCACGATCGTCTTCACCGCCTCGATGCTGCGGGTAGCCGCGAGATCGCGGAGCACCCGCGCCAGGCGCAGCAGCCGATCGTTGAGGTCGCAGGCCTGCTGCTCGGCCCGCTTTCGGGTGCTGACGTCGGTGACGAAGCCCTCGAGCGCCACGAGCTCGCCCGAAGGGCCCGTGACCGGCGTGCCGGTCTCCGAGACCCAGCGGGTCTCGCCGCTCGCGGTCCTGAGCCGGTACTCGATCCCGAACCGGCGCCCCTGGGCCACCCCGGCCTGGACCTCGTTCCAGACGCGCTCGCGATCGTCCGGGTGGATGAGGTCTTCGAAGGAAACCTTGGCGTTTCCGATCAAGTCCTCAGGAGAGTGGCCGGTCAACTCCAGGCACCCTTCGCTGACCAGCTCCATCGTCCAACCGCGCTCGTTGCGGCAGCGGTAGGCCATCCCCGGCAGGTTGCCGAGCAGCACGCTGTGGGCGCGCAGGCTCTCCCTCTCCGCGTCCTCGGCCCGGCGGCGCTCGGTGAGATCGACGATCACCCCGTCGACTCCGACCGGGCGCCCCTGCTCCATGCGCAGCCGGCACTTCACCCGCAGGTAGCGCACGCGCCCCTGCTTGTCGAAGCCGCGAAACTCGTGGGGCTCGATCGAGCCGCTCAGGGTGCGCTCGAAGCTGGCGGCTACCGCCGGCACGTCATCGGGATGGACGAAGTCGATGAACTTCCGGCCGATGGCCTCGTGGGGAGCCCGCCCGTAGACCCGCTCGATGGCCGGGCTGATGTACTCGATGCGCCCCCGGAGATCAGTGGAGATGACGACGTCCTCGAGGTTGGCGACCAACTCGTGGTAGGCCGCCTGCGAGCGCACGAACGCCTCGATTGCCTGCTCGCGCTCGGCCTGGGCCTCGATGGAGTCGAGCGCGAAGGCCACGTCGCCCGCCACCTCGCGCAGCAGGTCGAGCTCGATCTCGTCCGCGCACGAAGGCAGGGCCACCATCAGCGCTCCGAACACCCGGTCCCCGATCTCCAGGCCCAGAACGGCGGCGTCCCGGTCGGCCGGCCAGTTCTTGCTGGCCGGGCAGTCGCGGCAGGCTTGGGCGGGGTCGCGGCGAACGACTGGCCCGGCGCCTCGGAGCGCGCGCCGCGCGCAGTCGGGCAACTCGCGCCGCACGAGCATCTCCCGGAGGCGGACGAGCCGGGCATCGAGGCCGGCGGAGGCGAAGTGCTTCAACTCTTCGCCTTCGCAGACGACGATGCAGCAGGCGTCGAACCCTCTCGACTCGACCAGCAGCTCGCAGGCCCGGCGGATGAGCACCTCGGGGTTGCGCTCCCGGGTGATGAGCTGGTTGACGCTGCGGATGCCGCGCAGCACTGCGTTGAGGTGCTGATTGCGGGCTTCCGCCTGCCTGGCCGCCTCGCGCAGGTTCCACTCGCGCAGCGCCCGATCGACGGTGCGCGGCAGGGCGCGAAACGCCTCGGGCGACTTGACGACGTAGTCGAGCGCGCCGGCCTTGGTCGCTTCGGCCGCGCTCTGCTCGTCGCCTGCGCCGGTCAGGACGATCACCGGAAACCGCCGGGCGTTTGGCGCGCCCGTCAGCGCGAGCGCCGGGCCTTCGCGCAGGCTCAGGTCGAGGAGCGCGATGTCCGGCGGCTCGATGGCGGCCAGGTGCCTCAGCTCGTTGAGCGACGCAGCCACCCGGATTTTGGTCCGGGAGCCGATCTCCCGATAGGCCTGCTGGACGGCCTCGACGTGCGCGGGGTCGTTTTCGGCAAGCAGGAGGTTGAGGGTGCGCGCGGTCATGGGGTCCTCCCTGGCCACAGCAGGTCAAAGAAGCGAAAAGCCCCTACCAGACTAGTGAGCTATCAATCTCCGTTGGCGTGAACGGGCTGTTGCTCATACAGCCGTTGGAGGCTCCAATCCGATTCGGCCCGGCGGTCGCGTAGGTGGTCGCGCTGTCGATGCGACCGGGGAGACGCCCCGCGCCAGCTCCAGGCGCAGCGCAAAGCGCGCGGCCTCGTGCCGGGGCAGCGCTCTTCGGCGCAGTGCGACGAAGATGCTCGGGACCGCGGCTCGCGAGCGCCGCGACGCTCACGCGGGCGGCCCAGCGCCGAGTTGAGCGGGGTTGGCAGCCCATCGCCATCATGAACGCTCAGCGGCGACGAGCGCGGGGGCGTCGGTCGCGTCGGGCAAGAGGCTCGACATGCAGCGGGTGACCGCGTCGGCGAACTGCGGGCGCGCAAGGAGCACGGCCTCGTGGACACATCGGACGACGGCGTCGGCGCGGAGTTGATCGAGCTCTGAGTTATCGAAACTATCCAGCAGGAGCACCGCGTTGCTCGTGCGGCAGAAGACGTTGACGGCCCCGTCGGCCACCCCATAACCCTGTGGTTGCTCGAGCCCTCCCTCGCCTGCGTCGGCGAAGTAGAAGACCTCTCGCCCCTCGAAGCGCACCTTGAGGTGGGTCTGCACGACATAGGGGTTGAGCGGGTAGCCGAGGAGCGAGCGCGAGATGCCGGTCTCGACCGTCACCTCGCCGTCGCGCTCGGAGCTCCAGCATTCGGCGTCGTTCTGCTCGAACCGGCGTTGGCACTCCGGGGTCGAGTAGAGCGCCTCCAACCGTGCGCGCATCGCGTCGTCGGGGAGACTGTCGAGGACGGATCGGCCGTCGACGCGTCCCATGCACCCGAGGTTGAGGAGAAGGGCCGGGAGGAGCGAGGCGATCGAGGCGCGCATCATCTTTCGGGCTCCTGAGCGAGAGGACAGAGGCCCGGCCGCGAGGGGGACGCACCGGGCGGGTTGCGCACGGCCTCAATGGCAATAGGGGTGCCAGCGCGCACCATCGGTGGGTCAGCGTCGCCCTTGCCGCCGAGCGCGGAGATAGAAAGGGTCGAAGCGCCGCTAATTCGTGCAGAATTCTCCGGGTTGCCGGGCGGCGGCTCGACCAGACGGGCCTTCGCCGGACGCAGAGCAGGTGGGTACTTGAGCACCAGCGCGGCGGCGGGATACCCACCCTGCCGTGGGAGCGCGACGAGTGCCGCCAATGCCTCGACCCTCTTGCGATCAGCAAGAGCGACGAGGGGAGGAAAGGCGTAGGGCGGTGCGCGGGTCGGCGGCCGCCAAGAGCCAACCGCGCTGGTGGGTCCGGGCTCGCCCCCGCAATCGCCCATGACCCACTACTCGGCAATGCGGGCCAAGGGACGAAGGTGCGTTTCCGCCGCGGCGCGTCGAGAAGGGTCCTGGCGGCTCGCGGCCCGGAGACCCCGACGGGCCCAGTGGTGGGCCGTGCCCGATCGTCCGGGCGAGACCGCAGCGAGCCAGTGCTTGATCGGCTCGGAAGGAGCCGCGACAGGAGGCGCTTGATGCCGGGCGGGCGCAGGACGCTGCGCCTCTGCCCGGCTCAACGCGCGGGTGAGCAGCGCGCAGGCGGAAGGGCAGGAGCGCGGTGACCGCGGTCCCGGGCCCCTCTTCGCGAGCGACGGCGATGGCGCCGCCGTGCCGGGCGGCAGGCCGTGCGCGGTGCCGGGAGACGGCCTCGCCAATCACAGAGCCACGATCGCTCTGAGAGGCTCAGCAACCAGGCGCCCGCTCGAATTCGACGGACTGGCGGTGCACACCGTGGCCTCCGCGGCGAGATCGCGATCGAGGGCGCGCGCCAGGCGACCGGGTGAGATTCGACGAGGCGCTCTATCGCGCGATCGCGTCACTCCGCGCGGAGGCGCTGCGACCGCTAGTGCGACAGGAGGCGCATCTCGTCCTCGTCGAGCACGATGGCTCCTTCGGCGTCGCGCCGAACGCGAGTGATCCCCGGGTGCTTCGCCTCGAGGTCGCGGATGACCTCTGCCTGCTGGCGCACGATGGCGAGGAGCTGACGGTTCTCGCGCGTGAGGACCACCTGCTCGAGCGCGAGGTGGACGATGACCTTGAGCTCGATGTCGTCCCAAGGCTTGCGCAGGAAGCGGTAGATCTCGCCCTCGTTGATTGCCCTGATGGCCACCTCGGTGTCCGCGTGGCCGGTCAGGATGATCCGCCCGACGTCTTGATGGCGATCGCGCACCAGCTTGAGGAACTCCAGGCCCGTCATTCCCGGCATCAAATGATCGGAGATGGCGACGTCGACCTGGTTCGTCTTCAGGAGCGCGAGCCCTTCTTCACCCGAGGAAGCGGTGATGACCCTGTAGTTCTCGCGGCGAAGGGTTCGTTCGATCGCGCTGCGAATGTGCGGCTCGTCGTCGACGACCAGGATGGTGTGCTCAGACATTTCGTCCTCCGGGTGAGATGGGCTACGCGCGTGGTCGAGCTGCACCCAACGTGCCGGGGAGGAAGCGGCCGCTGAGCCAGTGGAGGCCGGGGCCGGGAGCTCGGTTTGGAGCGGGTCGTTTCGCCGCGCGGGGGTCGCGGGGCACCCCGGGGCAGGGACCCAGGGAAGGCCGAACGGCGCGCTCCTACAGGACGAGCTGAGAAGGAGGGGAATGCGCAGCGCTTGGGGTATTCGAAGGTGCAGCCTCGTACGCGCGAGGGCGAGGTGCCGTCGATTTCGTTCGGCCGAAGGCGGGCCGGGTGTGCGGGGATTCGCCGGGGACGCCCTCGGAGCATGAGCCTTTCCGGCAGCCGCAGCGCGGGCGGCTCGAGTGGAGTGAGGAGGACCCAGAGGCGGCGACCTTGCCTCCGACGCGAAGCGTCTGGCACGCGGGCTGCTAGGCTTGGGCTCGATTTCCGGAGGCGCCATGCAGACCAGCCCAAGGCGAGTGCTGATCGTCGACGACGAGAGACTCGTGCGCCGTGCCCTGGTGAGAACGGTGAGCCGCCAGGGATGGCAGGCGGTCGAGGCCGAGGGCGGAGAGCAGGGCCTCGCGCTCTTGGCGCAGCAGCGGTTCCAGGTGGTCCTCTCGGACTACCTGATGCCGAAGATGAACGGCATCGACTTCCTCGCGCAGGCCAAGGAGCGCTGGCCGCGGGTGCAGCGCATCCTGTTGACCGCACATGCCGAGCAGCAGGCGCTCATGGACGCCATCAATCGCTGCGAGGTCTTCCGGTTTCTCACCAAGCCTTGGGACGAGTCGCATCTGCACGCGACCCTGGCTTCGGCTTTCGAGCGCTACGAGACGCGTGAAGAGGAGCTGCGGCGACTGCGCCTGTTGCCCGAGCGCGGCGAGGCGCTCGAGCTCACCGCGGGTGAGCAGGAGAGCCTGGCTTCGAGCGCAGCGCGTTGCGAGCAAGCCGCTGATGGCCGAGAGCTCGCGCTCAGCTCGGCCGGGCGATCGATGAGTACGCCGGGCGCGGGCTCTGGGGCGAGGTGCGCCGGCTTTGCCGAGGGCGCCTCAGGCCGGGAGGCTGCGCCGGGCGAGGGTGAGGCGGAGGAGTGCGGCGACCGGCCAGCGCTCGATTCCGATGCCCGCCTCAGCGGCTGTCCAATAATCGAGGAGCGCGCGCACACCGCGTCTCTCGCGGGCGACGCCGAGCGCTCGGGCGCGATGCACGCCCTCGTCGGCGAGGCGGGCGGGCAGCGTCCCCTTGCCCTGCAAGAGATCCGAGCCGCGAAGCTCGCCGCCGTCGAGCGGGCAGCGGACCTGGTGGTCCACGAAGCCAACAACGCGTTGGGCACGATTCTCGTGCTCACTCAGATGATGCGGCGTGAGGAGTCGCGATCGGCCGAAGACCTCGAGTGCCTTCAGGACGTCGAGGAGGCGGCTGCGCGTTGCGAGAGCTTGGTCAGCGGCTTGGGGCGGCTTGGCGCCGGCTCTCGCGGCGACGTCGCCTTCGAGCTTCGGGACGCGATCGAGGACGCGCTGCTGGTCCATCGGCTCCGCTTCAAATACCAAAGCAAGTTCCGCTTCGAGGCGCAGCTCACCGGCGAGCCGCTCCGCATCTGCGGCGACCGCAGCCTCGTGCAACTGGCGCTCGGCGTGATGCTGGAACAGGCGACCGCGAGGGCGCTCGAGGCAGGCGGGCAGAGCGTTCAGGTTCGGTCGAGCCGCCAGGGCGAGAGCGCCGAGGTGGTCGTGCTCGACGGCGGGAGCCCTCTCTCCGTGGAGGAGTCGGGCTGGCTCGTCGAGCCGGGCTCTGCCGGGCAGGGAAGTGATCCGGCTGGCCAGGGCGCCTTGGCCGTCAGCTCGGCGATCGCCTTGCGCCACGGCGGCTGCCTCGAGGCCGGGAAGCGAGAGGGCGGGGGTGACGCCTACATCCTCCGGTTTCCGCTGGTCGGATAGGCGAGCGTTCCGGTGGCCAATCGCGCGGGCGACTAGCGTCTGGCCGCCTTGAGGACGCCGGGGTTTGGGACGGGGCGCTGGCCCTGCGCCCGAGAGCCGCCTTCGGCGAAGCGCCGAAGGCGAACGGGGCGAGTTTTGTCTTCACTCGCGGCGATAGCCGCACGAACGAAGGGGCGCGAATGCTCGGGCTCAAGCTGGTGGCAAACGAAGCGGCGGTGACGTTCGACGAGCAGATGCTCGCTGAGGAGGAGGAGGCGCTGCGGTCGGTCGAGGCGCGGCTCGTGGCCCGCGACATCGAGATCGCCCGGCAGGACGAGGCGATCCGTGGGGCTCAGGAGAAGCTGAGGGGACAGCTCGAGGCCTGCTCCCGTTCGCTGCCTGGGCTCCCCGCTCTCGGGCCAGCCCGCGCTCCGCGGCCGCTCTGCCGCGAGGCCTGCGAGCTCCCCGAGGTGACCCGTGCGCTCGCCGACCGGCGGCGGGCGCTTGCCGCGCGACACGAGGCGATCAAGGCCCGCGAGCGGCAACTGGCTCTTCGCGAGAGGGCGCTCGCGCAGGCGCAGGCCGAGTTGTCGGGTCTCGAGCAGGCGCTGCGCGAAGCCGAAGCGATGCTCGAAGAGGCCAGGCGCGCCGAGGCCGAAGCGAGGCTCGAAGGGGCCAGGCGCGCCGAGGCTGAAGCGCGCAGGAAGCAGGAGGAGAACGCGCGGTCGAGAGCGAGGAGCATCGAAGCGCCGCCCGTCGCCCCCGCGCACGAGCGCAGGCTCAGTCCGCGCGCTCGGCTGCAGACCGAGGTCACGCTCGGTTCCGACTCCAACCTGTTCACCGGCTTTTCGTCCGACATTTCGCGAGGAGGCATCTTCGTCGCCACCTGCCAAATCATGCCGCTCGGCACGCGGGTCGAGGTGGGCTTGGAGCTGCCGGAGGGAACTCGCATCGAAGTCCGCGGCGTGGTGCGCTGGTCGCGCGAGCCGAACGACCGCTTCCCGGAGGTCTTTCCCGGCGTCGGCATCCAGTTCACCGAGCTGGAGGAAGAGTCGAGAAGAGCGTTGGAAGCTTTCGCCGCGCGCCGTGAGCCGCTCTTCTTCCCGGATTGAGGAGGTGCACGTCTCGTCGGGAGCTGCGCGACCGGGCGATGCCCAGGTCAACTCGTCAGCGCGAAGAGTCACAGGCCACCGGGCCGGGTCACGCGGCTCGGCATCCCGTTCGGCGGTGGCGCGGCCATCGCCGTGCCACGTGACGATGGGCATCGCCGGTGAGACGATCGGTGGCGTCGGCGTGACGATGGGCATCGCCTCTTCTCGCCGACCCTGGGCGCGTGCCGGTTGCTCGCAAATCGGAGAGCCGGCAGGACCGACGCCGATTCGAGGCGCGCCTTCGCTCGTGGGCCACGGCGGGCGAACGCGCCTTCCAACAAGCCCGCAAGTTCTGGCTACAGTGGCGAGGCTACTCGCTGGCCGACACCGGAAAGAGTCCCCTCAGCGCAGGAGCGAGATGAACCGCGGGCATCGCCAATGTCCGAACGCTATCGCAGACCGACTGCCTCGCGCGTGCCGCCAACACGGGCAGGCACAGAGCCCGCGGCTTGGGTCTGCTCCTGAGCTGCGGGTCGTAGCTGACCCATCTGTCGTCCAATGACCCCCCGGGCATGTCGGTGCCCGTTGCGTGAACCGCATGAGTGTTGGAAGCTGCAATGTCGAAAACCTAGAGGGTGCGCCCATGCTTCGAGTATTCGTCGTCGATGACGAAGAGCCCCTACGAAGGTCGCTGGTCCGTGTGCTCGGCCGGCCTGGTTTCGAGGTCCAGGCGTATGGCTGCTCGGAGGACGCGCTGAACTCCCTCGATCTCGAGCCGCAGCTCATCGTCTGCGACTATCACCTGCCGCGCATCGACGGGATCGCCATGCTCCGGGCTGCGCGCGAGCGGTGTCCGAAGGCCAAGACGCTCCTGCTTTCGGGCGGCGTGTGCGACGACGCGATTACCGCGGCTATCGAAGAGGGCGTCGTCGATCGCTTCTTCATCAAGCCGTGGCGACTCGACGCGCTGCTGGCCGCAGTCGATGAGCTCTGCGGCCGCTAAGCAGGCCGCCGCGCTTGCAGGCCCCGCGTACAGCGCCGTCTCGTTGGACCTTGGCTCGGCTCGCGGGGCTGCTTGCCCGTGAAAGCACAAGGGCCGCCGGTTAGATAGTGGCGACTATCGGGTGCTGTCCGCTGGTCCGGGGCAGCCACACCGACAGGTCGGTGCGGTGGGTGCTTCGGCACCCATTCTGCATGCCCTGGTGTGCTTCGGATGGCCAACAGTTGCTCGTATCGTGAGCAGGGGCCCGAAGCGGCGAGGTACGAGACGATGGGAGAGCGAAAAGCGCATGTTCTGGTCGTCGACGACGACCGAGTGCTCCTCAGAGCCGTCACCGAGGTCTTGCGGCGAGCCGGGTTCGAGGTCACGGGCGTGGCCGATTCGCTCGAGGCCCTCGCGGCGATGACCGAGCCGGATCTCGACGTGGTGATGCTCGACATCCGCATGCCGAACGTCGATGGCATGGAGATTCTGCGCGAGTTCAAGGCGCGGCGGCCCGACGTCGAGGTGGTGATGATGACCGCGTTTGCCACCGTGCCGGCCGCGGTCGAGGCGCTGAAGGCCGGGGCCTACGACTATCTGACCAAGCCGTTTCACGACATCGACAAGGTCATCCTCACTGTGCAGAAGGCGGCCGAGCGCAAGGCGCTCCTCGACCGCAACCGCCATCTCGAAGGGATGATCGAGGCCCAGCAGAGCTTCGAGGGCTTGATAGGCCAGGGCGCCAAGATGCAGGAGGTCTTCCGGCTCATCGAAGGGGTGGCGTATTCATCGGCCACCGTCCTCGTGCAGGGCGAGAGCGGGACCGGAAAGGAGCTCGTCGCGCGGGCGCTCCACTACAAGAGCCCGCGGCGCGATCGGCCCTTTATCGCCATCAACTGCTCGGCGCTCACCGAGACGCTGCTGGAGAGCGAGCTGTTCGGGCACGTTCGCGGCGCCTTCACCGGGGCGACGATCAACAAGAAGGGCCTGTTCGAGGCGGCCGATACCGGCACGCTCTTCCTCGACGAAATCGGCGAGATTCCCCAGTCGACCCAGGTGCGCCTGCTGCGCGTGCTGCAGGAGGGCGAGATCAAGAAGGTCGGCTCGATCGAAACGACCAGGGTCGATGTTCGGGTCATCGCGGCCACGAACAAGGATCTGCTCACGGAGATGGCCGAGCGGCGTTTCCGTGAAGACCTGTACTACCGGCTCAACGTGATTTCGATTCAGCTTCCGCCACTGCGCGAGCGCCCGGAAGACATCCCGCTGCTCGCGCACCATTTCCTTGCTCGGTTCGGCGCGAAGACCGGCAAGAAGTTCACGAGCATCGATCCGGCGGTCATGGAGGCTCTGACCTCCTACCGCTGGCCGGGCAACATTCGCCAGCTCGAGAACGCCATCGAGCGGGCGGTGGTGCTCGGCAAAGAGCCGACCATCACCCTCGCCGACCTGCCGCCGGGGATCGAAGGCGCCAAGCCCGATGTCGACGCGACGGTGGCCCAGCTCGCTCACTTGCCCTATCTGCAGGCGAAGAAGCTCGCCCTCCACGCCTTCGAGCGTCGCTACTTGTCGATGGTGCTTTCGCGCCACTCCGACAACGTCTCTTTGGCCGCCAAGGCGGCGGGCGTAGACCGCTCCAACTTCCGTAGGCTTTTGAAGCAATACGAGGTCGAGCGCTATTTGGCGGGGAAGCCTCAGAACGACAAGTCGGCGGACTAGGACTTGGCGCCGGGCCTCGGCTCGCGGCAGAGCGCAGGGCAACACGCCACCAGGTTACAGCCTTCGAACAGAGGCCTGAGGCCGGGGTCAAAGCGGCCGTGGGTGTCGGAGACGAGCCCGATTCTCATGCAGAACCCCGACTGAAAGGCTCCACCGAGCTGAGAGCAGGGAACGAGGGCTCGCTCGCGGCTCGGGGCGGGCAGGTGCCGTGCTGGGTCCAGCATGGCGACACCGCGCTCGTTGGCCGCCGAGGCGGCGGCCTCTCCCACTCCTCAGGCGAGGCGACGGGCCTCCACCTCAAGTCGCGCCGGTGCTCGACGACCGTCGAAACGGCGGCCCTCCCTTTCTCAAATTGAGGGGACGAACCAGAGAGCTGCCACGACGCTCCCAGCAACGAGGAACGCCGCACCGACCATGGCCAGTCGCCGGGTGCGTCGCCAGCGAAGCCAGCTCTTGAGTTGAACGACGCTGTCTTCGAGCCTTGCCAGGTCGATCGGCTCGGCTCGCGGCGACTCGGGCCAGGGGTGCGCTGAGGCAGAGGGGCGGTTCATGTCCGCTCGAAATCGCAAGCGACATGCCACGGCGCGAGTGCCCGAAATCGCGGTGGAACGGGCTGGTCCGCGGTGGGTCACCGGCCGCTCTCCGGGTAGGAGGGTACCCGGCAGCGTCCTTTCTCCTGAAGGCAGCGCTTGCAGCAGCCGAGGAAAGAGGCACCGAGGCGCGAACCGGGCGGGGCGTTCGACACAGGCGCGCGGAGGGCGTCGGCTTCAACAAGGCGCCCGGATACATCTGCACGGACGGCTGCCCTCCGAAACCGCGGACCGCCGCGCCGTTCTCCTCGCGAGGCGCTTTGCACACCACCTCGAGCGCCCGCGCCGAGCGCCACCCGAGCCATCGAGGGCGCCCGCCGGCATCGGCTGAATGGTCGGATGGACGTGACAGGGGCAGGGCGAGGCTCGACCAGGGCGAGGCCGCGTTGCAACTTCTCCCACCTCGTGCCGGTCGCTATTCTGCTCTTGCCGATGCTCGACGGGCACTGCGGCGATCAGCATATGGGCCGAGCGCGCCTGCTGCGGCGCGGAGGGAGCGTTTCAGCGCACCGCCTCTGCGCGCCCCCTCGTCCCCGGCACCGCGCTGCTGACGACACGGTCGCCGCCGAGCGCTTGCCCATGTTCGAGCCGCGCTTACGCCTCGGCGAGCATCTCGGTGAATGCCGGCGCCGAGCCAGACCCTTCGAAGGACACGAGCCCGACCGAGACGGTGAAGCCAACCTCGCTGGTCACTCGCGGCGAAGTCCGTCTGCGGCAGGCAGACGTGGAACCGCTCGTGGCCCTCGGCGGCGGCGAGGTCGATCTCGCGGATGGTGTCGTTGATCTGCCCCAGTATCTGCGCGCTGACGTGCGAGCGTTCGTGCGGGCGCAGCCGGCCGACCGTGCTCTGGAAGCGGTCGATGCCGACGACGAGGAACGCGAGCGGGAAGTGGTTGCGGTGGCTGCGCTTGAGCTCCATCAGCAGGAACCGCTTGTAGAACTCGAACTCGAGCTTCGAGGCCTCGCTCGTGCCCGGGATGGGCGCGAGGACCCTCTCGTCCGAGCGCTTCTTGAGGGCCTCGAGCTGCGCCGTGGCCTCTCGCAGGCGGATCGCCCAGCGCGCTGAGTTGACGACCGACCCCGGATCGAGCGGCGCGATGAGGTAGCCATCCGCGCCCGCTGCGTCGGCAAGCCGCGCCGGCTCGCGGCAGTCCGCTGGTGTGGTTCGGATTGCGCGGGGATTCGGAGGACGAGCTGTCCTTCGCGAAGCCTGCGAGCACCGCGTCGGCTCCGCGGGAGACGCCGGTCGTCGCCGCGCCGGTCTCCAGCGTGCTGACCGCCGAACTGCCCGCGGCGACGGGCGAGCTCTCGATAGCCGGCCGTGTGCTCGGACCGGACGGTCCGGTCGCCGGGGCGGTGGTCGTCGCCACGGTCGGCGCCGGCGAGGAGGTGCTCTCGGATCTGCCGTGCCACTGCACGCCGCAATGCACCAACCGGCTTGTCGAGTGCGGGTGTACTTGGGCCTCGCTGCGCGTCGCCGAGCAGGTGGTTGCCCGCCGTGGCGAAGCGCCGCCGGTCGCGCGCGCGACCAGCGGCGACGACGGGACCTTCGTCGTCAGCGGCCTCGAGCCGGGCGTCTACGCCCTCTGGGCCGAGAAGACGGGCAGCCTCATCGGCCTGCGCCGCAGTGTGAGCGCGGGCGATCAACGGGCGGATGTGGAGGTCTCGGAGGGCATGACGTTGCGCGGCAAGGTGATCGGCGACGACAAGGAGCCGATCGCCAACGCCATCGTCACCGCGGTCTACGAGGACCACGCGCGCTTCTTCGACGCCGTCAGCGGCGCGGACGGCCGCTTCACCATCGGGCCGGTGCCCCGGGGCAGCGTCGCGGTCGTCGCCTCGGCGAAGGGCTTGTTGCCCGACCACGTCGGCGTGAGCCTGGGGACACAGGACGTGCCGGATCTGGTGCTCGCCTCGCCGCGCACAGTCTCCGGCCGCGTCCAGCGCGAAGGCGAGCCGGTCACTGGCGTGGAGGTGGTGCTCGAACAGGGCCACCACACCTGGCGGCAGACGACCGACGCGCAGGGCGGCTTTCGCTTCGAGCCGCTTCGCCCCGGCTCGTACGAGCTGATCGCGCGCCAGGGGCTCGCGTTCGCGGCGAGGCGCCTGACCGTGGAGCCGGGCAAGGACGTCCTCGAGCTCGTCGTCGATCTGGGGATCGGCGGCGAGATAAGCGGGACCGTTCGGTCCGAGAGCGGCGCGCCGCTGGCCGGTGCCGAGGTCCTCGCGCGTCCCGAGGGGCGCGAGGCGACCAGCGATGCCGGGGGTCGCTTCCGGCTGGCGCCTCTTCCCGCGGGGAGATACGCGGTGGTCGCGAGCGCCAAGGGGTTCATGGACGAGACCAGCCCGGAGACCGAGGTCCGCGAAGGGCTCGCTTCCAGCGTGGAGCTGGTGCTGCGTCCTTTGTCGCCGCTCCGGGGGTTCGTGGTCGACGAGGCAGGGACGCCGGTTCCGGATGCTGAGCTCGCCGCCGAGTGGCGTGCGGCTGGCTCGGAACGCGAGTACTTCCCGGGCAGGTACGGCCACGCCGAGTCGAAGCGCGACGGCTCTTTCGAGCTCGACGGCATCGTCGCCGGCACCTTCACCCTGCGGGGCACGCACAACGAGTTTCGCGATCACGAGGAGATCGTCGAAGCGCCCAGCGCCGGGCTGAAGATCGTGCTGCGCCGCGGGCTCGAGGTCACCGGGACGGTCGAGGACGAAAACGGCCTGCCGCAGGCTGGCGTGATGGTCACCCTGCGTCCCGACGGGGACGTGGACGCGCGCGCCCTGCGGCGCGCGATGAGGCGGGACGAAGCGACGAGTTCGCGGGGCGAGTTCCGGATCCGCGGGGTCGAGGCCGGCAACTACGTGCTCCTCGCCGTGCAGAAGCCCACGCGCTAGCTGAGCGAGACGATGCGAATGGCGTCCGCGAAGGTCGCGGTGCACGGCGAGGGCACTCCGCCGGTCAAGCTGCGGTTCAAGGCCGGCCAGACCATCGCGGGGCGCGTACAGACGAGCGATGGCGCGCCCGTCGAGGGCGCTCAGGTGAGCGCCGTCCCGGAGGTTGCTCGCGCTCGGTACGACCGGGCTGACCTCGACGGCGTGACCTTCGGCAACGCGCTCTCGGGTCCCGACGGCACGTTCGAAGTGCGAAACCTCGAACCCGGCAAGTACCAGATGTTCGCGAGGAAGGAGGGGTTCGCAGCCTCGATGCACAGCGACGAGCCGGTGATGGCGAGCGCGGGCGACTCCTCGGTGAGCCTGGTGCTGAAGCGCGAGGGCAAGATCCGCGGGCGCGTCGTGGACTCCGATGGAAAGCCCGTCCAGCACTTCGCGATCGATCGCTCGGACCGCCACGACGAAGCCGGCGCTTTCGAGGAGCCCGTGCTGTCCGCGGGCACGAGGGACGTGATCTTCGAGGCCGACGGCTTCGCCCCGACCCATCGGCGGCTCGACGCCAAGATCGGCAGGACGATCGACCTGGGCGACGTCGTCCTCACGCGCGGGCGGCCGCTGAGCGGCACGGTGCTCGACGCGGCCTCGAATGCGCCCATCCCCGACGCGCTCGTCGACATCGGGGATCCCGGGGACATGGAGAGGCTCTCCCTCATCTACCTCGCGGTCGAAGCGGGCGCGGCCAAGACGGGCGCCGATGGCAGCTTCACCTTGCCGCGCGTGGACACGACGAGGCCGCTGGCGCTCTTTGCCTTCCACCCGTCGTACCGCTGGTGGGTCCAGCCTCTCGATCCGGCTGCGAGCCGGGTCGTCATCAGACTGGAGCGCGGAGGCGTCGTCGTCGGCAGGGTCCTCGACATCGACGGGAACCCGATCGCCGGCCGGCCGGTGGCGATCATCGGCTCGGACAAGGTCGTCAAGCCTGGGGTGACCGGTGAGGACGGGAGCTTCGAGGGGACTGCCAGTCGGGCCCGCGAGGGCGGCCGCCGAGCCGCGGGGCGAGTACCCGATTCCGGCGAAGGTTATTGAGATCCCTGCCGAGGGTGTGGCGCGGGTCGAGTTGCGGGAGGCGGGCGGCGGCACCAGGCTCGTCGCGCGGCTTACCGGTGCCGCGGATTCTCATAGCGCGCCCCTCGTCGTACCGGGCCCGAACGTGCCGACGCCCGCGAACCTGAGCGACTTGACCGAAATCGGAGTGTCCGGCCGGATCGGCAGGCCGATCGTCGAAGAACCGCTCACCTGGGAATTCCCCTACTTGCCGGCCGGACCGGCGACTCTGTTCGTGGCCAAGCGGGGCGGAACGACCTTGAAGCTCTCGAGGCACGAGCTGCAAGTCACCGGGGAGCCCGAGCAGCGCGTGGAGATCGAGGTCGGCGATTCGTTCATCGAGATAGCGGTGGGGCCTTGAGGCTGGGACCTGGTCCTCGCTCCTGTCCTGGGCATCGGCGCAAGGCTCGACGGCGAACGGTCGGCAGCCGGGTCCCGCGGTGATCGGGATCCTCGGCGAGAGCGCCGAGGCCCGCTGAGAGCAGGCGCGTGATCGAGCCTCAAGCCTGCGATCGGATCAGCAGCGCGGCGAAGAACGCGCCGCCGCCGTGCCGGTCGGGCCAGACCCGCATGAAGCCGCCTTCGTCGATCTGGCGAGCGACTTGCTCGTCGAGCGTCGAGGCGAGCGGGGCGAGCGCGAAGCCGGGCTCCAAGGCGAGGAAGCTCTCGACCACCTTCTCGTCCTCGAGCCGCAGCGGCGAGCACGTCGCGTAGACAAGCCGGCCCCCGGGGCGGACGAAACGCGCGGCGCGGCGGAGGATCTCGAGCTGCAGCGCTGGCAGCTCGCCGATGCGGGCTTCGGAGAGCCGCCAGCGCAGATCGGGCTCGCGGCGCAGCGAGCCGAGGCCGCTGCAGGGCGCGTCGACGAGGACCGCGTCGGCCTTGCCCGCCAGCGACTCGGGCGGCTCGGCGCCGGCGGCCTCGACGATCGCCGCGGCGCGGGCGCGCCGGGCGCGCGCCGGCAGCTCCGAGAGTCGCCGCGCGTCCGCGTCGCAGGCGAAGACCCGGCCTGATGTGCCGACCGCCGCGGCCAGGGCGAGCGACTTGCCCCCGCTGCCCGCGCAGAAGTCGACGACCGTCTCGCCGGGCGCGGCGCCACAGAGCTCGGCGATGAGCTGCGAGCCCTCGTCCTGCACCTCGAAGAGGCCGCGATCGTGCGCGCGGCCGAAGAGGCCTGCGCGATCGGCGGCGGTCAGCCCGTCGCGCGCGAGGGCGCAGGGCGCGACCGAGGCGCCGTCGGCGGCGAGCGCGGAGGCGACCTCGTCGCGCGTTGCCAAGAGCCGGTTCGCGCGCAGGTCGAGCCGATGCGGCTGGTTGAGCGCGGCGAGGAGCGAGTCGGCGCGCTCGAGGCCGAGGTCTTCGACGAACAGGCGCGCGAGGAAGTCCGGGACCGAGCGGCGCTGCGCCAACGCAGCGACGGGGTCGGGCGGCACAGGCAGGAAGTCGACGGCGGGGAGGTGGGCGGCGATGCGCGCGAGGGTCGCGCCGTCGATCGCGCGCGGGCGCCGCGGCCCGGGCAGGGCGAGCTCGGTCAGCGAGCGCTTCGCGTCCTCGCCCTCGATCGCGACGCGCAGCGCGAGGTAGCGCAGCAGCGAGCGATCGTGCGCGGCGATGGATTTCTGCTTCATGCCGGCCGCCTCGCTCGCGAGCCGCAGGGCAAGGTCGATGCGCCGCAGCTCGCGCAGCACCGAGCGCGCGGCATGGGCCGCGGCGAGGCGTTCCTGCGGACCGAGGTCGCCCTCGGCGCGCATCGCGTTGGACAGCGCGAGCGCGAGAGGCCGGCCGGAGGTCGCCTCGTCGATGGCGGCGAGCGCGGCGCGAAGAGCCTTGCGGGAGCGCTTTTCTGGCTCTTCGGCAGATCCCGGGAACCGGTTGTGGACTTGTGGAGAGAGGCGGCCAGGCTCGCTGTGGACAGCCGTATGGACGGCTAGAAGAAGCCCAAGCCGCCCACACGCCTGCCCACAGGGCCTAATCGGCCCCTTCCCCACAGGGCCCACAGCCGCTGCGGCGGTATTCGAGGAAAGGATTTCTTGAATTCAGGCGACTGCGGCGAGCTT
>JBMNNX010000236.1:0-10510 GCA_050942745.1 Myxococcales bacterium
CTCGTCGGCTCGCTGGACGCGCTCGACGCGAGCTTGCGGACCTACCAGGCGGCCGTCGGGCTCGCGGAGGCGAAGGCCCGCGTCGGCGTCGCCTCGGCGGGGCTCGAACGCGCGGTGGGCCGCTGGGCGCAGGCGCACCGTTAGAGGTTCAAGCGGGAAGGGGAGCGGAATATGTTGCGGCGGCGACGATTGGGGATCTTCGAGATGGGCGCTGCCCCGCCGCCAGGGTTCCGAGAGCTTCAGCAAGCCGAGCTCGGCCGCGTGTTTGGCCGCGTGGTGGGCGTGCGCCTCATGTTGATGCCGATCCTCGTCACGGCGGCGATCGCGCTGGCGATCTACGAAGAGGCGCTCTGGCGCCGGGTCGTGCTCGCCTGCTTCGTCTGCGCGGTGGCCGTCATCAGCGTGCTCGAGCTTTGGCGCTACAAGCGCAACGGTCTGCTCCCTGGCGCGCTGGGCCTGAACGTCGGCGTCGGCCTGCTCGCGCAGCTCACGATGACCGCGACGACCGGCGGCCTGGAAAGCCCGTTCCTGCCGTTGACGCCGGTCCTCTCGTTCTTCACCGGCCTCGGGGTGGAGCGCGCCTCGAGGCGGGTCTTCCTGGTGGGCGCGCAGGTGCTGGCGCTCTGGGCCTTCGCGGTCATCGCCCTGACCGGTGCGGTCGAGGAGTTCAACCTCTCGATCTTCGGGGGCGGCTCGCGCGCCGGGCACAACGACGTCCTGCTGCTCACGCTGGCGACGGTGGCGTCGCTGATGCTGGTGGTCGCCGCGAAGGTCGGCGCGGGGATGCGCTCCGTCTTCGGCGGGATGCTGTGGAAGGCCTTCGAGGCGCGCGAGGAGTCGCTGCGCGCGCACGCCGAGCGCTCTCGGGAGATGACGGCGCTCTCCGGCGAAATCGCCCACGAGCTGAAGAACCCGCTCGCCAGCGTCAAGGGCCTGGGCGCGCTGCTCGCGCGCGAGCTGCCCGAGGGAAAGAACGCCGAGCGGCTGGCGGTCCTGCGCCGCGAGATAGATCGGATGCAGGGCATCCTCGACGAGTTCCTCAACTTCTCGCGGCCGCTCGTGCCGCTGTCGCTCGAGCAGACCGAGCTGGCCTCGCTCGCCGCGGAGGTCGCCGCGCTGCACGAGGGGATGGCGCGCGAGCGCAAGATCGCCTTTGCGGTGAGGGGCGAGGCGAGGGCGCAGTGCGACCCGCGCAAGGTGCGGCAGGTCTTGATCAACCTCGTCCAGAACGCGCTCGACGCGAGCCCGGCCGGAGCGACGGTCGAGGTGGAGGTCGTCGGCGAGGCCGAGTATGCGAGCGTGCGCGTCGCCGACAGAGGCGCGGGCATCGACCCGGCGATGGGCGACCGCATCTTCGAGCCTGGTGTCACCAGCAAGCCGCGCGGGTCGGGGCTCGGCTTGACCATCGCGCGCGCCCTGGCGCGCCAACACGGGGGCGACTTGGCGCTGCGGGCGCGCGAAGGCGGCGGCTGTGTCGCCGAGGTGCGCCTGCCGCGCGCCATCGCCGGCGAGCCCTCCACCGCCGAAGAGGTGAGCGCATGAAACCCAGGGTCCTGGTCGTCGATGACGATCCCGGCGTCCGCTACACCATCCGCGAGATCCTCGAGTCGGCCGACTTCGAGGTCGTCGAGGCGGCCGACGGAGCGCAGGCGCTCGAGCTGGTCGATGGGAGCGCGCCGTTCCAGCTCGTCATCACCGACCTGCGGATGCCGAAGATCGACGGGCTGGAGCTGCTGCGCCGGCTCGCCGGGCGCGCCCCGGCGCTGCGGGTCATCCTCATCACCGCCCACGGCTCCGAGCGCCACGCGGTCGAGGCGATGAAGCTCGGGGCCTACGACTACTTCCGCAAGCCGTTCGAGCTCGAGGAGCTGCTCGCGGTGGTCCAGCGGGCGGTGGAGACGGTGCGGCTGTCGATGGAGAACGAGCGGCTCGCCGGAGAGCTCAACTTCTCGAAGTCGCTCGTCTTCGCCTCACCCGCGATGAGCCGGCTCGCCGTGCTCGTCGCCCGCGTCGCCCCGCGCGACGTGACGGTCTTGATCACCGGCGAGAGCGGCACCGGCAAGGAGCGGGTCGCCGAGGCGCTGGTGCGCGCCTCGCGGCGCGCCGCCGGGCCCTTCGTGCGCTTCAACTGCGCGGCCCTGACCGCCGAGCTCGCCGAGGCCGAGCTGTTCGGCCACGCGAAGGGCGCCTTCACCGGCGCGGTGCGCTCGCGCCCGGGCCTGTTCGGCTTGGCCGACGGCGGGACGCTGCTGCTCGACGAGGTCGCCGAGCTCGACCTGGGCCTGCAGGCCAAGCTGCTGCGCGTGCTGCAGGAGGGCGAGGTGCGCCCGGTCGGCGAAGACCGCGCGCGCAAGGTGGACGTGCGCATCATCGCGGCGACGCATCGGGACTTGAAGGAGCGGGTCGCCGCCGGGCAGTTTCGCGAGGATCTGTTCTATCGGCTCAACGTAGTCCACCTGGCCATTCCGCCGCTGCGCGAGCGGCCGGAGGACATCCGCGTGCTGGCGCGCCATTTCCTCGACCGGTTCGCAGAGCGGTTCGGGGTCGAGCTGCCCGCGGTGCCCGAGGCGCTCTACGCGCGCCTTGCCGCCTGCTCATGGCCCGGGAACGTGCGCGAGCTGGAGAACGCGATAGAGCGGATGGTCGCCCTCTCGCCCGACGGCGAGCTCGATCTGTCGCTCCTGCCGGAAGCCCGGGAGACCGAGGCCGGGTCGCAGCGGCTGACGCTCAAGCAGCGGGTCGAAGCCTACGAGCGCGGACTCATCGCCGAGGGGCTCAAGGTGGCCCGCGGCAACCGCACCGAGGCTGCCCGACTCTTGGGCATCAGCCGGGTGACGCTGCACGACAAGTTGCGGAAGTACGGGCTGACGCGCGGAGAGGAGCCCGAGGGCTGAGCGGGCGTGGCCGGCGGAGCTCCGGCTCGGCCACTTGAGCGACCTGAGGGTTGAGCGGGCGTGGACGTCAGCCGCGAATCTTCAACGGCGTGGGCGCCCAGTCGCGTGGCTGCAGGATGGGGAGGCGCCTGTACTCGCAGCCGAACCTCTCTCCGGCTCGCGGGGCGCGCGCCCGAAGGTAGATAGGCACTTGGTTGCGAAGCACCTTCCACCTCACGGGCGTATGAGGCTCGCGCTCATAGACGATCCGGCCCACGTCGCACGGGTCGTGGAGGTCGGCCGGCTCGCCGTCCACGGCGAGGATCAGGTCGCCGACTTCAAGGCCACCATTCGCGGCGGCCGACCCCTCGAGGACTTTGGCGACGGCGCAGCCGAACGAACCGAGCTGAACGTGGAGGTAGGCAGGGACCTCCTCGTTGTGGAGCAGGAAGACCGATTGTGTCAGCCGGCCAAGGTCCTCGTTCTGCGCAGGGCTCGCCTCGACGTGATCGAAGGCCCAGCCATTCGCGCCCAGCCACTCCTTCGGCTCCCTCAAGCAGTCGTACTCATGGGGATTGCCGGCCCGGAGCGCGTCGATGTGCGCCGTAGAGAGCACGACCTGAAGCGCGCCCAGCCGAATGCGGGGTAGCTCGGGGAGGCAATCGTATCGATGGATGTTGTGCGGGAGCCGCCGGCCCGGAACGCGCGCTTGCTCGACGAACTCGACCAGTCCGTCGCAGTCGGGCTCGAGCATTCTCGGTACCCAGCGGCGACCCTCCTCGAGCGCGTTCAGGGAGCGCCACAGCGTGATGCTGCCGAACAGAAGGACCGCGACGACGACCACGAGTGCCTTCTTGCGCCGATCGTCCGGGGTTCCGCGCTGTGACGGGGATGACGGCTGCAATACGGGCCCTTCCTGCTCGGGGTCATGCTGGCTGAAAGCGGTCGCCAGGATAACCTGCGCCGTATCGGCGAGCACAAGCGAGCGAGCAGGCAAGCGGCCGCGCGGCGCGAGCTTCTTCACGCGGCGCTCTTTTCTCGATCAGCGAAACGGCAGCCGACGAAGCTCGAGCGGGCATCGAGGGCCGCCCGAGGAGAACAGCGATGGCCCTTATATCGGTTGAGACAGAGCGATGATCGTCTCCGCGAGCAGGCGCACCGATATCCCGGCCTATTACGGGCGCTGGTTCCTTCGGCGCCTGCACGAGAGTTTCTGCGAGGTGCCCAACCCCTTCAACCCGCGGCAGATCTCGCGCGTCGGCCTCGGCGTCGGTGAGGTCGAGGCCTTTGTCTTCTGGTCGAAGAACCCGCGCCCCTTCTTCCCGGTCCTCGATGCGCTCGACGCGCTCGGCCATCGCTACTACTTCCAGTTCACGCTCAACCCCTATGGCTCGAGGTTCGAGCCGCACCTGCCTCCAGTCGAGGAGAGGATCGAGACGCTGCTCGCGCTCTCGGCCCGGCTCGGGCCGAAGCGGGTCGTCTGGCGCTATGACCCCATCGTGCTCTCGTTGGAGACGCCGGTCACCTTTCACGAGGAGGCGTTCGGAAGCATGGCCGAGCGGCTGCGCGGGGCGACGGTGCGGGCGATGACGAGCCTGTTGACGCGCTACCGAAAGACCGATCGAAGGTTGGCGCAGCTCGAGGGGTTTCAGCTTGGCGCCGCCGAGCCGTCGAGCCCGGAGGTCGCGAGGTTGCTCGAGTCGATGAACCGCAGCGCGGCGGAGGCGGGCATCGAGCTCTTGAGCTGCGCCGGTGCGCTCCCCTCGACCCGCACCGGCCGGTGTGTCGACCCCTTGCTCGTTCGCGAGCTGTGGGGCGTCGCTGCGTCGGTGAGGAAGGATTCGGGCCAGCGCGCCGCCTGCGGCTGCGCCGTCAGCCGGGACATCGGGGTCAACGACACCTGCCTGCACGGTTGCCGCTATTGCTACGCGACGCGCAGCCACGCCCTCGCCGAAAAGCGGCGCGCGGCGCACGATCCGCTCGCGCCGATGCTCTTCGACCCGCGCGGCGCCTAGCCTCGCCAGCGCGCCGGGATGCCGACGCAGCCGAGGAACCAGCGGAGCGAGGGCGCGCCGACGTAGTGCGCCCAACTGTCGAGCTCTTCGACGAGCGCCTCGAGGTCCGGCGCAAACGAGTCGAGGTAGGCGCGCACGCTGAAGAAGCGGTCCCGGCGTTCGGCGAGGTCGCGCGCGTTGCGCAGGGTCGCGACGACCTTCTTCGGGCTGCGGATCATCCCCGGCGCTTCGAGCAGGCGCTCCTGCTCCGAGTCAGGCCAGCGGGCGACCACGTCGAGCTCGAAGTGCGCGAAGGCGCTGCGGATGGCCGGCCAGCGCGCGCGCACGATCTGAGGGCGGAAGCGCGCCTGGAAGACCGCCGCGGTCAGCGCCTCGAAGTGCTCCGCGTCGCTGGTCGCGCCCCTGCCTTCGAGCGGGCACCAGCCGGGGACGATGGGGGGCGAGGTGGCCATGGCGACGAAGTTCCTGTTCAACCGTTTTTCAACTCTGTTGACGCTGCGGCTAGGATGCGACTCCCAACGGGAAAAGGAGCACAGGATGTTGCGACGTGAGGCTGTCCGGCTGGGGAAAGAGGTTGCGCAGGCTCTTGAGGAAGGCCGCCCGGTCGTGGCGCTCGAATCGTCGGTCACGGTGCAGGGGTTGCCGCCTCCGCACAACCAGCAGTCGGCGCGAGCCTGCGCGAACGCCATTCGGGAATCCGGCGTGGTCCCGGCGATCACCGGCGTCGTCGCCGGCGATCCGGTCGCCGGCCTGACCGAGGAGGAGATCGAGCGGCTGCTCGATCCGAAGAACAAGGCGCGCAAGGTAGGCAACCGGGACCTCGCCGTCGCCAGGGCCTTCGGATACTGGGGCGCGACCACGGTCTCCGGGACTTGCACGATAGCCCACGCCGCCGGCATCCGCGTCTTCGCGACCGGCGGGATCGGCGGCGTTCACCGCGAAGCCGAGCAGACCTTCGACGTCTCCCAGGACCTGCTTGCCATCGCCCGCTCGCGCGTAGCGGTGGTGACCGCCGGCGCGAAGGCCATCCTCGACCTGCCGCGCACCCTCGAGGCGCTCGAGACGCTCGGCGTCCCGGTGGTCGGCTACGGCACGAGCGAGTTCCCCGCCTTCTACATGAACAACTCGGGTTTGAGCCTCGAGTACTCGGTCGCCAACCCCGACGAGGCGGCGCGGCTGTTGCGGGCGCGTTGGGAGGAGCTCGGCCAGGAGGGAGGGGTCATCTTCGCCAACCCGATCAAGGCCGAGGCCGAGGCGAGGCCCGAGGAGATCAGCGAAGCCATCGAGGCGGCGCTGCGCGACGCGAAGGATCGCGGCATCAAGGGCAAGGCGGTCACCCCGTTTCTCCTCGCCGAGGTCGCCCGGCGCACGGGTGGGGGCAGCCTGCACGCCAACCTCGCGCTCCTGGAGTCGAACGCGCGGGTCGCCGGGCAGATAGCCCAGGCGCTGGCGATGGCGCGCCGACCGTAGCTCACGGACCCATATGATCGGTGGGTCGGTTGGGCGCTCGGGTGGACGGGCGAGCGGTCGCTCCTCCCGGCGCGAGCGCGCCCGGCGATTCCCTCATGATCACGCGGGGTTCGCCGCAGCCTCGCGCGACTCTCGGGCCGGCGGAGCGAGCTTCACGGCGCATGGCGGGCGGTTCGCACGGCGAGTGTCGGATTCAGCGCGCGAACCGGACCGCCGCCTGGCGCGGGTCCGGCCGAGCAGCGCGAGCAAAGGCCTGTGAAATCCGCGGGTTGGAGCGATTTGTTTCCCGGGAGTGCCCTCGCCCGTCGGACCTGCTAGGCTCCGCACCTTCTCGTTCCGGGGGTGGGCGAATCCAGATGCCAGCGCGCCCCTGCCATTTCATCGACACCGAAGACGCGTTCTGCCGGCTGCTCGGGCCGCTCGAGCGCGAGCCCGCGATCGCCGTCGACACCGAGAGCAACAGCTTCCACGCCTATTTCGAGAAGGTCTGCCTCATCCAGCTCTCGACCGAGGAGGCCGACTACGCCGTCGACCCGCTGCGCGTGGACGTGCGCCCGCTGGGCAAGCTGCTCGCCGACCCGGCGGTGGAGGTCGTCTTCCACGCCGCCGACTTCGATATCCGCGGCCTCAAGCGCGACTACGGGATGAAGTTCACCCGGCTCTTCGACACGATGCTCGCGGCCAAGCTGCTCGGCTATCCGAAGATGAGCCTGGCGGTGCTGGTGCGCCGGCACTTCGGGATGACGCTGGAGAAGGAGCACCAGCGCAGCGACTGGGGACAGCGCCCGCTGTCGGCCGCTCAGCTCGAGTACGCCTACAAGGACACGCGCTACCTGCTGGCGCTGCGCAACGTTCTGCGCGCCGAGCTCGAGCGCGCCGGCAGGGTGGCCGAAGCAGAGCGCATCTTCAAGCGCCAGGCCTCCTGCGAGCCGCGCAAGAAGCGCTTCGACAAGGAGGGCTTTCGCCGGCTGCGCGGTTTCGCCGCGCTCGACCGAGCGCAGCGCGAGCTGGCGCGCGCGCTCTACCTGCTGCGCGAGGAGCGGGCGCGGTCGGTCGATCGCCCGCCGTTCAAGGTCTTCGGCGACGAGGCGATCATCGAGCTGGCGCGCTTGCGGCCGCGCAGCGAGGACGAGCTGCTCCAGGTGCGCGGAATCGGCGCGAGGACGGTGCAGCGCCACGGCCAGGCGATTCTTCGCGCCCTCGGCAAGTCGCCCGCCGCGCAGGGCGCCGCTGCCTGACCCGTCCTCAGAACCGGGCCCCGGGCGCGCTCTTCGGCGCCGCGAGGCCGAACGGGAGCGGCTCGATCGGGGCCGACCAGAGGGCGCGGTAGGTGAAGTAGTCGCCGAGCACGCCCTTCACGTAGTGGCGGGTCTCCCTGTACGGGATCAGCTCGACGAATTCGTCCAGTGGGACGTCCGGGGGCTCGGCTATCCAACGCTCGACGGCCTCGGCGCCGCCGTTATAGGCCGCAGCGGCGAGCGCGGCGCTGCCGAACCGGCCCGTGAGCTCGGCCAGATACCAGGTCGCTAGCGGGATGTTTCGCGCGGGATCGTGCAGGTCGGCGATCTCTGGGGCGGGGGCGCCGGCGACCTGGGCGATCTTCTGCGCCGTCGGCAGCAGGAGCTGCATCAGCCCGAAGGCGCGCGCCGGCGAGGTCGCCGACGGATCGAACGCCGACTCGCGGCGCATGATCGACCAGACGAAGTACGGGTCCATCTTCACGGCCTGCGCCGAGCTCTCGACCTGGGCCGCGTAGGGCCGCGGGTAGAGCAGGCCGAGCGCGACGGGGTCGGCCTTGCCGAAGGCCTCGCGCGACAGGCGCGAGGCGGCGAGCCGGTAGGCGAGATCGGTCGCGCCGAGCGAGGCGCAGGCGGCGGCGCTCGCCCTCGTCTCGAGCGAGGGGTCGCGCGCGGCCTGCTCGAGCTCTTCGCGGGCTTCGCGCGCGAGGCCGAGTTGCAACAGGAGCGCGGCGCGGCGCTGGCGGTCCCCCGGGGGCTCGGTCTCCGGAGACGCGCGGGCGCGAAGCCCGAGCGGAGCCGGCTCGACGCCGTTCTCGGCGAGCCGAAGCCTCGCTAGCCACGCGTACCAGCTCGTGGGCGAGTGCTCGATGGCCCTTCGGTAGAGCGGGACCGCCTTCTCGGGAACCTCGGCGTTGCGAGCCTGCCAGTAGGCAGCCTGCGCCGCGAGCTTTGGGGAGCGGCCTTCGAGCCTCTCGAGCAGGCGGCTCGAGTCCTCGAGCCTGCCGGCGAGGCGGCTGCAGAGGGCGGCGTACCAGAGCGCGTCGTCGAAGCGTCTGCTGCGCTTCCACCTCGCCAGAAAGGCCTCGAAGCGGGCGGCGCACTCCGCGTACTGGCCGGCGTTGAAGGCGGTCCAGGCGCCGAGGAAGGCCGCCTCGTCGGCGAGGGCGTGCCTGGGGAAGCGCTTCACGAACGCGGCGAACCGCTCGGTCGCCTTGTCGGCCTGGCTCTGGGCGAGCGAGGCCCGCGCGAGGCTGATGACGGCTTCGGCTCCGTGGCCCGGAGCCGGCTTTGCCGCCGCGAGGCTCTCGAAGATGGGCTCGGCCTCGTCCCAACGCTTCAGCTTCGCGAGCGCCTTCGCCTGGGCGAGCAGCGCTGCGGCTTTGCACGTGGCGCCATCGCACAGCGGCTCGGCGCGGCGCGCCATGTCGAGCGCCTGCTCTGCGAGGCCGAGGCGAAGGAGCCGCGCCGAACGGCCGAGGAGGTCGGAGACCGCGAGCTTGCCGCTGGCCTCGAGGCGGCGGCCTGCCTCTTCGGAACACGGGCTCTCGACATAGGCCGTGAAGGCGCGGCGCCAGGGCTCGGTCGCCTCGTCCCTGCGGCCCGAAGCTGCCAGGGCGTTGCCGAGGAGGAGCAGGGCCTCGGCGCTGGGGTTGGACGCGACAGCCTCGCGGAGCCGAGCGATCGCTGCCTCGGTTCGATGCGCCCCGAGCAGGGCCTCGCCTTCGCGCGCCAGGGCGCGCACGCCCACCGGGCCACTCGGATCGAGGGCTCGCGCCGCCGCGAATTCGGCCGCCGCCGCCTCGGGCTGCCCGGCGTAGAAGAGCGCCTGGCCCCGAAGCCAGGCGCACCAGGGCTCGAGCAACCCGCCACAGCGGGCTCCCGACTTCGGATCGGCGGGGCGCAGAGCTTCGGCCGCGCCAGCGAAGTCGCCCGCCTGCCAGCGCGCGAGGGCAAGCTCGAGCCGGGCGACTCCAGGCTCGGGCGGATGGGCTGCGCCAAGGCTCACGGCGAGGGCGACGAGGGCGGTCTCGAGCATCATGCGGCCAGGATACGGCCCGCGCGGCGTGGCTCAAGAAAGCGGCGGGCTGCGGCCGAAATCCCTCGTAATCTCCGACGATTTCACCGGTCGAAAGGCCAGAGCCCGCTACGGCGAGAGCCCGCTCGGCGCGCCGGGGAGGGGCCGGTTGACTTTCCGAAAGCTAGAACGCAGTATTTGCCGCGCTGAAGGCGGGCAGGGACGCAGGAAGGGTTGCGCACTCTCATCGGTTGATGTGATGCCGTCGCCCACGCCGGACGCACCCCGGCAAACACGGCATTGGATAATGAAGGCGCAAAGCGCGCTGCATCGGGACCGCACGCAGCCTACGGTCCAGGCAGTGATGTTCGGGGGAGCATGAGCAAGGAGGCGGTATGAAGGTTTTCCCCACCGAGTTGCAGAACACGATCAACCCTGAGCCAAGTGGCAAGCACGCCAGCGTTGAGTTTCAGCGCAATCTCTTCTGCAACCACTACGACGAGTGTCTCGACGAAGCGGTGAAGAAGAGCTGGAACAGCTTCACCTGCGTGCGATGCCCGCTCTTCTCGGTCGGCGCGAACACCCAGCAGCCGAAGAAGGGCGTGGGCATCGAGGCGTACGCCACCCAGCGCCGCTCGGCCTAGTTCGCGCTCGATAAACTCGTAGCCGCGATTCTTCTTGCGAAGGGGAGCTCGATTGGGCTCCTTTTCGCGTTTTGCGGGCTCTGCCAGCTCGCGCCGCCCCGCGAGCCATCGCGGCCCGCCTAGGTAGCTGGTGTTTTTCTGTAGACGATGCGGGCGGCATCTGAAAGATGCCGCCCCATGAGTCTTGGCCGTACGCCTGCTGGTGCTGACCTGTTTGGGAATCCGGCGCGATTCTGTGCCGAGTGGTTGTCGC
>JBMNNX010000237.1:0-10452 GCA_050942745.1 Myxococcales bacterium
TCGGTGTCGGTCTCCTCGCCGTTTTTCACCGAGTCGCTGCAGGTCGGGACCTGGCAGGCGCCGCCGCTGCAGACCCCAGAGATGCAGTCGGTCGCCTCGTTGCAAGCCTCGCCGTCGATGCACTTGGGGCAATTCGAGCCGCAGTCAACGCCGGTCTCCTCTCCGTTGAGCACGCCGTCAGAGCACTCGGGCGAGGCGCACTGGCCGCTCTCGGAGCAGACGCCCGAGACGCAGTCGCTCTCCTCGGCGCACCCCTTGTTGTCTTCGCAGGGCTCGCAGCCCCCGCCGCAGTCGGTGTCGGTCTCGTTGCCGTTCTTGACCCCGTCGCTGCAGCTCGGCTCCTGGCAGGCGCCCTCCCCGCAGACGCCCGAGACGCAGTCGGCGGCCTCGCGGCAGCCCGCGCCGTGGGCGCAGGGCTCGCAGTTGCCGCCGCAGTCGACGTCGGTCTCCTGGCCGTTGAGGAGCTTGTCGTCGCACTTTGGGGCCTCGCAGCGCTTGCTGCGGCAGTTTTTGGAGGCGCAGTCCTCGCCCTCCAGACAGCGCTGGTTCGTCGCGCACGGCGAGCAGTCGCCGCCGCAGTCGATGTCGGTCTCGGCGCCGTTCTTGACCCCGTCGTTGCAGCGCTCCGGGGCGCAGAAGCCCTCGAAGCAGTGGCCTGACTGGCAGTCGGAGTTCTCGACGCACAGCTTGCCCTCGGCGCAGGGCTGGCAGGAGCCTCCGCCGCAGTCGAAGTCGGTCTCCTTGCCGTTGCGCACGCCGTCGTCGCAGGTGGGCAAGGGACAGCCGGCCAACAGCAGGGTGCCTGCGGCAAGGCAGAACAGCTTCAGGACGGTCGAGCGCATGAACGGCCTCCGGAGTGAGGTCCAGGTCGCTTAGTCCAATAGCGTGCGACGTCTGGAATCACCGAGTGCGAATCAGAACGAATCCCAACCCAACCTGGGCTCGGGCGCAAGTACGAGGTTCGTCCGGGAGCGTGGATGCCCGCTTGCGGGGCGGGCGGCCGGCCGGCTCCTGGGGGATCGGCGGCTCGCCAGGGACGACCTACCGTGAGCCGCAGGCCCCTCGTGCCGCTGGGAGGATGGAGATGAAGTCGCTCGCCCTCGCGACAGCCCTGCTGCTCTCTCCTTGGGCTGCGCCCGGCCGGCCAGCCGAGGCCGTCGCCGAGCTCAAGGATGCCAGCGGAGCGCCCGTGGGCACCGTGCGCTTCGTCCAGGCGCCGCGCGGCCTTCTCGTCATCGGCGAGGTGCGCGGGCTCTCCCCGGGGCCTCACGGGCTGCACGTCCACGAGGTCGGCAAGTGCGAGCCGCCCTTCCAGAGCGCGGGGGGGCACTTCAACCCCACTGGCAAGAAGCACGGCTTCCTGTCGTCCTCCGGGATGCACGCCGGCGACCTGCCGAATATCGTCGTGCCGGCCAGCGGGGGGCTTCAGTTCGAGCTGTTTGCGCCCGATCTGACGCTCGAGCCAGGCAAGCCGGGCTATCTGCTCGACGCGGACGGGTCGGCGCTGCTCGTCCACTCGGGCCCCGACGACTACCGCAGCGATCCCGCGGGCGGCTCCGGCGACCGCGTCGCCTGTGGGGTGGTCTCGAAGTTGTGAGTTGTGGGGTTCCGGCAGCTTGAGTCTCAAGCTGCCCGTGCCGAGGCGGATGCTGCAGTCCGGCTGGTGGCAAGGCCGGCCCCGACGCCTACAGCGGCGAACCGGCGGGTGGATCCGCCGCGCGCGTCACCTGCTGGGGCGTCTCGCGCGAGGAGCTGCTCTTTGCGCCCGCCGCGAGGCCCGCCCGGAAGCCTGCCCAAAGCGCGAGGCCTATCAGCAGCGCGACTGCGGCGACGAGCAGGAGCACGGTCGCCCACGACAGCTCGCTCCGAAACCGCGGGGTGGTCAGCCACCCGAGCCTGCTGCGGCGAGGCGGCGGGGCCGCCGCGATGCGGGCCATCACCCGCGCCTCGAACCCCTCGGGCAGCGGGGGCGGGTTGCGGCGGGCTGCCACCAGGGCCTGCTCGAGGAAGTCGAGGTCCAGGCAGGCGTCGGGCGAGCGGCGCAGCTCGTCGCGCAGCGAGCGGGCCTCGCTCGAGGGCAGCTCGCCGTCGAGGAGCGCGTGGACCCTGTCGTTGATCGGCTTCACTGGCCTTCGCCCCTCTCTTCTTCCTCCATCAGCCTCTTGATCATCTCCCGCGCCCGGTGGACGCGCACCTTGAGCGCGGGCACCGGCATCTCGACGATCTCGCGCATCTCCTCGTAGGAGAGGCTCTCGATGTGCTTGAGGACGAAGGCCTCCCGGTACTTCGGCGCGAGCTTGTCGATGGCCCGCTGCAGCGCGGCGACGGCCTCGCGCCCGCGCAGCCGCTCCTCCGGCCCCGCCTCCGCGGCAACCGGCTCGAGCACGCCCTCGAGGCTGCCACAAGGCCCCTCCTTCGCCTTGCCGCTCTTCAGGTAGTCGCGGCAGAGGTTGAGCGCGATGCGGTAGAGCCACCGCTTGAACCCGGAGTCGTTGCGAAACGTGCCGAGGCTTGCGTACGCGCGCGCCAGCGTCTCCTGCGCGAGCTCCTCGCCGACGGCGCGGCCGACCATGCGCGCGCAGAAGGCGAACAGCCCCGCGCCGTAGCGGCGGACGATGGGCGAGAACGCCTCCCGGTCGCCCGCGAGGCAGCGGTCGATGAGCTGGCGCTCCTCGTCGTCTTGCGTGACTTGTGGGCGCGCCGCCATCAGGCGCAAGGGGATGCCCATCGCGATGCTCATCGCCGCCTCGAGTGCTTCCCGGCAGACGAGCGGCGCGAACGGCAGGTTACGCGAGCCGCCTCGGTTCCGGAAAAAAAGCTCCGGCCGCTCGGGGCTCGGGCGAGCGGGCCCTCGTCGTGCGGCTCCTCGCCGGGCGCGCGCTGGGGGAAATGGCGGCAGGTGACAAGCGGTTGTCGATATACGATTTCCGTCATCCCCCTCGCCGCGCCTGCGGCGCGACGGGACGCTGTGGCTTGCGGCCGACGGAGAGGGAGGCCTTCATGATCGAGAACCGAGCCGATGTCCTCGAGCGGCTTCGCCGCGAGCTGCGCGCGCAGTTTTTCGAGCGCGACCAGGTGATCGACGGGATGCTGTGCGCGCTGCTGTCGAGTAGCCACGTGCTCATCGTCGGCCCGCCCGGGACGGGCAAGAGCGAGCTCGCCCACGAGCTGTGCCGGCGCGTCACCGGGGCGCGCTACTTCCAGTGGCTGCTGACGCGCTTTACGACCCCCGAGGAGCTGTTCGGGCCGGTCTCTCTCAAGGCGCTCGAAGAGGACCGCTACACGCGCGTCACCGACGGCAAGCTGCCGCAGGCGCACGTCGCCTTCCTCGACGAGGTCTTCAAGGCCTCCTCGGCCATCCTCAACACGCTGCTGTCGGTGATGAACGAGCGACGATTCCACGGCGGCGACCACGCCGAGAGCGTGCCGCTCCTTACGCTGGTGGGCGCGGCGAACGAGTTGCCCGAAGAGGACGAGCTGCTCGCCCTCTATGATCGGTTCCTGCTGCGCTTCGACGTCGACTACCTGCGCGAGGACTACCTGTTCTTGCGCATGCTCTCGCTCGAGCCGCCCGCCGAGCGCACCACCATCTCGCTCGAGGAGCTTGCGGGCCTGCAGGCCCGGGCGCGCCGGGTGCGCGTGCCCGAGAGCGTCCAGCGCGACATGCTCGAGCTGCGCAACCTGCTCAACTCCAAGGGCGTCATCGCCTCGGACCGGCGCTACCGCCAGTCGATCGAGCTGCTCAGGGCCCACGCGGTGATCAACGGGCGCGACGTCTGCACGAGCGAGGACCTGCGCATCCTCGAGCACGTGCTCTGGAACGAGCCGAACGAGCGGGCCGAGGTCGAGGAGGCGCTGCGCTCGCTCGCCTTCGGGCTCGAGGACGAGGCGCAGCGGCTGCTCTTCCAGGCGCGCGAGATCGCCGAGACGGCCCACGCGGCTCCGCACGGCCTCGACTCGCCGATGCAGGCCGAGGCGCTCGCCAAGCTGCACGACCTGTCGCGGCGCATCGACGGGCTGGTGCGAGATTGCGAGGCGCGCGGCCGCACCGGCGACCTGATCCTCAACTGCCGCGAGGAGGTGCGCGCCCTCGTCCACGAGCTGCTCGATGAGGGTGCCGATGCCGACGACGAGGAGCACACCCGCACCCACTGACGAAAGAGTGAGGAGCCGCGCGAGCGATGCCCGGTCAGCCCGAGCGTAGGCCGAGCCTGCGAGGCCGGAGTCGAGGGCCTTGCGACGGAGCGCCGTCCTTCGTGCCCGCCGCCGAGGACCCTCGAATTCGCTGCGCCTCTGCATATTCCACGACGGGCGCATTGCCATGCGCCCCTACCAGCCGCGATCGCTTCGGTTCGGGGCGACGCCCGGGCTGATCCCCGGGCTGATCGGTGAGCGCGCGAAGGATTCTTGGACAGAGCTGCACCGACGGAGGACAAGGAATCGATGCTCGAGCCCCGCCTCATCGAGACCGACTCGTACGACCGCGAATCGTTCGCGCGGGTGATTCGGCACATCTCCGACCTCGGCGACCTCGTGGGGCGCGGCCAGAGGCTCTTGCCCCACTTCGAGGCGCTGCTCGAGGACCTCTTCGCGCTGCTCTTCAAGCTGGCCGTCCAGGTGCGGCCCCCGGGCCTCGCTCCGGCCTCGACCGCGCTCAACCGCCGCATCCTGCTGGCGACCATGGCCGCCGACCGCTTCCTCGACCTGAAGGAGGAGACCGCCCTCGACGCCGCGCGCGCCGCGCACGCGGCCTGCGACCTCGGGCGTCGCGTGCTCGCGCTCGTCAAGTCGGGCGACTTCCTGCTCGAGGACGAGCTGCTCGCCGCGATGCGCCTCGCCGAGGAGGAGGAGCGCCTCGAGCGCAACCGCGCCGCTGCCCGCGAGCTGGCCGGTGAGTCCGAGAAGCTCGAGAAGGCCCTCGCCCGAGGCGTCCAGGAGGGCGAGCGGCAGGTCAAGGCGCTCGCCGAGCAGTGCAAGCAGTCGATAGAGGAGCTCCCGCCGCGCTTTGACGCCGAGCTGTCGACGCTCGCCTCCCGGCTCGCCGACGACCTGCCGCGCTTCAACGAGTCGGCCGACGCCTTCGCCCGCTCGGTCGGTGGCAGCGGGCCACGCAGCGCGGGCGAGCGGCTGCGACTCGCCGAGAAGCTCGAGCGCAACGAGAAGCTGCGCAAGCTCGCCGCGCTCGCCGGGGCCTTCCGCGCCGAGGCGCGGGCCAGCCGGCGCCGGCGCCGCGAGCGGGCGGCGACCGAGGTCTACCGGGTCGGGCGCGGCGCCGACATCGGGCGCCTGCTGCCGTCGGAGATGGTGGCGCTGCGCCATCCGCTGCGCCGGCGCGAGCTGTTGCGGCGCTTCATCGAGCACCAGCTCGTCCAGTACGACCTGCGCGGCGACGATCGCCATGGGCGTGGCCCGGTGGTCGTGTGCATCGACGGCTCGGGCTCGATGAGCGGTCAGCGCGAGCTGTGGGCGAAGGCGGTGGCGCTCGCGCTGCTCGACATCGCGCGCAAGCAGGGCCGGCGCACCCGCGCGCTCGTCTTCTCGGGGCCGGAGACCGAGCTGAGCACCTTCGATCTGACGGGCAGGGGAAGGCTCGTCGGGCGGCGTCCGGTGGACATGGACGCGGTGATCGGGCTGGCCGAGTGTTTCCCCGGCGGCGGCACCGACTTCGAGAAGCCGCTGCGCGCGGCGCTCGAGGCCATTCGTTCGGGCGGGCTCAAGGGCGCCGACATCATCTTCATCACCGACGGCGAGGCGACCATCTCCGATGACTTCGCCGACGAGCTGCGCCGCGAGAAGAAGCGGCGCGACATCTCGGTCTTCGCGGTCATAGTCGATGACCCGAGCCGCAACCTGGCCCGCGGCAGCGACAGCGTGCAGCGCGCCGCCCGCGAGCTCGGCAAGGTGGCCGAGCGGATGACGACGATCTCGGAGCTGACCAAGGAGTCGGCCCGGGAGCTGTTCAAAGCGGTGTGAGGGGAGTTGTTAGTTGTGAGCTCTGAGTTGGGAGTGGGTGGAGCCGGAGTTGCGCCCTGCGGAAGGACTGGACGCGGGGGCCGCGGGGCGACCTGGCGGCGAGCGTCGGGCGCCTTTCACTTATGGCGAGCATTCCGGCCGTGTTCGGAAGCCACGCGGCTCCTGTCTGCCTTCTTTTTTCCGCTCGTCGAATCGATCGGCTTTCTTGGTAGGCCGCAAGTCGATTCCTTCAAACGCGAGAACAGTCTTGGTAATGGCGTCCCTCTTGAAGGCGAGCTCACGTTATTTCCTCATCCGCTCAAGCTCGGGCTGTTCATACACTCTCAGCTTGTACTTGGCCGCGAGAGCCTCAATGACGGCGCTGACGTGGCTTCCCGGCTTGGGAGACTTTATCTGGTGTCTCATTGAGGTGAACGTATCGACTGCCACCTTTTCTTTCGCCATCCAGAATCCAAATCCACGATTCTCCCTGGTGGCCGGACTCGATATTCGAGAAGTGGGTGTCTAGATAGGACACCAACTCGTCGTGCATATCCCCGTAGGGCTTCTGATATTCCATCTCCGCGAAAACCATCCAGGACCTCGGCATCGAATACTCAGGTGGCCGCGCCCTGACCGAGAGAAGCTCAGCTAGCGTCGCCGTCGAAGACCTCGTCGAGACTTCGCGCGTCGAGGAGGCGCAGCGCCCAAGCATCAAGCTCTTCGATTTCCGCGGAGGCGGCCCGCTCACGAATCGACTCATGCAGGCCGGCAAAGCGGTGTTCGAGCTGGAGCAGGACGGTCGCCCGCTTCGCCTTCAAGGTAGCGGCTTCGGCGGCCTCCGCCATCAACTCCTCGGCAGCTTTCGACAGCATCTCGTCCTTTCCCAGAATCAGCGGGCATCGCCGTCGAAGACCTCGTCGAGGCTTCGCGCGTCGAGGAGGCGCACCGCCCAAGCATCAAGCACTTCGATTTCCGCAGAGGCGACCCGCTCGCGAATCGATTCGTGGAGGGCGCCAAAGCGGTGCTCGAGCAGGAGCAGAACGGTCGCCCGCTTCGCCTTCAAGGTAGCGGCTTCGGCGGCCTCCGCCATCAACTCTTCGGCAGCTTTCGACAGCATCTCGTCCGCCTTTCCTGGAGCAATTTGCTGCAGCGCGCCCCTGATTGCTTGCTTATCCAGATCTCGGTGCGACCTGAGGATATAGCTCACGGCAAACACCAGAAAATCCGGCCTGTCGGCGAAGCCCTCGAGCAGCCAGGCGAGCACTTGCACGCGTTCTCCCTCGGGGAGCACGAAGGCATACTTGAGCAGTCGCAGGCCCGCCCGGAGGTGCGGCTCGTGCGACAGCGCGTCGTCCGGCTCTCTGCCGAGATCGATCACCAGGTACGGAAAGTCGAGCAGGTGCGGCTTCTGCCCGGGAATTGCCTCGACCTGGTCGGAGAAGCGCTTCAGCCCGCCCCAGCGCACGGTGCCGTTGTAGACGACGAGCGGCACGATGATCGGCAACCGGCCTGCGTGCCCGGCTTCGCTGCTCACCCTGACCAAGGCGTTCGTGAGGTACCGGAGTAGCTGCAGGCCGATCCCGCTGTCGGGCGAGCTCTTGTGCTCAATGAGGGCAGTACACGTAGGCGGCCGAGCCGTCCTTGCGCTGGACGCGAAAGAGCCGATCGGCCTGGTGCTCCTGCAGCTCGGGAAGGACGAACGACTCAGGCACGAGCTGCGGCTCGCCCTCGGCGAAGGTCTCGACCACCTCGACAGGCAGCCTCTCGCGCAGGAACGCTCCCGCCATTCCAGGTTCGGCGAGCAGCGCCTTGAAAAACTCGTCGTGCGGCCGCTGGAGCTTCATCCCCCCTCCCTCGCGCTCGGAAAGCCAGCGCGAAGGAGGATAGCGCCGGGGGCTGACGTCGCTCCCGCGGGCGCGCCCAATTGCCTGGGCGTCGGTCGAGGTGGTGCCGCTGGTCGGCTTCGCGCGGCCGGTCGGGCTGGCGCAGGTGAAGGGGCGCTGAAGGACTTCGCGCTGGTGACGCACAGGCGGCTGTCGGTGGCGCCGGTGAACCGGGCTCAATTCGACAGGCTGCTCGCGCTCGTGGGGACGCGGTTGCCGAGAGGCTGAGTCGGAGACACGGCCTTCTCTGGCTCCCAGAACGCGGTTTCCCAGCGCCAATGGCCTTCTCCGGCTCCCAGAACGCGATTTGCGGGCGCCAGAGGCCTTCTCCGGCTCCCAGAACGCGATTGGCGGGCGCCAGAGGCCTTCTCCGGCGCCAAGAACGCGATTGGCAGGCGCCAGAGGCTTTCTCCGGCTCCCAGAACGCGATTGGCGGGCGCCAAAGGCCTTCTCCGGCGCCAAGAACGCGATTGGCGGGCGCCAAAGGCCTTCTCCGGCGCCAAGAACGCGATTGGCGGGCGCCAGAGGCCCTCTCCGGCTCTCAGAACGCGATTGGCGGGCGCCAAAGCCGTTCTCTGACTCCCAGAAGACGATTGGCGGATGCCAGAGGCCTCGTCAGAGTCCAAGCAGGCGACTGGCCGCCGGAAGAGGCGACTTCGGAGTGCCCGGCCTCGATTCGTCGGGGCAGGGTGGCGTCTTCGAGCCCCGACCAGCCTACTCGCCTCACGCCCCACCAACCTCGCAAATCGAAGAGCCCACGCGTCAAGGACGGGCGCTGTGGCCGCCGATTGCCGACGTGGGCTCTCTGCGGATGCTGCCTGCTACTGCTCGGAGATCCGCGCCTCCGTGGTCGTCGTCGCCTCCCCGAGTGCGAATAGGCGCGCGGCGCGCATCGCGATGCCTGGCATCAGGCCTTCTTCAGGCGTGCCGGGCACCAGAGTTCGTTCCGCGCGAAATTCCCTAATCCGCAAGTGGCCGGATTCACGAGCGAGTTGTGGGAGGTTCTTGTCCAAATCAGGCTTGGGAGGCGAATCCGCGAGTCCCTCGACTCCGAGGCTCCCGCGGGTCGCCTCTACGCTCCTAACTAACAGCTCCCCCTGTTAGTTTAAGGCCACAGCCGGCCAACGGGCCGGTCTCTTGCTCGGGGTGAGCGGAGTTCGCCCAAGTTGCTTGGACAAGGCGGAACGAACTCAGGGGCACTTGGCTCCGCGGGATCGATGCCTCGACCAATTTCTCCTGGCTCAATTACCTCGATTCCCGGCCGCCCGTCCGGTCGGGCTACAGCTTTCGAAGCACGCGGCACGGATTGCCGGCGGCGAGCACCCCGGCCGGCACGTCGCGGGTGACGACCGAGCCGGCGCCGATGGTGGTGTCATCGCCGATGCGCACGCCCGGCAGAATGATGCTGCCGCCGCCAACCCAGACCCGCGAGCCGATGCTCACCGGCCGCGCGAGCTCTGGCCCTTTGACCCGCTCGGCGGCGTCCAAGGGGTGCGTCGCCGCGTAGACGTGGACGCCCGGGCCGAAGAACACGTCGTCGCCTATCTCGATGCGGGCACAGTCGAGGATGACGCACTGGAAATTCGCGTAGAAGCGGGCCCCGACGTAGATGTGGCTGCCGTAGTCGCAGAAAAACGGCGGCTCGATGTAGGCGTTCTCGCCCATCTCGCCGAGAAGCTGCGCGAGGAGCGACTGCCGTGCGGCGAGGTCAGCCGGATCGCTCTGATTGAGCTTCTGCAGCAATCGGCGGCAGGCGATCCGTTCGGCGACGAGCTCGGGATCGAACCCGAGGTACAGCTCGCCGGCGAGCATCTTCTCCTTCTCGGTCCGCATTGCTTCCTCCTATGGCGAGGGCTTCGACAGGTACGCACCCTCTTGCGCCGCATGTAGGTCTGTCGAAGTCGACGGCTGCAATGCCGGTCCCTCCTGAAACGGCTTGGTCGTCTCCCGCAAGTCAGTCGATCTGGGGAGCGCCTCCTTCGTCTCGCGCACGGGCCTGGGTGTGTTCAGAAAGCGCTCCGACCTTTCGAGCGAGCGCTTTGGGCGCCTCGAGCAACGGCTCCGACACGTCGAGCACCGGCCAACATGTCGAGCAGGTGGCCCGACTCTCTGAAGGGCAAGGGCGGCCAAACGAACGTGCTCAGCCCGTGCTGGGCGCGCCGTACGTCACCCAGCCTTCGCGGCAGCCGACTCGGCGGCCCGGTTCGCTTCAGCCCGTTGCCACCACTCGTGCCAGCGTCCGACCGCCATCTCGCGCTCGAGCGCGGGCGCGTCGGCGTAGAAGCCGAGGTTGTCGCCGTAGGTGCGCACCAGCTCGTCGATCGCCGAGATGCGCACGTCGAGGTCCCGGTGCGACAGCGCGTCGATGAGCCACTCGGTCCGCGGCCTGTCGCGATGGTTGCGCCACCAGGCGGCCCACATCGCGGGATTGGGACCGAGCGCCTCTTTGCAGATCTCGCGCAGCGCTTCGGCCGCGGCCTGGGCGACCGACTTCTGCGAGGTGCCGGTCAGCTCGATGAGCTGCTCGATGGCGCCGACGTCGTGAAGCCGCCCGAGCGCGCGCGCAGCGGCGCAGGCGGTCTCGGGCTCGCGCGAGAGCAACCCCTCGCGAACC
>JBMNNX010000238.1:0-10448 GCA_050942745.1 Myxococcales bacterium
TGGCGAGGCGCACCGCGAAGCCGAGGAAGACGACGAGCGGCGCCCAGTCGGAGAGCCGGAAGGAGATGAGCTGGACGGTGATCGTCGTCCCCACGTCGGCGCCGAGCAGCACCGCCATCGACTGGGCGAGCGTGAGCACGCCGCTCGAGGCGAGCCCGACGAGCATCACCGTGGTCGCGGTCGACGACTGCAGCACGGCCGTCACCCCGGCGCCCGAGAGCAGCCCGGTCAGCCGGCTTTGCGTGAGCGCCGCGATGCTCGAGCGCAGCCGGTCGCCGGCAAGCCGCTGCAGCCCGTCGCGCGCGAGGCCGAGCCCGTGCAGGAAGATGGCGAGGCCGCCGAGGACGACCGTCAGATCGAGGAAGGACATGCCCTCTGGGCAAGGTGTGAAGCTGGCGCGGGGCCGCAAGCTCCCGCGGGCGAGCCTGGGCGCGCTGCGCGCCCGGCCGACCCGGTGCCCGCAGCGCTACCGGAGGGTGTGCTTCTCAGCCCGGGAGCCCGGCTACAGCTTCTAGCCATGAACGCACTGCGCGTGCTCATGTCGCACCACGATCGGATCGAGGGGCTGCTGGTCGATCTCAGCCAGGCGCCCGAGCCTGCGCGGGAGGCGCTGTTCCGCAACCTGACCCGCAGCCTCGAGCGGCACCTGGAGGTCGAGGAGACGGTCTTCTTCCCGACCGTCGCCCCCAGGCTCATCCTGGTGAAGGCCGCCCCCTTTGCCGAGGAGCACAAGGACATCCGCGAGGCGCTCGCGCAGATGGCCGGCGCGCTGAGCGGGCCGGACTTCTTGCGAGAGCTCGAGGACCTGCACGACGTGGTGGTGCGGCACATCAGCGACGAGGAGATCGAGCTGTTCGCCGAGGTGAAGCGCCGCTTCGACGTCGATGAGCTCGACGAGCTGGGCGAGCGCATCGACCAGGCGATGCAGGCCGGCGGTCCGCTCGAGGAAGCGCCCGAGCCGCAGGCCGAGCAGGAGCTCGAGCAGGAAGAGGAAGCCGAAGAACACGCCGAGCCGCCCGAGTAGCGGTGCCGCCCGGCTACCGGCCGGCCCACCAGAGGCGGGCGAGCATGCCGAGCCGGGTCGTGTAGCCCACCTCCGAGAAGCGCACCGTGCCGTCCGGGCCGACGACGAGGGTGGTCGGGAAGCTCTTCACCCCGAAGGTCGCGGCGAGATCGCCGTCCTCGTCGACGATGGTCGGGAAGGTGAGCCCCTGGCTCTTCATGTAGGAGGCGACCTTGGCGGCGCCGCCCGAGCCGCTGGCGACGGTGAGGACCTGGGCCTTGCCGCCGCGGGCGATCGACTCGATCGAGCCCTGCTCGAGCTTGCAGACGCCGCACCAGCTCGCCCAGAAGTGCACGAGCACCGGCTTGCCTCGCATCTGCGCAAGCGAGAGGGCCTGGCCCTGCGGCGTCAGGCCTTCGAGCGCGGGAGCGAGGCCCCGGACGACGCTGCGCCCGGTGTAGGCGCGCACTCCGAGGAAGAGGGCGGCGAAGACGAGCAGCTCCGCGGCCAGGGAGAGCCACCGGCGCTTGCGTCTGGGATGGGCGGGATTGGGGTTGCTCATGCGATGCGGCCTCGTCGGACCTGTTCGGCGATTACTCAGTCTCGGTAAGAGCTATTCCGCCGCCGAGCGGTTCGCCGCCGTTCCCGTTCGGAGGCGTACCGGCTGCGCCGCTTTGGATCGCTGCGCCGAGGCGGATCACCGCCGGCCGCACCTTGCCCGCCGAAATGGAGCGATCCGTCGGCCCCGCGCGGCGGTTTCGCGCGGCACGCCGCTTGCGCTTGCCGTCGGGTGGGCAAGGCCAGAAAGGAGGCAGGTCATGGTGCGCGGCGCGCGAATCGAGGCGGCGAAGATCGAAGCTCAGACCATCATGCCCGGCGCGATGGTCATCCACGCGGGCGACGAGCAGATCCTCTGCGGCTTTCCCGAGGAGGTCGCCAAGGCCTGCTTTGCCCACAAGAAGCAAATAACGGCCTGGCTCATCCCCGACGTGCGCTCGCGCGACGGCCTGGTGCAGTGGGCGCTCGAGTTCCCGCTCTACGTGGCGCTCTTCGTCGAGGGGCTGTTCGCCAAGGGCAAGAAGCTGACCGTCTTCGCGCAGCGGCGCGACTGGACGGACGTCGTCGAGTACCTGCGGCTCACGCTGCTCGGCCTGAGCCGCGCGGAGATGGCCGCGGCGGGCGTCGAGCCGGACGTCATCGACTTTCTCGAGCGCGAAGCGTTCGCGCTCGCGCTCAAGCGCGCGGACGGCTCGGTCGCGGGCATCGAGGACTTCCTCAGCCCGGTCTTCTTCGACGACGAGGGGCTCGCGCGGCAGGGCGGCCTGTCCATACGCGCCCACGGCGGGAACTGCTGGTCGTTCGAGACCGCCGAAGACCGGCTCGAGAGGGTGCGGCTGGAGACCGACGGCGAGCCGCTGCCGCCGTACACCCGGCCCATCAACCCGGCGACGACGCCCATCCTGCCGCAGCAGCTCGAGGTCGTCACCTTGGGGGCCTCGAACGGCTTCGACATCGCCGGCCCCTGCTCGAACATGGTCGTCCAGGCCGGAGGGCACTTTCTCCTCATCGACAGCGGCCCGTACATCCGCCAGGTGCTCGAGGCCTCGGGCATCAGCCTCAACCAGCTCGAGGCGATGGTGCTCACCCACGCCCACGAGGACCACGCGGTCGGCCTGTCGGCGCTGTTGCAGCTCGGCCGGCGCATCCGGCTGTTCGCCACCCGCGAGACCGCCGAGATCGCGCGGCGCAAGCTGGCCATCCTCAACCCCGAGGTCGAGGCCCCGAGGGGCCTGCTCGACCGCGCCTTCGACCTCGTCTACGTCGAGCCCGGGCGCGAATACGACTTCCTCGGCGTGACGCTGCGCTTCCACTACACGATGCACTCGATCTCCTGCGTCGGCGTCGAGCTGTCGAGCGAAGACCGCGGGCTGACGCGCCGGGTGCTCGTGATCGGCGACAACAACTCGAAGGCGGGCATCGAGAGGGCCTTCGCCGCGGGAGTGCTCTCCGAGCAGAGGCGGCGCGAGCTGCTCGAGCTCTACGAGCGGCCCTGCGACCTGGTCATCGCCGACGCGGGCGGCGGGCTCATCCACGGCGCGACGGCCGACTTCGACGAGAACCCGTCGACCAACGTCGTCTACGTCCACACCGGCCGGCTGCCGGAGGCCGAGGCCCACCGCTTCACGCTGGCCGCGCCGGGGCACCGGTACACGATCATCCCGGAGAACAGCCGCCCGACCCCGCTCGAGCGCGACTGCGCCGCGCGCGCCCTGGCCGCCAGCTTCGACTGCCGCTCGGAGTGGATCGGGGCGCTGCTCGACGCGGCCGTCCCCCTGAGCGTCAACCGCAGCCAGATCGTGGTGCGCCAGAACGACCTGACCCGCGACTTCTTCGTGGTCCTGAGCGGCAAGCTCGCCGTCCTCGTCCAGAACGGCCGGGGCGCGCCCCAGGCGATCGCCGATATCCACCCCGGTGAGATCTTCGGGGAGATGGCGGTGATCATGGGCCGGCCGCGCACGGCCACGGTCCAGGCGCTCACCCCGGTGCGCCTGCTGCGCGTGCCGGGCGAGACCTTCCGCCGCTTCGCCGCCCGCGAGAACCTCGCCGGCCAGCTTCAGAATTTATGGAACAAGCGCAGCGACATCCAATCGGTCGACATTCTGGCGCGCCTGCCGGTCTCCATCCTCAACGCGCTAGCGCGCGCCGCCTCGCAGAAGCGCTTCGAGGCCGGCGCCACGATCATCCGCGAGGGCACGCCGGAGACGACCGTGTACGTCCTCGTCGAGGGCCGGGCGCAGGTCTACAAAGGTGGAAAGCCGCTTCGGGTCAACCGCGCCGAGGTCGTGCTGCACCCCGGCCAGCTCTTCGGCGAGATCGCGCCGCTGTGCGCGGCGCCGCGCAACGCCTCGGTGGTCGCCCTCGAGGTCTGCACCGTGCTCGCCATCCCGGGCGAGGACTTCAAGGGCGTTGTCGACCGGGTTCCGCGGCTGCACTACCAGATGTCGGTGGTGGTGAGGTCGCGCCGGGCTGCCCTGCAAGCGGCTGCCTGAGGGCTGTCGGGGAGCTTGACTCGCGCTCCTCTGCCGCCTCAATCCTGGCAGAGACCCCTGCCAGTGAATTGGCGCATCGACTCGGCCGCCACCCGGCGGCCGAAGCCGTTTTGGGGGGTGTGTGAAGCTAAGCCCCCGTCTTTACAAGCGATCGCCGCCAATACTTGCAAACGGCTTCCTGGCAAGCAGAATGCACAGTCCGCCGGCGAATTCTCCCGTTCACCGCAAGTGGCGATGAGCGGCACCGGCGGCGAGCGCAGGCTCGCGAACATTTTCAGGTAGTTTTCTCGGGCACGCTTGCGGTATGTCGCGCCGCCCCAAGCATTTGCAGACCGGAGGAATGGATGCGCTCAAGCAAGGCGGTCGCTGGCATCGCAATGGCGCTGCTCCTGCTGGCCGGAACCGGCGCGTCGGCGGCCGAGGAAGCGGCCAAATCGAACCCCTGGGCCGGTAGCAGCTTCTTGTACGAGCACGCCTTCTCGGCGATTTCGCTCGACAAGAGCGCCGAGCAGACCTGGAACCCCTACTACGCGCACAGCTTCTCGCTGCAGCCGAAGTGGAAGTTCCACGACTACTTCGGCATGGGGCTGCGCATCGACGTCGAGCAGGAGCTGACCAACTCGGACGACACGGTGCGCCGCTACGAGTGGGTTTGGAGCGACCTGCTCGTCGACCTGAACGCCGGCAAGGGCTACACCGAGTCGTTCACCGGCATCAAGGTGACCGGCGGCCTGCGCCTGACGCTGCCGGTCTCCAAGGCGTCGCGCGCCCGCGAGTTGGTCATGAGCGTCGGCCCGGGCGCTGTGGTCTCGCGCAAGTTCACCGACCTCTTCGGCACGCCGCTCTCGCTGACCGTCGGCTACAACGCGCGCTGGACCTACCACTTCCAGCAGGCGACGACCGCGCAGTACAGCGGCCCGACGATCTCCTGCGGCGACCCGAGCAGCCCGGTGTGCGAGCGCTACGTGAACACCGGCATCGAGAACCCCGAGCACTTGCTCGGCCACGGCGCCAGCCTCTCGCTCGACATCACCGACAAGCTGTCGTTTTCGACGAGCTACACTTTCCAGCGCAGCAGGCTCTACGAGCTGAGCGATTTCGAGTTCCTGGACGGCGCAGGCCAGAAGGTGGTCCTCGAGGCCGACCACGACGTGGCGGTGCGCTACTACCAATGGTTCATCGCCGAGCTCTCGTACCAGGCGCTCGACGTGGTCGGCGTCGCGCTCGGCGTCTCGACGCTCCACGGCGATCTCGCCACGGACGGCACCTACCGAACACCGTTTTTCAACCGCTTCACCAACATCTATCTCAACCTTTCGCTGGACATCGACTCAGTCGTGAGTCGCTTCCAGTGAGGCCGTGCCTGTCGTCCCCCTGCCAACTCTCCTCCGGAGGGAAAATGAGTCCAAGGAGTCGTTATCCTCTAATCGCTGCGCTCGTCGCGCTCGGCCTGGCGGTCGGGTGTGCGGAGGAGCGTGATCCCATCAACCGGGTTCAGCCCAACGCTCTGCCCAAGAAGTTCTTCGTCGGCGAGAAGCTGCTCGACGCCTCGGACGACCCCGAGTTCTGGTCGCAAGCAACGCTCATCGACGTCGGCTACGGCGCCGCGCAGGACGGCCTGTTCACCTCGACCTACGCCCAGCCGATGTCCCGCGTGAAGTTCGTGATTCAGGAGAAGCAGCTGATCGCGCGGCTGACCTACGAGCGCATCGACGACAGCGATCACAAGGGCATGGGTCCGATGTCCGACGACGGCATCATCGTCGCGGTCTACCCCATCCTTTCGCACTTCGACATCCAGCGTGAGTACAACCCGGTGACCGGCGAGGAGTACAACGTCATCGGCGAGAACCAGAGCGACAGGCCCTGGTACGAGCGCGAGTACATGCGCGTCGACTGGTCGAAGAACCAGAACGTCGACTCCTACGACTTCGACACGCTCTCGATGCTGGGCATCTACGGCGGCGTCACCTACGAGCCGCTGGCGTACTACATCAACGACCCGACGCACCCCGACGCCCCGCATTTCAGCGTCGAAGAGGGCTACTTCGACGTCACCAACAAGGCCTTCGCGGTCCCGGCCCTCATCGACCTGTCGATGTTCGACTGGGGCATCAACTCGTTCCCCGCCTGCTACCTGGAGAACGACTTCCTCGGCGGCAGCGCCCCGGCCGGCAACTGCAACCCGGTCGAGCTGACCATCCGCCACTCCTTCCGCCGCGTCGTCGACACCGACTACGAGCCGGCCAACTGGGACGGCTACCGGTTCAAGGCCTACGGCGCCTTCTACACCGAGCGCAAGGGATACGCGCGCGCCTACGGCGGCATTACCGACGACCGCTGGTACCGGTTCATCAACCGCTATGACATCTGGGATCTGTCGCACTACTACGCCGACCCGGAGAAGAGGGTAGGCGAGGTGCGCTGCTTCACCCCGGAGACCACGCCTATCGGCGCCGACCCGCACCGCGACCTGTTGAGCATGCAGGGTGACCAGCTCGTCGCCGGCCCCAACGGCACCGAGGACGAATGCGAGGAGGTGACCAAGGCGCTGGGCGTCGGCGGCTCGCGCTGCAACGAGTTCACCCAGAAGTGCACGCTGCCCTACCGCCTCCGCAAGCCGGTGACGCAGGTCTGGTACTACACGACCGGCAGCGACCCGGTTTACTTCCAGGGCACCGACTGGGCCGCCCAGGAGTGGGACGTCGCGCTGCGCAGCGCGGTGATGACCGCCCGCTATTCCGAGTGCATGCGCGCTGGCGGCTCCCGCGAGACCTGCGAGCAGGAGTGGCCGATCTACCGCGGCCAGCAGGACGAGAACGAGGACGCCATCGCCCTCGCCGACGAGGTCGACGCGTGCCGCCGCGGCCTCGCCTACCTCGGCCGCGACTGCGACGAGGTGGCTGACAAGGTCGGCGCCGAGCGCGGCTACTCGGCCGGCGTGATCGCCACCGCCAAGATGCCGGAGATGATCGTCCTCTGCCACAGCCCGGTCGAAGCGAACGACCACCCGCTGTGCGCCCCGGCCGATGAGCGGCTGCCCGAGGGGATGACCGCCGCTGACTGCCACAAGGCGGCCAAGGAGCGCGACGCACAGACGCTCGCGGTCTGCCGCAAGGCGCGCAACGCGCGGCTCGGCGACCTGCGCTACAACCAGGTCAACACCATCGAGACCCCGCAGACCCCGTCGCCCTGGGGCATCATGGTCGACTCGATTGACCCGTACAACGGCCAGACGGTCGCCACCAGCATCAATGCCTGGTCCTTCGTGACCGACATGTGGGTGCAGTCGGTCATCGACATCGCCCGCTACATCAAGGGCGAGCTGAGCACCGAGCAGATCACCAACGGCGAGTACATCAAGGACTGGTCGCAGGCTGCCCAGGCCGCCGCGGGCGGCGGCGCCGCGCCGCTGATGAGCGCCCGTGAGGTCGACGCCCGCATCAGCGACTTCGTCGGCAAGGACGTGAGCAAGATTACGCCGCAGGCGGCTCGGGCGGTGCTCGGGCACCCGTCGCTGCGCAACAAGATCCACGAGGTCAACAAGCGCGCCCGCAGCTCGAACTGGGCGGCCCACGCCTGGGCGGTCTCTTCGCAGGCGGCGACCTACAACGCCCGCATGCACCGCGCCCAAAACACCGCCTTCGAGGCCCAGCTCATCACCCCGATGATGGTGGAGTACAGCGGAGTCACCAAGCTCGGCAGCGCCGACGTGCAGGCCCAGTTCGCCTCGCCGCTGCGCGCGGCCAACCCCTCGGTGCTGCGCGAGATGCGCCGGCTGCGTGAGCTCGCTCTGGCCGAGCGCGGCGCCTGCATGCTCGAGGAGGCCCCGGCGCCGCTGAGCGTGGCCAACCTCGCCGACGCCCTCGAGCGGAAGTTCAACACCAAGTTCAGCGCCCAGGACAGCAAAGACGTCCAGGCCGCGCGCGCCGAGCGGATGATCAAGTGGATGCGCCAGCGCGTGCACGAGTCGGTGATCGTCCACGAGATGGGCCACTCGGTCGGCCTGCGCCACAACTTCGTCAGCTCGGCCGACCCGTACAACTACCGGCCTCAGTACTGGTCGCTTCGCACCCTCAACGGCGGCGCGATCAACAAGTGCACCGACGTGCAGACCACCGAGGAAGGGGCGAAGTACTGCGTCGGTCCGCGCTACTTCGACCCGACGACCAAGGACGAGCGCGACAACCTGATCTGGATGTGGATGCAGTCCTCGATCATGGACTACGCGGGCGAGACGACTCAGGACCTGCTCGGCTTGGGCGCCTATGACTTCGCGGCCGCGCGCATGTTCTACGGCGACACCGTGGCCATCTACGACAAGAAGGACGAGTGGGGCTTGGGCACCGCCCGCGCCACCGGCCTGTTCGACAAGATGGACAGCTTCGGCGGCATCGTCGGCCTGCAGTACTCCATCTACGACCCCTCCTGCACCGACCAGGATTCGGCCTGCAGTGGCAAGACCCGCTCGCTGCACTACTCGGAGCTGCAGCAGCACTACAAGATGGTGCACGCCTGCGACCCGGTCGACCCCACCGTCTTCAAGCCCGCCACCTGGAACGAGAAGGAGCTCGGCCCGTGGGATCCGCTCCTCGACGGCATGATTGTCAGCTTCGAGGGCCAGGGCAGCCGCTCCTACACCCGCTGCAAGCAGGAGCCGGTCGACTACGTGCAGTGGAGCACGCTGCGCTTCCCGACGAAGGAAGAGGCCGGCGAGTACTACTGGGGCGGCCCCTCCATCGCGGCCAACGGCTCGATCCGCGTGCCCTACGGCTTTGCCACCGACAACTGGGCCGACCTCGGCAACCTGAGCGTCTACCGGCACGACAACGGCGGCGACGCCTACGAGCTGTTTGACTTCTTCATCACGCAGCAGGAGGTCTACCACATCTTCGACAACTACCGGCGCAACCGCCACGCCTTCAGCGTGCGCAGCTCGGCCAACCGCGCCCTGTACCGGTACAACGCCAAGATGCGCGACGGCGCCAAGGGCCTGGGCCTGATGGCGAACATCTACCGCAACATCGGTGAGGAGGAAGGCCTCGGCTTCGACACCTTCTGGCCGGTGGTGGCCAAGCACAACTTCGCGAGCAACATCCTCGCGTCGTCGATCGCCTTCGATCACTTCGCCCGCCAGCTCCAGCGCCCGCAGTCGGGCGTGCACACCAAGGATCCCGAGGGCATCTGGCGCTCGACCGATGATTCCTACTTCGAGATCCCGAGCGACGCGCCTCGCCTCGTCATCCCGAACGGCGCCTGGGGCGATCGCATGGGCAACATGCAGTACGGCGGCCGCCTGCTTGAGAACCGGCTGTGCGAGACCTGCGGTGAGTACGACTCGTACTACACGATGAACGCCGGCCAGTACTACGACAAGCTCAACACCGCCTACCTGATGGCCGAATCGGTCGACAACTTCATCAGCGACTCGCGCCGCGACTTCCTCGACGGCCGCTACCGCTCGGTGTCGATGGCCGACCTCTTCCCCGACGGCTACCGCCGCTGGCTGGCCAACAACCTGACGGGCGACACCTTCATCAAGGGCGCGCGCGTCGCGGCCGACGCCTCCGGCAGGCCGCTGATGGACGCCGACGGCTACCCGTCGATGGGCATCGGCTGGACCCGCTGGGGCGCGACGACTCCGACCGTCTGCTTCCAGTCGCCCTACAGCCTCGGCATCCCCGACGGCAACGGCGGGCTGCAGTGCACGACCAACCCGCCGGCCAAGACCGCGGTGCTCGATCCGCAGGTCGATTGGGAGCAGCACAAGTTCCTCATCGCCTACACGCTGCTTTATCTGCCTGAGAATCAGCAGCAGTGGTGGCTGCAGCAGATGAACATCTGGGAGCTTGGCGCCGACAGCGATCCGGGCTTCACCAACCGGATCGAGTTCCACGACCCGAGCGGCAAGGTCTTCATCGCCAAGACCTTCGGGAAGGAGAAGATCTTCGAGAAGCCGGTCCAGAAGGGCATCGCCGCCCGCGTGCTCGAGTACGCCAACGAGCTGATGGCCCAGGCCTACGTGACCACCGATGGCCCCGACCTCGACGGCGACGACAAGCCCGACTGGTACCTCCCGGTCTTCAAGAGCGACGGCACCCCGATGGTCAAGTGGGACCCGGGCGTCTGGGCCGTGAGCGACCAGTGGCAGGGCGTGCCCAAGGAGGGCTGCAACGAGAACGACAACAGCAAGTGCATCTGCAGCGACAACCGCGCGTGCATCAAGCTGTCGAAGTACGTCGAGCTGCCCTTCTTCTTCCGGCAGGCGATGGCGGCCTACGGGCTGGCCGACCCCTCGATGCGCGGCATCTGGTAGCGCGCACCTGACGGGCACCTAGCGGCGGGGGGGGCCGCGGGCCCCCGGCGGGGGGCGCGCCCGGGTTTTTTGGGGGGCC
>JBMNNX010000284.1:0-8405 GCA_050942745.1 Myxococcales bacterium
CCCGCAGCCGGCGCTGCGGCCGCGGCCCCCCGCCCGCGCCAGGGCGGAGGGTGCTTACTGACGAATGACCTGGCTGCCTCACGCTCCCTGGGCCTTGAGGCTGGTGACCCGGCGCAGGAACGGCGCCGGCACCTCGGGATCGATCAGCACGTCGACGACGAACGGGCCCTCGGCCCGCATGGCCTGCTCGAGCGCCTCCTCGAGCTGCGACTCGCGCGTGACGCGTACCCCGCCGGCGCCCAGCGAGCGGGCGAGCGCGGCGAAGTCGACCTCCTGGAAGCGGGTCTCGACCTGCTGGAAGCCGAGCGCCTTCATCCCCTGGTCAACCATCCCGTAGGCGGCGTTGTTGAGCACCACCCAGACCGCGGGGATGCGGTACTGCACCGCGGTGTGGACCTCGCTGTTCATCATCATCGAGCCGTCGCCGATGACCGCGACCGCCTTGCCCTTGCGGCCGAGCGCGACGCCGATGACCCCGGTGGTCGAGTGGCCCATCGAGCCGACGAAGGTGCTCGCCCGGTAGCGCGGCTTGTCGAAGCGCAGGTAGTGGCTCGTCCAAGGGATGGGGTTGCCGGCGTCGGCCATGACGACCGCGTCGCTGCCCTCGACAACCACCCGCTGCAGCGCCTGCATCGCCCACTGCGGGCGGATGCGCCCCTCGTCCTGCGGCTCGAGCCGCGGGGGCGGCGGCAGCGAGAAGACCGACTCGAACTCGCCCCCGCCCATTGGCATCGCCCGGCGCAGCGCCTCGACGGCGTCGCCGACGTCGGCCTGGATCCCGTAGGTCTTGACCGTCGGGTAGGCGACGCCGAGGACCGCGGGGTCGAGATCGACCTGGATGAAGGCCTCGCGCGGGGCGAGCGCCGGGTTCCAGAACGAGGTGAGCTCGCCGAGCCGGGAGCCGAGCACCAGGATGTGGGCGGGCCGCCGGCGCTCGTAGTAGCGGGTGACGCTCTCGTGGCCGCCCATCCCGGTGAGGCCGAGGTAGAGCGGGTGGTCCTCGGGGAAGATGCCCTTGGCGCGCGGCGAGCTCATCACGTGCGCGCCGGTCTGCTCGGCGAAGGCCCGGATGCTGTCGGCCGCGTGGCGCGCCCCGAAGCCGAGCCAGATGAGGAACGGCTCGCGCGCGAGCATCTGCGCGTAGCGGCGCACGTCGCCGCAGTCCGGGCCGGCGATCTCCGGCTGCGCGATGTGCAGCGGCGCCCCGCAGCGGGCGGTCTGGACCGCCACCGGAACGCCGACGTGCGCGACGAACCCGGTCTTGCGCTGGCAGCCGAGCGCGAGCCGGTGGGCCACCGTCTCGAGCTCGCGCGGGTCCTCGATGACCGTGGAGAGCGGCATCGGCGGCACCGAGCCGGTGCCGAGCGTCGGCCCGATGAGGCGGCTGGTCTCCTGCATCGCGTAGCGGCCGCGCTGCGGCGCCGAGGTGGCGCCGGACAAAAGGATGACGCGCGCCCCTTCGCCCCAGGCGGCGAGCAGGCCGGTCCAGGCGTTGGTGATGCCCGGGCCGGTGGTCACGAACACGGCGACGGGCCTGCCGCTCGCCAGCGACAGCTCGGTGGCGGCGAAGGCGGCGCCCGACTCGTGGCGGCAGTGGAGGATCTTGATCGGGGTGCGGGCGAGCGCGTCGCACAGCGGCACGACCGCGCCTCCGGTCAGGCCGAGGGCATGGGTGACGCCGAGGTCGCAAAGCTGCTGGGCGAGCGCCTCGGAGACCGATCGCGGTGGCTCGACCACCGGCGCGGGCGAGGCGGGGCTGACGTCCGGCTGGATCTTGGAAACTGCGCCGCTGCGGTCTGCTTGCACGACCATGTCTGCCTCCTCGATTCGAAAGCGATGGAGCCTGCGAAATGCCTGACCTCGGCGCGCACCTCGCCTGACGGGGCGCGGCTAGAGGCCGGCCCCGGGACGCTGAGAGCGCTCATGGGACGAAGGGCCAGGGCGCCCGCGCGCTTCGGCGCGGACGCCTCTGGCGGCTACTGCTGCACGGTCGGAACCATGCTGGAGTGGACGGTCTGCACCTCGAAGAGCCCTCTCTTGCCGACCACGAAGGTGTCGGCGCCGTCCGGGACCGTCACCATGGGGCCTTCAGCATGGAAATGCACCTGAAGGACCCCCTTGGCCTCCGTGACCATGGTGATCGTGGGGCCGTTGGGGAAGAAGACGAACATCATCTCCAGGCCTGCGCGGATTTCGTCGCGGCCGCGCATGACCTGGCCGGCCATCATCACCACGGCGTCGGGCGCGTAGGTGCACATCACTGCGTCGATATCGGCGGCCAACATCTTTTCGAGGCGCCAGTTCCACAGCTCTAGCGGAGAGAGCCGCTTGAGGAAGGTCGGGCACCCGTCATCCGGAGGATGGTGGCCACCATGGCAGGGACCGCTGGCGTAAACGGACAACGGGGTAAGCAGCAGGACGAACATCGCGAGGACAGCGATACGACGATGCATGCTCCACTCCTTGTTGAGGGCCCATTCAGGCGCCAGTGTTTTCTCCCATTTCCCCCCCGACAGCCCCGGCCAGATAGCCGGGGATCTCGTGCAGAGACAGGACCGCGAAGGCCGCGCCGAGCTCGCGGGCGACCTTGGGCATCCCGTAGACGGTGCTCGTCGTCTCGTCCTGGGCGACGGTGAGCCCGCCCGCCTTGCGGATGGCCAGCAGCCCCTCGGCGCCGTCGCGGCCCATCCCGGTCAGCAGCACGCCCCAGGCCCGCGAGCCGCACACCTCGGCCGCCGAGCGGAACAGCGCGTCGATGGACGGCACGTGCGGGGCGCCGGGCTCGGGGTTGCGCGGCAGGAGCGTCAGCCCGTCGCGGCCGCGGTGCACCGCGAGGTCGCGGCCGCCGCTGCAGAAGGAGATGGTGCCCTCCTCGAGCGGCAGGCCGCGCTCGGCGACCCGGACCGTCCGCGAGGTCGCCTGCGCGACGCGCTCGGCGAGGGCGCCGACGAAGGAGGCGGGGATGTGCTGGACGACCGCCACCGGGGCGCTCAGCGAGGCGGGCAGCTTCGAGAGCAACAACAGCAGCGCGGGCGGGCCGCCGGTCGAGGCGCCGACGACGACTACCTCGGGCCGGCTGAAGGCGCCCCGCGGCGCCGGGCGCGCCTGCGCGGGGAAGCGCTCGCGCTCGCAGGAGGCCTTGATCTTGGCGACGAGCTCCCCGCCCAGCTCGTGCAGCTCCATCAGCTTGACCGCGGCCTTGTCCACGAAATCGAAGGCGCCCGCCTCGAGCGCGAGCAGGGTCACCTCGGCCCCGCGCTGGGCGGCCGCGCTGACGACGACCACCGCCACCTCGGGCTTCTCGCGGCGCAGCTTCTCGAGCACGCCGAGCCCGTCGAGCACCGGCATCCCGAGGTCGAGCAAGAGCACGTGCGGCGACAGCTCGCGGCACAGCCCGAGCGCCTGCTCGCCGTCGCAGGCCTCGCCGACCACCTCGATCGCGGGCTCCTGGCCGAGGATGCGGCGAAAGGCCCTGCGCACGAAGGGCGAGTCGTCGGCGATGACCACGCGGATAGCGGCGGGGCTCACGCGTCCTCCGGGCGGCGGTACCAGATGAGCTCGGGCGAGCGGTTCATCCAGCCCTGGATACTGGCGGCCATGCCACACTCGGCATGCCCGAGCACGAGCGCGCCTCCGGGGCGCACCAACCCGACCAGAGTCTCGACCGCGCGCGCGAGCGTCTCGGCGTCGAAGTAGATGAGCACGTTGCGGCAGACGACGAGGTCGAAGCGCCCGAGCCCGCTGAGCGTGCGCGGGGAGACGATGTTGCCGCGCGCAAAGCGCGTCATCGATCGCAACAGCCCGCGGGCCGTGAAGCGCTCGCCCTCGCGGGTGAAGTAGCGCCGCTCCCAGTCCCCGGGGCCGGCGCCGGCGCGGGCGAGGGCACCGACGCGGTAGCAGCCCGACCGCGCGACCGCCAGCGCCGAGTCGCTCACGTCCACGCCCACGATCTGCGTGCGCCGGCCCCACAGCACCTGCGGCTGGTCGAGCAGCAGCATCGCCAGGCTGAAGACCTCCTCGCCCGTCGAGCAGCCGGCCGACAGGATGCGCAGCGGCTCCCCCGGCGCCCCCGGCATCACCTCGGGCACCACGTCGGTCATCGCCGCGGTGAGCTGGCGCACGTCGCGAAAGAACGAGGTCTCCTGGTTGGTGATGGCGTCGGCGACCGCGAGCGAGATGGGATCGTCGTCGCCGGCCGAGGCGAAGGCGAGCACGAACGCCGCGGGGTCGAGCTCCCAGCCGGCGATGCGCATCGCCTCGCGCAGGCGGTGGGCGAGCACGTCAACGCGCCGGCCGGGCTGCGCCAGGCCGAGCCTCTCACGCACCGCGTGGGCGAAGGCGCGCAAGGTCTCCGGCCCGATGGCCGGCGGTACCTGGCCGCGCAGCTCAAGCATCCGCCCTCCGCTTCGGGCAGATGCGCTCGAGCGCCTGGTCGATGGTCTCGGCGAGCATCGGGTCGCGCGTGCGCAGCTCCTCGAGGCGCGAGACGGCCCGAGGGTCGCCGATCTCGCCGAGCGCCAGGATGGCGCTGAAGGCGAGCCAGGGCCCCTTGTCGACGGCCTCGAGGATGATGTCGACCGACTCGAGATCCTTCTGGTGGCCGAGCGCCTCGATGGCGGTCTGCACGAGCAGCACGTCGCTGCTTCGGGCCGCCTCGCGCAGGATGGCGAGCGCCTTGGGGCTGCGGATGCGGCCGAGCACCTGCAGGCAGAAGATGCCGGTGTGCTGGTCGCCGCTGCGCACCCCGCTCTCGAGGGCCGGCAGCGAGCGCTCGCCGGCCCTCCGCAGCGCCACCATCGCCGCGGCGCGCCCGGAGAGGTTGGCCGGGTTGGAGATCAGCTCGACGAGCCGCTGCGGCTCGAGCACCTCGGCGGCGGCCGCCGCGGCGCGCTCGCGCACGGTGAGTTCCTCGTCGCCAAGGGCCTCCTCGAGCACCCAGGCCGGCTCGTGCCCGTTCCAGGCGCGCTCGACCAGCTCGAGGCGCGCCTGCACGCGCAGCTTGGTCTCGGCCCCGATCAACTCTGACCTCCGACCTGGATGCTGGCTGCCTGGGCCTGCAGCTCGGTGACGCGGGAGGCGAGCGCCTGCATCGCCTCGGAGACGCGCTGGACCGACTCCTGGTTCTGGCGGGCGATGACGCTGATGTTCTCGGCGCTCTTGACGACCTGGTCGCCGCCGGCGCGCACCTGCACGGTGGCGTCGGCGACCGAGCGGGTCTTGCCCGAGATGCGCTCGACGGCGCCGACGACGCTGCTGGCGCCCGAGGCCTGGGCCGCCGCGCTCTGGGTGAGCACGCTCGACAGCCCGCGCAGCCGCTCCATCTCGCGCTTGAGGTCGACGGCCGACTGCGACTGCTCGGCGACCGCGTTCGAGACCCGGCTGACCAGCTCGCTCACCTTGTGGACCGAGTCGACGACCTTGCGCATGCGGCCGCCGGTCTCCGACAGCAGCTTGGAGCCCTCGCCGGTGCGGTCGGCGTTCTGGCGGGCCAGCTTGACCGCCTCGTCGGTCTCCTCGCGGATGGAGCCGATGAGCTGGGCGACCTCCTTGGCGGCGACCAGCGAGCGCTCGGCGAGCTTGCGCACCTCGTCGGCGACCACCGCGAAGCCGCGGCCGCTGTCGCCGGCGCGGGCGGCCTCGATGGCCGCGTTGAGGGCGAGCAGGTTCGTCTGGTCGGCGATCTCGGCCATCGTCTGCACGATGCTGGTGATCTGGCTCGAGCGCTTGGCGAGGGCCTCGAAGGCCTGGCTGGCGGCGAGCGAGGCCTGGCCGACCTCCTGGATCTTGCCGATGGAGACGTCGAGCACCGCGCCGCTGCTCTCGGCCTCGACGTTAATCTGGCGGGCGACCTGCTCGGCCTCGCCGAGGTTGCCGCTGCTGATCTGGGCGGTTTCGGCGACGTCCTCGACGGTGCGGGTGGAGCGGTCGATGGCCGCGTGCAGCTCTTGGGCGGCGCGGGCGACCTCGTCGGCCGCGGCGCTGATCTGGCGGGCGCTGCTGGCGGCCTCCTGGCTGTCTTTGGCGAGGTCGACCGCGTTGCGGCTGACGCCCTGGATCTGGGCGGCGATCTCCTCCATCGCCGAGGAGGTCTCCTCGGTGGCCGCGCTCTGCTGGCGGGCGCCCTCGGCCATCTGGCCGGTGGCCGCGAGCACCGAGTTCGCGGTGCTCGAGACGTCGGCGGCGTGCGCCTTGACCTTGGCCATCACCTCGGCGAGCCGGGCGCGCATCGCGTTGAAGCTCTCGGCGAGGATGCGCAGCTCAAGCTCCCTGGGCAGCTCGACGTCGCGGCGCAGATCGCCGCTCGCCATCGCCCTGGAGGCGTTGGTCAGGCTCTCGAGCGGGCGGGTGATGGAGCGGGAGATGAACAGGCCGGCCATGATCGCGAAGAAGACGGTCAGGCCGAGGGCGCTGAACACGGCGAGGGTCGTCCCCTGGCTGATGTCCTGCAGCCGCGCCTCGTTGTCGGCGTGCTCCTTCCAGATGGCCTTGGCGAGCGCCTTGCCGTCCTGCTCGAGCGCGGAGAGCGGCCCCTCGGGCCCGGCTGAGGCGGCCACGGTGAGCGAGAGGGTCTCGAGGCGCCGCAGCACCTGCGCGGCCTGCTGCGCGTAGTCGGTGCCATCGGCCTTCTCGTTCAGCTTGCGCGCGGTCGCGACTGCCTGACGCAGGCCCTCGGGGCTCGCGCCGAGCTGGAGCGAGAGGATCTCGCGGTTGAGCTGCTCGCCGAGCTGCACCTCGGCCAGCAGCTCCTTGCCGCGGTCGATGACCTCGAAGGTGCCGCCGATCGCCCAGAACATCGTGCCCAGGTAGAAGGGCAAGAAGAGCAGGTTGGTCGTGAAGCCGAGGAACAGCCGCTTCTTGATGCTCATGTTCATCCTGAAGACCCTCTCTACGGCGCCGGGGGCAGCGCCAGCAGACCATCGAGATCGAGGAGCAGGGCGAGCCGCTCGCCGACCGGCACCACGCCGACGACGTACTCGCTGCAGCGCGAGCGCACCTCCGGCGGCGGGGGCTGGACCTGGGAGCGGGGCACCCGGTGGACCTGCAAGACCGCGTCGACGAGCAGGCCGAGCAGCCGCTGGCGCGCCTCGACGACGATGATTCGCGACTCGGGGCACAGCTCGACCGGAGGCAGGCCGAGCCTTGTCTTGGTCTCGAGCACCGGGAGGATGGCGCCACGCAGGCTCTGGACGCCGCGCACGTGCTCGGGCGCCCCGGGGACGCGGGTCAGCTCGTGGACCCGGATGATCTCGCGCACCCGGTCGACCGGCGCCGCGTGCAGCTCGTCCTCGAGCCGGAACGCGACCAGGTGCAACAGCTCCTCGCGCGGCGGCTCGACGGCCCTGGCCGGCTGGGCGACGGCCTCGACGAAGCGAGCCAGGCGCTCGGGATCGTTCGGATCGACCGCAGCGGCCGCCGCGAGGACGTCCGAAGCGAGCCCGAAGCTCGGAAGTGGAGGCAGGCTGGTCATGGGCTCACCTTGTGCGCCTGGCTCGGCCTGGTCGAAGAGGCGACCAGGGCCTCGGGGTCAAGGCGCAGCACCACGCGCCCGTCGCCGAGCAGCGCGCCCGCCGAGGCCGGGCCGCTGCCGTACAGCGACGGCTCGAGCGGCTGGAAGACGAAGTCCTGCTGGCCGAGGAGGCGATCGACCCGCAGCGCGGCGAGGCTGCCCGCCTGCACGAGCACCGCGTAGTCGCCGCCGGTGTGCGCCAGGCCGAGCAGGCTCTTGGAGTCGACGATGGGGACGAGGCGGCCGTGGTGCTCGAGCGCCTGCCCGGCGCCGAGCCAGCGCACCTCACCTTCGCCCAGGCGCGTCGCCTGCAGGACGTTGGCGACCGGCAGCGCGTACGTCTCGCCGCACAGCTCGCACAGCAGGGCGCGCTGCAGTGCGATGGAGGTCGGCACGCGCATCGTGATGCGGGTGCCGCGCCCCGGGCGCCAGGCGAGATCGATGGCGCCGCCGCACCCGTAGACGCAGCGCTGGACCACGTCGAGGCCCACGCCGCGGCCGGCCGACTCGGAGAGCGAGGCGGTCGAGAAGCCCGGCTCGAAGACGAGCGCGGCGGCCCCGACCGACGCGTCGAGCCCGCGCGCGCGGGCGCGCTCGTGGATGGCCTTCTCGTCGAGCCCACGGCCGTCGTCCTCGACCGACAGCTCGATGTGCCCGCCGCTCGGGGCGGCGGTGAGGACTATCAGGCCGGCCTCGGGCTTGCCCGCCGCGGCGCGCTCGGCGGGCGGCTCGATGCCGTGGACGACCGCGTTGCGCACGAGGTGGACGAGCGCGCCGCCGAGCCGGTCGAGGATCTCCTTGTCGGCCTCGATCTCGGCGCCCATCACGCGCAGCTCGGCCCGCTTGCCGTGGGCGCGGGCCTCGTCGCGCACCAGCCGCCGGAAGCGCCCGAGCACCC
>JBMNNX010000239.1:0-10428 GCA_050942745.1 Myxococcales bacterium
CTAATCCTCGCGCCCGAGCACGAACCGCCGTGAGGCCCGCGCGAGCTCGGCCTGGTGCCCGCGCAGGACGATGAGGTGGTTGCCGAGCGGCCGCTCGAGCACATCCGCGAGCGCCGAGCCGTCGGTCCGGATGCGCGCCTGCGTGCGGCACAGCCCCTCCTCCACCTCCGACGCGACGAGCTCGCCCTCGCAGGTCCAGATGGCCTCGAGCCGCTCGCCGCCGATGCGCACGAGCGTCACCGGCCCGGAGGCGAGCTCGCCCGATATCGCCACGCCCTGGCCCGACTCGAAGTGCGAGCGCAGCTCGAACGAGCCGACGCGGCCGCACGGCACGGTGCAGTGGGCGAGGAGGATCTCGCCGGTCGAGAGATCGATGCGCGAAGGGTTGGCCATCCACGGCATCTGGCCGGTGAGGCGATAGAGCCACAGCAGGCCGAGCACCGAGGGCACGTCGCCTTCGCACCCGGCGGGGACGCCCTCGTCGCAGAGCCGCGAGAGCGCGATGCAGCTCGTGGTGCGCTCGCGCACGACCAGCTCGAAGCAGCGCACGGTGAGCGCGTCGAGCCGCTGCGCATCGACCACCTCGCGCAGGGCGCGGTAGACGGCCATCGCCTGCGCGACCGCCTCGAGGTCGGGCTCGCGGCACCCGCGGGCGCGCTCGGCGAATTCGCGCGCCTGCGCCCGGTCGGCGTCGTTGGCCGAGACCTGCTCGAAGACCGGCTCCAGCGACAAGGGGACGATCTCCGGCCCCCAGCTCGCGCGCACCGTCGCGGCGTCGTGAGCGCTGGCGGCGAGCCAGTCCGAAGGCCCTCCGATGGCGCCGATGCGCGCCAGCCGCAGCCCGAGGGGCACCGCCGCAAGCGTCGCCGCCTGCGCCAGGCGCTCGCGATCCGCGGCCGTATCGCCGGTGAGAAAGACGATGCGCCCGACGCCGCCGTCGCGCCGGACCCGAGCCAGGATCTCGAGGCTCGCCGGCAGCGAGTTGTGGTGCGGGTGCGCGACGAGCACGACGGGCTCCCGCCCGACGTGCGCGCGCCGGCGCTCTATCCGCTCGAGCACGACGCGCTCGGTGCCGCCGGTCAGCACGACGTGGAAGAGCGGCTCGCCGTGCGGCGCCTCGGCGAACGCGCGCCGGACGCCGCCCGCGTCGGTGAGCGCCTGCTCGTGGGCGGCGAGGATGCGCGCGGTGCTCGCCTCGTCGTGAAGGGTCGATGCGGCGACGTCGTAAGCGAACGCGGTTCTCACGCTGCACCTCCAGGGATAGAGCGTCGGGAGGGTACACGAAGCGCTAGTCGAGAGTCGTGTGTCGAGAGTCGAGGGTTTCGAGCTGGGAGTGGATCGGTGGTCGGTCGCCAACCTGAGACGAGAAACGGCGAAGCTTGCCCGCCGTGCCGCGCCTTCGCGCCCGGCTGCGGAGAGTTGTTGGGGTCCGAGCCCGCCCTGCCGCGCGCTAGCTCTGTCCGGCTTCGGCCTGCTCCTCGGGAATCGCGAGGAAGACGGGGAAGCGCGAGAACGTGTCGCGCAGGAAGAAGCCGGTGTAGCCCTCGTGCTCGGCCAGCTCGAGCCGGCGCCCGGTGAAGACCTCGACGAACCGCTTGCCGGGCATGGCGAAGGGGACGCGCACGAAGGTGTCGGCCCACAGCCGCTCTTCACAGGGCGAGCCAAAGCGCTCGAGCAGCTCGGCGAGCAGCCTGGGCACGACGGCCACCGCGCTCTGCTCGCCGTTGCGCCGCGCGAGCCCGATGGCGTGCAGGCTGCGCTCGCCCCGAATCACGAGCGGCAGATAGCGCCCGTCGCGCAGCAGCTCCGGGAAGCGCCGCCGCAGCCGGAGGCCCTGGCTGGTGACGAAGAGCTTGATGCGCCCGTCCTCGAACGACGCGTGCAGCTCTTCGGCGAGCGCCTGGCGGCCCTCGGGCAGGCGCGCGTCGAGCTCGGCGAGCAGCCTCGCGCGCAGCTCGAAGTCCACCGGCCGCCGGTTGTCGGGATCGACCAGGCTGAAGTCCCACAACTCGTTGCCTTGGTAGATGTCGGCGACCCCGGGCGAGGCGAGCTTGAGGACGAGCTGGGCGAGCGAGTTGTACGCGCCCGCGAGCGCGACGCGCTTCTGGAAGGGCACGAAGTCGCGCCAGAACCGCTCGGAGAGCCGCGAGTCGAGGATCGAGTCGATGAACAAGGCGACCGCGCGCTCCCACTCTTCGTGCGGGTTGAACCAGCCGGTGTTGACCTTGGCCTCCTTGACCGCCTTCTGCATGTAGGCCTGGATGCGGGCGCGATAGGCCTCGAACCGCTCGCCCTCGAGCTCGCCGAAGGGCCAGGTGCCGATGAGGGTCTGGTAGAGCAGGATCTCCTCGTTGCGGTCGGGGGCGAGCAGGTCGCCGACGTTCTGCTTGAAGCGGCGGTTGAGGCGCGACCAGACCGACAACCTCTTCTTCCACTCGCCGGGGATCTCCGAGAGGACGTTGATGCGGGCGCGCACGTCCTCGCTGCGCTTGGTGTCGTGAGTCGTCGAGCCGATGAGCGCCGCCGGCCAGCACGAGGCGCGCTCCTCGTTGCGCTCGTGGAAGTCCTCGACGCTTATCCCGAACTCGTCGGGCTCGCCGCCCACCTCGTTGAGCGAGACGAGCCGGTTGTAGATGTAGAAGGCGGTGTCCTCGACCGACTTGGCCATCACCGGCGAGGTGAACTGCTGCAGCTTGAGCACGAACTGCAGGCGCTCGGCGACCGCCTCCTCGGTGATGCGCCCGTCGCCGATGCCGAGCAGCACCTCGCGGATGAAGTTGAAGATCGACGCGTTGATGGTCGGGTTGCGCCGCCGCGCAAGGCGCAGCGCCGCCTCGACGGCGCCCCGGTCGTGCTCGTCGGCGGGCGCGCCGTCGCTCGCCCGGTAGGTCCGGTAGACCGGGAAGCAGGCGATGACCTCCATCAGCGCGCGCCGCAGGCTGTTGAGCGTGAAGTCGCGGGTGCGCCGATCGTGCTCGGAGATGCGGCTGAGCTGCCGGGCGAGCATGTTGAGCTCGCTCGACATCGAGTCGCCCATCGTCTGGCGGCGCTTCTGGTAGACGAGCTCGGCGTAGGAGAGGTCGAGCCCGGTGAAGCGGGCGAAGGTCTCGTCGATGGCGCGCACGTTGCGCTCGTCCACCTGCACCGAGTTGACCGCGTTCATGAAGTCGTAGCCGGTCGTCCCGTGCACCGCCCAGCCCGGCGGGATGTTCTCCTGGTTGGCGAGGATCTTCTCGACGACGACGTAGAGGGGGCGGAAGACCGGCGAGTCGGGGCCGCGGGCGGCGTCGGCGCGGTAGCGCTCGCGCAGCGCCGGCTCGAGCGTCGCCCACTCCTCGTCGATGGCCCCTTCGGCGGCGCCCGGCCTGCGCTCGAGGAAGAGCCGGCGGCACAGCGTCATCGCCAGCTCCTCCTGGAGTCCCTCGAAGTAGTCGGCCGGGCAGTACAGGCCGTCGGGGTGGTCGATGCGCATGCCGGTGACCTTGCGGTCGGCGATGAGCGAGAAGACGAGCGCGTGCGTGTGGCGAAGCACGCGCGGGTCCTCCATGCGGATGGCGGCCAGGTTGTTGATGTCGAAGAAGCGCCGGTAGTTGATCTCCTCGGCGGCGACCCGCCAGTACGCGAGGCGGTACGACTGGGAGCGCAGCAGCGCGTCGAGCAGGTCGAAGCTGTGCGGGTCGCCCGGGGTGCCGTTGAAGATGCGCACGTTCTCTCGGATGAAGGCCTCTATCTGCGGCGACGACTCGCAGAGCGCGACGATGCGGCGCTTGATCGACTCCTTCTCGCGGTTGCGCTCGGCGATGCGCGCCTGGTCGGTCTCGTGCGAGGGCGGCAGGTTCCCGAGGGCGGTGATGATCGAGAGCAGGTCCTCGAAGGCGACGTCCCCGGGCGGCATCGCGCGCTGCAACTCGTCGAGCCGATAGTTGAGGATCTGCGTGTACTGCCGCGGCGCGACCGGAAAGCGGTGCTCGTAGTAGTCGATGTGGAAGCCGCCGTTCTCGAAGGTGAGGACCAGCTCGCCGCGCTCGAGCACCGCGCCGTACTGATCGCCCAGGATCGGCAGGAGCACCTTGTTGTGGAGGTCCTCGCGGATGGGGTCCCAGTCGATGTCGAAGAAGTAGGCGTAGATGGACGACGGGCCGTTCTCGAGGACGTCCATCCACAGCGGGTTCTCCGGCCCGATGGCCATGTGGTTGGGGACAAAGTCGAGCAGGTGCCCCATGCCGCGCTCGCGCAGGGCGGCGGCGAGCTCGCTGTAGTCTTCGGGCCTGCCCAGCTCGGGGTTGAGCTGGCCGTGGTCGACCACGTCGTAGCCGTGCAGGCTGCCCGACTGCGCCTTCAGGCACGGAGAGGTGTAGAGGTCGCTGATACCGAGGCTGTCGAGGTAGGGGACGATGGCCTTGGCGGCCTGGAACCCGAAGGTGTGGTTGAGCTGAACGCGGTAGGTGGCGATCGGCAAGCGCGTGTACGTGGGGAGCACGGCGAGCATCGCCGAGTAGAGCTCATCGACCAGCTTGGGCGGCTCGTTCTCCACGCTCGCCTCGTCAGAGCAGGCGCCTACCCGGCGCCCTGGCGCTCCCGTTCGAAAGTCCCCGGCCCGACCGCGCCTCGCCCACCCTGGCGCGGCCGGCGCCCGTCGGAGAAATGTGCGGGCTCGGCGCAGGCGAAGGGAACCGCGCCTTCACCGCAGATGGCCTGGGGCTCGCGCTGGGGCTCGCGGTCGCGATCAAAGCTCGCTAAACGTCGGCATTCCGGAGCGATCTAGGAAGCTCTCGCTCAGTCGGGCGCCTTTCGCTGCCCGCGTGCGCTCCCCCAGCCGTGGTAGAGGGGAGCGATGCCACAGACACTCCAGAGCCCGACGCTCGAAGACGCCATCGCGCTCGCCGTCGAGGCGCATCGCGGCCAGACCGACAAAGCCGGCGAGCCCTACGTGCTCCACCCGCTGCGCGTGATGCTCAGGCTCGAGACGCAGGAGGAGCGCATCGTCGCGGTCCTGCACGACGTGGCCGAGGACGGCGCCGTCGGGCTCGAGCGGCTGCGCGGGCTTGGATTCCCGGACCGAATCGTCGAGGCGCTCGACGCCTTGACCCGCCGCGAGGGCAAGGAGACCTACGCGGAGTACATCGAGAGGCTTTCGGGCAATCGCATGGCGCGACGGGTCAAGCTCGCGGACCTCGAGGACAACATGGATGTGCGCCGCCTCGCGCGGATTGGTGAGGTCGAGGCCGAACGGCTGGCGCGCTATCGCGAAAGCTGGGGGCGGCTCAGGCGGCTTGAGAGCGAGGCCGACCGGAGTTGAGGCGCAAGGCGCGGAGGGGCACCGCGATCTCGGCCGCTGGCACGACAGGCCAGCGCTCCGATGCTGCCCGGGCTTCGCGCGAAACCCGAGCAACGGGGCGCAGGTGGTAGGGGCGCATGGCAATGCGCCCGTCGAGGAATCAAGCCGGGGCGCCGCGAATTCGAAGGCCCCGGGCGCGCCGGCACGAAGGCCGGCGATCCGGCGACTGGCGGCGGATCAGCGGCCCTGCCCGCTCGCGAGAGCCGCCTCGGTGGCCCGAAGCAGAGGCTCGGCGCTCACCGGCGCCCCCGTCGCGTGCTTCATCCAGAGATCCGGGGGCACGGCGCCGTAGCTCGTCATCCGCTCGATCTCGGGTCCGATGGCGGGGCTCTTGTGCAGGTGCTCCTCAATCTGGAACGCCACGAGGTGGCCCATCGGATAGTCGGGCAGATAGAGCGGATAGGCGATGAGGTGCGAGTAGATGCCGAGCAGCACCGAGTCTTTCGCCCCGAGCACGGGCGCGTAGTAGCGGTTCCAAACGTCCTTGCTTATCGCCAGGACCGCCTCGCGGAACTGCTCCGGGGGCGCTTCCGGATGGTCGTAGAGCCAGTGCCAGGCGGCGATGTCCACGAGCGCGACGCCGGCTATCTCCCAGGTCATCCAGAAGTCGTTGAGCACGCGCATCCGCTCGGCCTCCTCGTCCGGCCCGCTCAGGCCGAGCAACTCCAGGTCACGCGACTGGAAGACGAAGGCGATGGCCTCGGTGAAGGCGTTGTTGGGCACACCGGCGAGCAGCGTGTGGTCAACCTCGTAGAGCGAGATGACCTGCTCGACATTGTGGCCGAGCTCGTGGATGGCGACGTTGTAGCCCTTGTAGTCCATCCCGTCCCGGGCAATGCGCGTGCGCAGGCGAGGCAGGTCGCCGCGGCGCTTCGCCTCCATCGCGTGACCGGCGCCGCGCGCCGGATCGACTGCGATGTGGTCGGCGAGGAAGCGCACCTTCTCCTCGCTGAAGCCAAGCTGCTGAAGGATGCGCGGCAAGTCGGCGTGGAAGGCCTGGGCGTCCGGGTAGCGCTTGCGCGTGATGGCGTTGAGCTCGTCCTCCGAATAGCGCCCGCGCGCCTGGAAGCCGTTGAACCAAAGATCGTGTGGCTCGAGCTTGCGGCCGAGCCGCTTCTCGATCTCGGCCGCGACGCCGCGCGCGACGGGCGAGGAGACAACTTCGGTGAGCAGGCCCACGACGCGCGCCTCGGGCATCTCCCGCCCGAGCTCGAAGGCCCGCGCGAGCGCCGTGGGGGTGACCGGCGTGTACGGATCGATCCGCCGCGCTGCGTGGAACTGCTCGATCCAAATGCGATAACGCGCATCCGGCTCCGGCGCCGGGTCGGCGCTCGCGGCGCGAGCGGGCGCATCCTCCTCGATCTCCGCCTCAGGCGCGGCGCTGACTACGTTCGCGAAGGGTTCCCAGTCAACGCGCGGGTTGTCGATGACGACGCGAGGGATGGTCTGCGTGACGATGCGCTCCATCACCTTCGCGATGAGGCGCTGCTTCTCGAGTCCTCGGGGATCGGCGTAGGCGGCCTTCAGCTCGTCGCGCAGGTTCCAGTGGCTGATGAGCCGCATGCCCTTCGGAAACAGCCGCTCGCCCTTCGGGTCGAGCAGGTGGTGCATCCAGATGTTGTACTCGGCGATATAGAGGTCGGCCTCGGCCGACACGCGCGCGACCTGCTGCAGGACTTCGGCGGGGACGCGGCGGGAGAAGCGGCTGGCGAGGCGCACCCGCGCCCAGTCGTCGCGGCTGTAGGAGTCGCCGTGGTCGAGCCGCTCCTGCAAGGTGGTGAGCGGAAGGTTGAGCAGGACGACGAAGCCGATCTTCGAAGCGAAGAAGTCCTCGTTCAGGTGCGCCGCCGGCTCGAAGGCCGCGAGCAGCGGGTCGATGGGAAGCAGCGGGCCCACGTCGAGATCGGTCGGAGCTCGCAGCGCCCGGGAGATCTCGGTGTAGTGACCGTCGATCTGTTCGAGGATGGCCTCGAGCCTCGCGACCGTGAGGCCGAGCGTCGCCTCGTCGGCGATGAAGTGCTCCCGCGCGAACCGCGAGAAATCACCGTCGGAGGGGCGCCACAGCGCTGCGACCTGACGGAGGCCGCGGCGGATGCGCTCCTGCTGCGAGGTTCCATACTTCGCGACGAGCTCTGCCTCGAGCGCCGAGGCTTCTTTCTGCAGATCCAAGGGGTCGCTCCTAGCGGGTCGGCCCGAGTCGGACGAAGGTCGGTTCGAGGTGCCCGAGCTGCAGGCGATGGCGAGGACGGCGGAGAGGGCCAAGAAGGTATTGACAGGGCGCATGGCTCGCCTCTGTAGCGCCCCGGCCCCGACCTCCGCAAGCCGTCAGAACGGCTGGCCGTCGCCGCTGGCGGGCACGGACCACTCGACCGGCCAGGCCCAGCCTCGAGCCAAGCGTGCCGGGCGAGCCGACAGGTCCTGCGCTCAATCGGCAGAGCTCGTGGCCGCGCCGGCCTCAATTTTGTCGAGCGCTTCGGCCGCCGCGGCGAGACCTTCGGCCAGGCGCTCGACGAGGCTCGCCTCGAACAAGGCCCGCCGCGCTTCGCCTCGACTGCGGAGAACACGGTCGGAGGCCTCGATGTAGCCGAGGTATCCCTGCGAGAGCCCGACGAGGATCGGCTCGGGTACGCCTGCTGGCGCGCCGATTCGGCCGAGGACCTGCGCCGCGCCGAAGGTCGTCGGCTCGCCGGGGACGAAGAGCCAGGACAGCTCGCCGAGCCGCAGGATCGCGACGCGCGCGGTCCTCGGGAGCAAGGGAGCGAGGAGGTTCGACACCGGGCGGCGCAGCGCGCCCGGCACGGACGATGGAGCGAGCGCCCGCGGCAGCTCGACCTGAACCTCGGCGAAGCCCAGCGACGGTTCGAGGAGGGGCGGCCTTGCGGCGGCGAGCGCGTCGCGAACCGCCTTCGCGAGCGCGAGCGCGACCTCCTCCGGTTCGCGCGTTCGGGCGCTCACGTCGCCCACGGCACCCTGGGTGAACACTGCGACCCCGCCCTCCTCTTCCAAGGAAGCCATGAGGCGACCGGGGAAATCGCCGTCGAGGCGCTCGCCGCCGCGGGCGACCAGCGTGGGGTGCGCGGCAAAGATGAGGAGCCGGGCGACCGGCGCGCCTCCATCAACGGCATCCAGCGCAAGGACCCGCAGCCGGTCGTCGACTCGTGCCCCGGGTTCGGCGCGGTTTCGGGTCACCCCTGGAACGGCGATCGCCGCCGCGCGCGCCGACACCGCACGCACGGCGTCGGCGGCGAGCCGCAAGCAGGCCTCGACCTTGGCGACGAGGTGAGACGCGAGCTCTTCGTCGAAGGCGCCGGTCGCGGCGACCGCGGGGAGGAGGCGCGGGTCGTAGCCGCCGAAGGAGCTGTGGACGTGCGTCGCGGTGACGATCACCCCATCCAACCCGAGGGACGGAGCGCGCTCGCGCACGCGGTCTACCAGGCTCTCGGGCATTTCGAGCAGCTCGAGCGAGACGAGCCCGACCCGCGTCTGCCCGCTTCGAAGGACGATGGCTCGGGCGTAGAGCGGCGCGCGCTCGTCGCTCGCCTCGCGCCGAGGAGGCGGATAGCCGGCGATGACGACAGGCAGCTCCGGCGCGAGCTCGACCTTCGCCGCCCCAGCGAGCAGGAGGCCATCCGCTCGCTCGGCCTTCAATAGCTGCGGTGCGCTCGCCGGCGGGGCCCCCTGCCAGTCGACCCAAAGGGCAAGGAGGGGGCAGACGAGCACCACGGCGAGGAGAAGGCGCGCTGATCGAAGGCGTTTGCGGAGCATCGGCGGCAGGGGTTGCGCTGGTGCGAGGGACTCGCCCGGACGCTTTCCTCGCGGGAGTGGATGAGCGGCCTCTATAATCCTCGCGACAAGTCTTGAACAATAGCGATGCCGGACGGACCGACGAGCAGCAGTGGCTTTCTGGCGCGACGGCACGGCCGGGCAGGCTCGTGCGCCTTGAGCTGCCCGCCGACTCGTTGCGCAGCCGCTGGTGTCCCGGCGGGCCACCAGCTTGACGTTTGCTTTGACGAGCCTGCCGGCAAAGACCTGACTGACCGACGCCTCACAGGCCTTGGGAGCTTCGCGGCATGACCTCGAGAATTGGCGAAATCCTGGTGCGGGCCAAGCTGATCGATGAGCTTCAGCTCCGCTCTGCGCTGGCCGACCAGCAGCAGTGGGGCGGACGCCTCGCGAAGATTGTGGTCGAGAAGCGCTTCGCCAAAGAGTCGGCGGTGATCGACGCGCTGTCGAAGGCGCTCGGCGTGCCCAGAGTCGAGCTCGACAAGGTCGAAAAGGATGCGGGCGCGCTGCTCAAGGTCGATCCCAACTACGCGAAAGAGAAGGCCATCTTCCCCTGCGCGCTCAAGGACAACGGCAAGACGCTCTGGGTCGCAATGGCCGACCCGAGCGACATCCCGACGCTCGACGATCTCGTCATGAAGACGGGCGCGCGCGTCAGGCCCGTCATAGCCGGCGAGACCGAGATCATGACGGCCATCGAGCGCCACTACTTCGGCCGCGATCCGAGCGTGATGCCCCAAGCTTTCGGGTCCATCGCCCCGCTCGATGCCGATGGGGACGAGGGCAAGCTCGTCGACATGGCGGGTAACACGATCATCACGAGTATCAAGGACATCCGGCCGCACGCGCCGGCGAAAGCCCCGCCGCCCGCCCCTGCGCCGCCGATGGCCGGGGCGGCCGTCGCCAGCCTCCTCGACGATCTCCTCGGCGGCGGCGCCGCGCCGACGCTGACGCCGCAAGAGATGGAGAGGGTCCGCGTGATCCAGGATCAGCAGGAGAAGGGCGCACGGATTCTTCGCGCGGCGCTCGAGCTGTGCCTCGAGAAGGGCTGCTTCAGGATCGACGAGTACCGCGCCAAGCTCCAGCGCTGAGCCCTCGGCGCAGCCCTGGTGATGGGCACCGTGCGCTGCCCGCGAGCGGCGCTCGGCGAGACTTCCACCCGCGGGGATTGTCGTGAGGCCTAGGTGGCTGGTGTTAAGCGACTCTCTCTGAGGGCGCGGTGGCTGTGGAAAACCACTATGCACCTGAGCGCGGTCCACAGGGGCGCGTTCTCGGGGAGACCGAAGTAGCGCCAAGTACGCTGCTTC